>JARBUO010000105.1 GCA_029239605.1 Bacillota bacterium | reverse complement strand
GTCATGCAATTATCAAGGTGCTCTTTTCTCCGAATTGCAATTCTACAATTCATCTAACTTTTTCTTTTTTGAGCTTGACTTTTAATAGTTAGTCTTTCTGTACTTTTTCACGTGGTTAGTTTATGGAATCACTTTTTTAAAACAATTTTATAAAAGTTGTTTTTATAATACCACCATCAAAACTTATGATTCAACCGAATCAGTCCTACAAATTCCACGTGTTTTTTGCCCTAAGTTGAGTGTTTTTGCATATTTCCTGGCGATATGAGGATATCTAACAGGAAAAGACAGATTTCTCTGCTTTTTCTTCGTTTCCGTTCTGGATTCTTGAAAAATGTAATCAGGAAACGGCAAATAATCGTTCTTTTTCTACATAAAAAAGAAGTACCCCTCCACATTCATGAAATGAAATCAAGGAGATACACTTCTCAATATCTACAATATTATCCAATTTCAGTTAATCTTTTCAATCGCTTTTTTCAAGTTCTGACTTGCCTACGGCTGGCCATTCTATGCTGGGACAGCCCTTGCGGACGCATCAGATCACATGAAAACAGTCCCGCAATTAAACATTGCGAGACTGTCTCTCCTGCCTCCTGATCAATCGACCATTGTATAAATCCGGATGCTCTCCACCTTTTTATCCTTGATATGAAACGTCATTACATCTACATAATTCACCGGTTCATACCGAAAATCATCCTCTTCGTCCGTCAATTCTCCGCCTGTCAAATTCCCTTCAGGATACGCCTCCTGCAGCTTTTCGAAGGTATCTCCGACTTTAATATTTCTTACAGTAGGGTAATTGGGGTCACTAATCTCAATTTGAAAAATCCATGGTTGATTATTTTCTGCCATATCAAGGGTTTTGATTACAAGCCCGGGATACAGATACTGCTTCTCTGTCTTTCCATTGAGCTGATCCATGTTGAGACCGTCATCCTGAGAATACGTGTGGGTTTTAATCTCATCCGCTTTTCCCAGCATGTTTTCCATTTTTTGATCATCGGCAATATCTGAGATGGCTATGGTATTCCCCTGATAAACGAAGGCCAGCTGCTTTAAAATAACATTTCCGTCCTTTTCGATGGTGCCTTCTTTGATAATTCCGCCATTGGTGGTATTTTCCTCTGAACCATCGATGGATTGGTTGTCGCCAGGCACTTTTATCTCACTCTTACTGCAGCCAGCAAAAGCCATTGCGCAAACTGATAAAATGATCGTCATAATGACAATTTTTCCAAAAACTTTCATTGCAGTTCCTCCTTTAACAATTCTCGTGTTTGTCGTTGTTACAAGATCATTATAGACAATGTTTTTATTAGAGTAATAGCAAACTTGTATCATTCTTGTAACATTACGCGAGAGGAAGGAGAATTGAAACACTGGTGCCGTCACCCAATTTGCTTTCGATCAATAATTGCCCACCAAACTTTTGAACAATCTCTCTGCAAAGAGAAAGCCCAAGTCCGGAACCACTCACAAGATTTGAATTTCCAGCACGGTAAAATCGCTCCTGAACCAAAGCAAGTTCACTCTCTTTGATCCCAATGCCCTGATCGCTGATTTTTATCACAGCGGTAGCAGAATCTAAATAGGTCTCAACGCTGATATGCCCTTCTGCATGAGAGTATTTGATTGCATTCTCTAAAATATTTGCGATTGCATGTGACATCAGAGTTTTGTTTACATTCACCCAAACCCCAGTTGTCAGATCCGCTTTGATTGAGATCCCTCTTTTTTCGGCACTTGCCTTCATTTCATGAATTACACAACCTGTTAACTCCGAGAGGTCCTCCTTGCCAGCATTGAGATCCGGCGTCGCGTTATCGAACTGGGAAAGAATTAAAAGCTCATTGATGAGCCTTGTTAGGCGGTCCGATTCATTGATCAGATGAAAAGAGATCTTTTTTAAATCCTGTTCCTCAGTTTCCCCCTCATATAAATACTGAGAAAACCCCCGAATTGCAGCCAGCGGTGTTTTCAGCTCATGAGATACATTGGAAACAAACTGCTTCTGATATTTGATATACTCATTTAATTTCATGCCCATCAGATTTAATCCTGCGGCCAGCATTCCCAGCTCGTCTTTTCTGTTAAGCTCAACCGGATCAAATTGCTGCCTCGAAAACTTTTCTGTTGCACTGAGGAGATACTTGATGGGTTCTGTTGTTTTTCGGGCAATGTATAAACCGGAAAGGGTGATGAGAATAAGGAAACCACCTGCACCAATGATGAATATGGTCCTGATCGTATCCAGGATATCGTAAAAGTAAGAGATGTCCTCCACAATCTCGAAAACATAGGCTGTTTGATAATATTTATCCTGAATCGGTATTGCAAAATAAATCAGGTGCTGATTTGTTACAGTGTAAGCATAGTTCCCCTTTAGAGCGTTCACAAGGTTCTCATTATAAATTCGGGGCGTGCCATTGTACCTGATGATCCCGTTTTCCGCAAGCCCTAACAGATTGAGTCTATCATCGTAGATTCTTACTTCAGATCCCGACGCTTTCAATACACTGAGCACATCTTTTACCACTGCAGAAGGATCTGCTTTCGTCGTTTCTTTATCATGGCGCGCAAGGATTTCCCGAATTGACAGTTCGCAAAGATCTGCCTTCTCCATCATCTGTTTCTCGATTGTTGTAAAACTATCGTGTTCTATTGCTTTGCTGACCCATAGAATCATAATAGAGAAGGATATTATGGAGAAAAAAAGAATCGTAAGCAAGAGCCGGGTTGCATACTTCAATCAGCGTCACCTCCGAATTGATAACCGAAACCATAGACCGTCCTGATATACCTCGGATTTTCGGAATCGTCTTCCAGCTTCTTTCTGAGCCGCATAATGGTCATATCGACACTTCTGCTGTCACCCAAATAGTCGTATCCCCATATCAGGTCCAGAAGTTCCTCCCTCGTAAATACTTTTTTCGGTCGTTTCAATAGCACATCAAGAATCTTAAATTCTTTTGCCGTCAGCAAAACTGCCTTTCCGCCCTTCCGTACCTGTTTCGTTTCAAAATCAATTTCCAGTTCTCCGCTTTTGATGGGGGCTGTTTCGTTGCTGCCTATCGTATCATTCTGTTCATATCTTCTCAGCACAACTTTAATTCTGGCTAAGAGTTCTCTATTGTCAAAAGGCTTTGTCAGATAATCTTCTGCGCCAAGTTCCAGTCCCAGCACTTTATCGATAGTTTCGTTCTTCGCAGACACCATGATCACAGGAATTGCAGATTTTTTTAAGATTTCCCGGCAAAGGTCATAGCCCGAATAGTCCGGCAGCATCAAATCCAGCAAAACCAAATCCGGTTGAAACGAGCTGACTTCCATGAGGCCAGCTGCACCATTTTCAGCAGTTTTCACCTGATAGTTTTCTCGCCGCAGTACCAATTCGATCAGATCTCGGATTGCAGGCTCATCGTCAATGACAAGAATTTTTTTCAATTTCGGCGTTCTCCTTTGCGAATAATACGAATACGATCATGCTGAAGCCTTTCTTTTTCATGTAGTGTTTTCGCAATTTCTCATAAAGTCTAAAATAACGAGATCTGGTCAACCTGATATGCTTCCTTGTAACCCTTTATGATGTCCTCCATCCGATAGAGAATTCCATAATGATCGCAGCGGCTCCGAAAGCTGCGCCAGAGCACCTTCGCCCGAGGAGAATGGCATTCATATTTGTTTCCATAGGCAGCAAGATATTTTTCTTTCAGCCCGGGAAACAATTGATCCAGTTTGTCGTAATACCAATCCCTTTGATTTTGTCTCAATGTCATGCCAAATGCAGGATAAATAAATCTTGCTCCGCTTTGATAGGCCAGATCAATAATTGATTGTATATTATCCTCTGTATCCTCAAGAAACGGAAGAATTGGCATCATCAGGATTCCTGCGAAAATTCCTTCTAAAGACAACCTTCGGATTGCCTTCAGCCGATGAGAGGACGGCGATACATTTGGCTCAATGATCCTGCATAAAGTATCGTCCGCAGTTGTAACTGTCATTTTTACGAGTACCGGTGAATGCTCCGCAATCCTCTTCAGAAGATCAATATCCCGTACAATCAAATCACTCTTTGTGGCGATGGAGGCACCGAATCCATAGCGGTTGATTAATTCCAAGGCACCTTTTGTCAGCTGATGCTTTTTTTCATAAGGGTTGTATGGATCACTCATGGCACCCGTGCCCACAACACCGGTTTTCCGTTTGGAGCGAAGCTCCCGCTCAAGGATCGGGAGTACATTTTCCTTTGCTTTGACCCGATCAAAATTGTCAACCCGATAGCAGTCACTTCGGCTGTCACAGTAAATACACCCATGATTGCAACCCTTATAGAGATTCATGTTATAATTGACTCCAAACCAATTGTTGTTTTCTGCATAGCCCGATAATATTGTTTTTGCCTGTATCCATTCCATCCCAAATTTAGCTCCAATCCCTAACACTTCCAATGAATTTTAGCCGGTTTTTGCTCACCTTCCACTGCAATAGCTCTCAGGGCAGATTCCATGCGCCTGCACTCTTCTGCGGCATATTGTTCAATTTCATTCCAGGGCGTTGCGATCCCAAGTCTATCGTAGGCAACTGCAAGCGCTCCATAAAACGCAAGCCCGATACAGTGCCGTGCAGAATGGATCGTCGATGCACTTTGTCCGATTGCTCTGGCAGCCGCCTGTGCAGCAGGGTTTCCTTCTGAATCCCGGGCAGCAGCATGACATTCCAATATTGCCGCTTTTGCCTGGGGTAATTTTATGTTGCCGGCCAACCACTCACGGGCGGCATTCAATGCGGCTCTGGGCCTTTGATCACCCTGATAACCGTTCTCCATCCAAATGGGCAGAAGTACCTGCTCCGCATAATCTACTACCCAGTGGGCAAGCGTTTCTTTGCTTTGAGTTTCAATTAATTTCATAAGAGACTGAATATATGGTGCTTTCCAGTCACTTAGCATCTTTCTGGCTTTTGGCATTCTTCACCTCTTCCTCTTAATGTATCCTAAAATTTTGATGCATCTGCCGCTCTGCTTCTTGATAAACCTTGAATTTTATTGGAATTCTGACCCGGTTTTTGAGCTGCAAACGCTGATCACTTTTTACTTGATAACAGTTTATCCAAATATATGGATTGAAACTGTTTACTGGCAAGTACCTGCTTGAGCGGCGGCAATTTCAAAATAACGCCAAGGAATGCCGCCATAGCACGGTGATTTGCAAATGCCTGGTTATCAAATATGAGATTTTGGAGTGTACCTTTTTCGATGGCCTGCAATACAAATCGATGGGTACTATTCACCGGTGTAATGACCTGTATCTCCCTTCTCTCAAGAACAATGGCCTTTTTCGGACAACTCCGCACACAGACACCACAGCCAAGGCATACTTCTTGATCAACTTGAGCAAGCGTCCTGCCCTCTTTGCGGTTTTCCATAGAAATAGCCAAAACCGGACATACCTTTTCACATTTGCCGCAGCCCACACATTCATGCGAGATTTTAGGGATATAGTTTGTGGTTGCCACCGGCTGCATCGGGCTGAATTTTCTTGCTGCCTGCAAGGCTTCGCAGCAGCATCCGCAGCAATTGCATATAAATGCGGGGGCTTCACGAACATTCTCGCCGATTTGCACCAGGTTGGACCCGTAGGAACGTTCTAATACATCCATAGCTTCTTTCTTGTCAATTAATCTCGCATGCTGCCCATTTTCTGCAAGAGAGCGGGCCACATTGCCGAGAGTGAGGCAAACATCCAAAGGGGCATCGATTTCGCACGGATGACCTGCATGCAGCATCTTATGCCTGCAATAGCAGGTTCCAAGTCCGATATGGGTGGCTTCCTCAATGATATGACTGGCTCTTTCATAGTCCAAAATATGAATCGTGTTTTCATTTGTCAGAACTGGCTCCTGCACATAAACCCGCCCAAGATGGGTCTCTGTTGAAAAAAATAAGTCCTTCACAAAATCTTCTTCCACATTCATGTATTGAAAGTATAATTCACTTAAATACTTCTGATCAATGTCGCCTCTAGTGCGCATCAATGCGAATTCAATAAACCCTGCCATGGGCGGCGGCATCACAAACTGGCGTACTCCGTTATAATAGGAATCCACAAGCAATGCTTTCTCACAAAGATGCTCCAGAAAAGCTTCCGCTTTTCCTTCACTGATCTTCCAGATTTGCGCTGCTTTTTTCGCAGTAAAAGGCCTGACCGGCAAAAGCGCTACCCACCTGGCCTCAGGTTCTGTATAAAGCACCTGCAAGATTTTATATAGGCTGTCCGACGGCGGAGCACCCTGGGTGAACCAATTGATTCGTTCTTCCAGATTTTTATAGGCGTCTTTACTTGTAATATGTCCCATGGGTGAACCTTTCTAATGCATTCGTCATATGCACTTTTATTTTTATTTTTAATATTTCAATATATTGAGCTTACTACACTTGACAAAATAAGAAAAGTGGAAAAGAAAAAAGTGGCTGACGCCACTTTAATCCAACCGCCAACGGTTCCGGTATCCCGGTTCATTATGCGGGTTCAAAAAAGTATACCATTAGTATACTTTTATCTTCCTCGAAATTCGATCAGTTCACTGTCAGGTCCTCGAAATACGACTCTCTTCCAGCCTGCTTCATGGGGCGCTCTGGGCTCTGGAATGTGTGGTTCGGTTACAACTGGTATTCCGGCACTTTTCAGCTTTTGATAATCTGAATCAAAGTCATCACTAATCAGACAGAAGTGATATCCCCTGTTCTCTTTGTCATTGGTCCAGTGTTCAAACTCTAACACAGTATCGCCCAGCTTTAAATATACAACCTTTTCAAGATTTTGTACCCCAGGGACATCATGTTCGTAGTATTTTTCAAACCCAAAGTTTTTTTCATAGAATTCGATGGACTTTTCTCTGTCTTTCACTGAGAATGCAACATGATCGATTCTTGTAAACATGGATCAATCCCTCCTCTATTCGCTCTCAAATATTACAGATATGGTTTCATTCTTACTCGTAAGATCAATTACGCTTACTTAATGTTCAATTTTAATCTGCAGTACAACCCAATTTTCAGAACTGTTATTATAAAATCCATGGGTCTCTTCCATCGGCGAAAAAATGATATCATTTTCTTTCACTGGTACTTTCTCGTCGTTGATCGTGATTATTCCTTCACCGGAAATCACATAAAATACTTCATCAAGATCAGCGTGCTTATGGACAGGTGTTGTTTGTCCCGGTGCATAAAGTAAAAGTCCTGTATCCAGTCTGCCTTCTTTGAAGATTGCCTTGCGCGTACTTTTTTCAGATGTAAAATCAAGAATACTGCTAATATTCATTTTTTTCATTTTGATCACTCCTATCAATTCAAGTTATAGTATTCAGCTATCCTAAACAATTTAAAACCAAATAAATGAATTAAAAATGTTGCCGCTGTATTTTCACTATAATGCTGCTGCAAACTTTTCGCAAGAAGGCACTATTTTGTGCTATACTAACAAAATAGTAAGTATTGTAAATGACAGGAGTGATACAAATGCCATGTGATAAATCATGCCCTATTGAGCATACAGTCAACTTGATCGGCCATAAATGGAAGGTTCTGATTCTTAGAAATCTGTTCAATCAAGGCACATTGAGATTTAACGAAATGCACAAGGGAATCGATGGAATCAGCCAGAAGATGCTGACGCAACAGCTGCGACAGCTTGAGGCCGACGGAATCATTTGCAGAAAAGTTTATCCGGAAGTACCACCCAGGGTGGAATATTCACTTTCGGTGCTTGGTGAATCCTTAAAACCAATTTTAGACGAAATGAATAAGTGGGGAAGAGAGCATCTTAAACAAAAGGATCTGACGATGTAAGCAAACTTCCGTCACCTCTCCTGATGATTGGCTTCTATAATTTCCTTCAAATTATCAACATAAATATTTTTAACTGGGCAAACTTTCTCACAGATTTCGCAGCCATTGCAATTATCGTTTACCTGAAACCTTTTATAGGCAAAATTATAGCTAAGCCTGTCGGCCAAACGCCGTCCATATTTCGATATGACATCTGATAAAATTCCCTTTCTGGTAAGATAATTCTTTCTGGCGTATAGTTGAACCGAATTCCTGCGTCACCAGCAACTTGTTCCATCTGACGCAGCCCCGATGCCGGATTTCCCCCATGATCAGCACCATGATAGCATTTTTATTGAATTTATGCGAAAGAAAGATGTTATATTTTTCTTAAACTGGGAACGAATGATGTAGGAATGTAATTGTATTAGAATCAATAAATTTAAAATGTCATTTGGTTTACGGTGAAAGGAGAATTCAATGAATCAGTTGCAAATGGATCGAATCCATACAGGAAAAGGTTTTATCGCTGCGCTGGATCAGAGCGGCGGGAGTACTCCAAAAGCACTCCTTCAATATGGAATTAGGGAAGACAGCTATTCTAATGAAGAAGAAATGTTCAGTTTAGTGCATGACATGAGAACACGGATCATAACAAGTCCTGCGTTTACTTCCGAGTATATTCTGGGAGCCATTTTATTTGAGAACACGATGGATCGCACCATTCATGATGAATTTACTGCGGATTACCTTTGGAAGAAGAAAGGCATCGTTCCTTTTTTAAAGGTTGACAAAGGACTCGCTGCTCTTGAGAATGGGGTTCAGCTGATGAAGCCCATACCGGATTTGGATCATCTTTTAAAGCGTGCCGCCCAAAAGAACATTTTCGGGACCAAGATGCGCTCTGTTATCAAAGATGCCAACAGCGAAGGAATCAAAAACGTGGTTGCGCAGCAATTCGAAATCGGCAAACGGATCATTGAAGCCGGACTGGTTCCAATCATTGAACCCGAGGTAGATATTCACAGCGCTGATAAGGAAGAATCCGAAAAAATATTGAAGGAAGAACTATTGAACCAATTGTCCGGCCTCCGGCAAGACGAAAAAATTATGCTGAAGCTATCCATCCCTACAGTAGACAATTTCTTCAGTGACTTAATGACCGAACCTCATATTGCACGGGTTGTGGCATTGTCCGGAGGGTACACCCAGATCGAAGCGAACGAAAAGTTATCTCGAAATCAAGGATTGATCGCCAGCTTTTCCCGCGCCCTGTCCCAAGGCCTGACGGCTCAGCAGACGGATGAGGAATTTGATGCCATGTTGTCAAGCTCGATAAAAGCGATTTTTGCAGCATCCATCGCATAATGGTGCCTCATTTTTCCACTTCCAGCGAGGGAGTACCCGCAAATAAAACAACGAAAGCCGTACAGATTAGCATCTGACGGCTTTCGCGTTTATCGGAACAGGCATTTCTATTCTTCTATCATGTCAAAGTAACGTCCCAGCCAATAGGAAAGTGTAAACACCGTACCGCTGTCCATTGAGCCGGTATTGTAGTTGTAGTTTGATTCTTTGCTATAACTTTCTTCCTCCAGTGTAAACGGATTTGAGTTGTTCTTATGAATCCTGGTTTCATCCAATGGCAGCGCATAATTGGTCTGGGCTACGTCATCTCTGTCTCCGGGCTCAATGTAGAACACGTCCTGCCGGGCATTGGGCGTCATGAATGTGATCCGATACTGAGGCATCCGATACAAATATCTTACTGATGACTGCAGATCTACGGTATTGTCCGTGGGATGCGCAAGCTGATAGAGGAAGGTGTAGAAGGGATTCTCCTCACGAACTTCATTGGCATACCACTGGTCATACGCGCTCACGATCTGAGCAAGCCGCTCAGGATCTTTTTCCTGAAGAATCAGTTCATATACCGGGAACCAACCCAGTTCCTCGTCCGAATAGTTGATGTATTGCGTCCAGTCGTTGTGCAGCGTACCATTAGTATTGGAATCATCCTCCACGTCTCCATCATACGCATCGGGGCTTGCTACGTTGTTGTCATTAATATTGTACGCGTTGGTTGCCTGACGCACCAGCCTTCGTTCAATATATTCCAATGCCATGTCAATATAGCCCTTGCCGTTTACATATGGTTCCTCCTTGCTGTATCCGGCTGCGTCAAAGGTTAGATCGTACGCTTTGCTGAACAGCTCCTGATCTTCCGGATAAGCCTCCGCAGTTACGGTCATGGCCGTCTTGAGAACGCTCATCACTTCCAACGCATTCAGCGGGCCGTCCTCATAACCGTAGGATAATGCATCGTCGCCGTTTTCATCTACACCGACCTTCACATTCCACAATGGCTGTTCTTCCATCAGGGCCGTTCTGTCGTTGAAGTATTTTGCCAGCCATCTGGACCACTGGGTGGACTTGCCTGTGGCATCTTCAATATAGTAGTGGTCATCCTTTAAGATGAGCTTGGTCATTCTGTCAGCTGCCTCTGCGATCAGTGATTTGAGCTCCTCAAGCTCACTGGTGCTGTCGTCACAAAGGTAATTGTATGCGGTAAAGAACAATGCATAGTGCCCGTCCACCTCGTCGGAAGAGGTATCCGCCTTGTATACGATCTGGCTTTGATCTACGTAGCCGTCGCTGCCGATGGCGCTGCTTGGGAACAAATCATTAAAGATCTGAGGAATCTTTTCGTAAATCGGAACGGTCAGCTGAAAAACCGGTCGCTTTGAGTCACTGGTGGTTGTATCATTGCTCCCCTTTTTTTTGTTATTATCGCTTGAAATTACCGGCATAACGAAATTGATATCATTACGAATCGTATAAATATCAATCCCAAGCTTTTCTCCGTCTTCCCGAGACTTGTTCAGTTCATCAATGGCATCGTTGCTCAACTGAACTCCGTTATAGCTCAGAGGATCAGCAGGATCGCTGCCAGGGAAGAGCTGAGAGCCCCATTTTGTCTGTGCATCTTTTGTAACACGGACGATGGAATATCCAATGGGCGTTTTTCCGTCCAGCTGCATATCGGGAATAATACCGTTGGGATTTGTTCCGCCGGGTACCATGTGGAACCAAAGCCCGTTTTGGCGGGACTGGGATGAGTAGTCTGTTCCGTCGTCTGTCTGCGCCAAGTATTCACTCGTCAGCATATAGGACCGGCACGGAAATCCGTTTCCACGTCCTGAGATATAATCCAGAAGCAGCACAGCCTTGGTTGCTCTTACTGCAGCAGCCCTCGCATTACTGATCTCCTGCAGCTGTGCACCCGTTGGACTTGCTCCGTATTCCTCCACCAGGGTTCTATACCGGAAGATTTCACCGATGGCGTACATGGCGGTCCAGAGTCCGTCGTTATCGCTTGTAGCAGGTGCTCCTACGAAGGTTCCGGTATTTGAACTGTAATCTGTATATGAGTTTTGAGAATCACTGAACGTGAATCGAGACTCTGCAATCATGCCCCTTCTATCGTTGACGGATTTCACCATATCCTCGTAGACAGCAGCCTTTTGCTCCATGGTTTTCTTCGGCATAGAGATATGCGTAACACCACTTTCGGTTTTTACCCACACGCCGCCTGCTCCATCGCCAGCGACTCCAGTGACCACGTCATCCCCTCCGTAGAGATAACGGGGACCGGCAAAATACTGAACGATGTCTCTTGCGTCAGCTGCGCTGAAATCCACGCGCTGCAGCCCGTTTTGTGTTCCGACCCAGTAAACGCCGCTCTCGTCCTTAACCGCACAAGTGACGTCACTGTCCGCTCCCTGGGGGAGAAAATCAAGTGCGGAAGCAGTTGTTACCCATTGGATATCGCTTGGAATGCTGGCATCTCCCGTCTTATAGTAAGCCATCTCTTGAAGGTGTGGTTAATATGATCGCAGCAGTCAATACTGCGGATAATGCTTTTATGCCTTTTTTATGGTTCATCACATTCGATCCCTCCTTTGTTATCGTTTAATATGCGATACTCCGGTTACTGTTATGACATATACACCTGTACCGCCATCAGAAATCAGAAGAAGTACCTTATCGTCCTTCAGGTGCTGGCTTTCAAGATCATAAACCGTTTTAGCCTTGTCTGATAATTGAATCTTTGTTACGCCGCTGTTGGTACCAATCCACAGGTTACTCCGCGAGCTGTCCAGCACAGAGGTGTTGACGTCTCTCAACGCCGGGAAAAGCGACGGGTGGATATTGAATTCCGCATTTACAAAGGTAATCGCATTGGTGAAATTAGGCATGCTCGTTTTCACATTTGCTATGCTGGGTGTATAGGTCGGGTCCTGCAGAAAATTGATGTACTGCTTCACAAGGCC
>JARBUO010000242.1 GCA_029239605.1 Bacillota bacterium | reverse complement strand
CAGCAGCGGACGCAATATTGTATCGCAAACTAGACTGTTTTTCGTTCATAAGCGACATCCCATCTTATGACACTTCACGCACAATATTTACTCTACTTAACCTAGATATTACTACGATCAAAAAATATTATCAAGTGTTATTAATTCATTCAGATGCAAAAAGCCAAGCTGCTCCTTGATGCAGCCAAGCTCACCGGAAGCAAGGGGAAGATTGTTTACTTTAATATACTGTTTTGCCTTTGCAATGGAGTAATCCGTTTCCATCACAGCTGAAGTATTAAAGAAGAATGTGTATATTTTTTTCTGCTTATGCCATTTATCAGTCAGATCCTCTATTTGCATTCCTGCTTTTTCCCAGTCCTCAGAATAAACGCTTTTCAGGATATCATCCTCGATCATACCTGTAAGCTCGTGAAGGTTGCTGTCCGCATAATCCACAAAGACCCACCAACCGGCAATAACAATTACCATGATTGCTAGAGAAACGATCAATGCTTTCATTTGATTGGCACCTCCTTTAACATTTCTTTCCGGCTCTTTCCTTTTGGATAAACATGAAGCTGCTTCTTTTCATCAAAAAAGCATAAAAAGACTTGGGAATAATCATCGATCTTGATTTTAGAGAGTTCTTTTTTCAGATAACCTTCTTCTTTACCCAGAAGGTCTAAGTTTCCTTTGTATAATACACCATCCGAAATCAAAACCATAGGCATGACCTTGGAAGAGGCGGGCATTCCCATATCCTCAGGTGTAAGGGGAGCTTTTTCTGGCCTTGGTATTACACTCAAATCTCCGTTTGCCTCAAGAATTGCATAATCCACATCGGAAATCGCAGGGTAGTTCTTCAATCGTAACTGTTCCATAAGATCATCAATGGTTATCCTCTGATTTTTTAATTCTTTCAGATTCAGGCTCCCATGCTCAATAAGGATGCTAGGTTTTCCGTTCAATAGTTTATTAATCTTTGGAGATTTTATGGAAACGAACGAAATTAGGACTTCCAGAAAAAGCAGTGTCAGAATTGCAGCAGCACCATTGAGAAGAGGAATGTCCAAAGATTCGATGGGAATCGCGGCCAATTCTGCAATCATAAACAGCAAGACCATTTCAAATGGGTCCATCTTGGACAGTTCTGCTTTACCCATGACTCGTATCACAAAAAGAACAACGAAATATAGGATTACTGTTCGAATCAGTATTATCAGCATTTTATTCACCTCCGGGAAATCATACTTTAAGTATTGTGTACGCAAAACAGGGCTGTTATACTTAAAATTGGCACTTTTGGACAGCTGATTGGTCCTGGTGTACATCTGACCGTTCCGTTTCGATCATCTGCACATCTTTCCCTGAGTCAGCATTTCCTTAGTCAATTCAGAAAAGAGAGTTGGTTTATTACAAGAATGAAAACAAAATATTACAGTTTCGTAGGAATCTATCTATTTACGTTCGCAGGCCTGGGAACGCTGCTGCCTTTGCTTGGACAGTACATGGCGAGCCTTGGCTTTTCCGGAGTCCAAATTGGTATCGTCACATCTGCCGGCACAGCAGTAGGAATCGGCGCTTCACCATTTTGGGGCTATCGATCTCATCACAGCAAAGACAGTACCAAGGTTCTGCTCTTTTTATGCATTTCCGCAACAGTGATCATCCTTGGAGCAGCACTTGTGAAACAATATATCCTGTTTCTTTTTACTTACATGGCTTTTACCTTCTTCCAGACCGCGATTATGCCCTTAACGGATGCAATGGCCATCAAAGAGCAGATTAATTTCGGCTCCGTAAGAAAGTATGGGTCCATAGGGTTTGCGCTGGGGGTCTTTGTAGCAGGGCAGGCCGCGGATGCAGCGGGGCTTGTGATCATTCTTCCGTTCTGTGCTATGGGATATACCGCAGCATGGATAATTATGATCCGTTTGAGGTTAAGCCGAAAAAAATCTACGGGCAAAGCTGATTTCAAAAATATAGATGGAGCTATAGCAGATAACCAGATTTCCTCTATAAAGGCAAGTCCGGCTTTGAATCCGGCAGGCGAAGCGTCTGCAGAGAAAAAGAAGGGAAAAAACCGGGCCAGCTATTTCATGCTGTTTAAGAATAAAAAGTACATGGCGTTGCTCCTTTCGGCGTTTTTTATTTGTGGGACCAATGTTGCCAATAACACCTACTTTGGATTTTTATATAAAGATGTAGGGGGAAGTATTGCTGGAATCGGAACCGCATTTCTTCTGATGTGCAGTTCGGAAGCCCCTTTTATGGCGTGGACTGAACGGCTGTCCAGGCGGTTCGGTATGGAGAAGTTGATTTTGTTTTCCTTGATTATGTCTGCGCTTCGATATTTATGGTATAGTACGGGACCCGCTCCCGGTCTCCTCATCGGCACATTCTTCGTGCAGGGAATGGTTACCGGAATCGTACTTGTTGAGTTGGTTCGTTATTTGAACTGCCTTGTTGATCGGGCAATCATCGGAATGTCAATGGCGCTCTATTACGCATTTTCATCAAACTTCAGTTCCATTGTATGTCATCTGATCGGCGGAACAATCCTTGATCATTACTCAGGAGCACAAGTCTATTTGTTCTTTTCTATCTATAATATAATAGGCATTCTCGTCTTTGTCGGATTTGGCCTTCATAAAAAGAATCGAAACGATGGAAGAAAAGAATGAAAAAAGTATAAAAAAGAGGTTGACAGGTGA
>JARBUO010000104.1 GCA_029239605.1 Bacillota bacterium | reverse complement strand
AACAAGTATATAATTTATTGTTAACATTAATATGCCTGGTATGCTGTGACTCAGAGCATTTTCCTGAGCAGGGTTACAGAGTACTAAGAAAATAAAATGAAGATGGAGATATTCAAATGAGTACGGACAGATACGAAAACCCGCTGATCACGAGATATACCAGCAAAGAGATGGCGCATATCTTTTCCTCAGATGTGAAATTCAGCACATGGAGGGCGTTATGGATTGCATTGGCGGAAGCGGAAAAAACCCTTGGACTGCCAATCACAGACGAACAGATTGACGAGATGAAGCAGTTTAAAGATCAGATTAACTATGAAGATGCGGATAAAAGAGAAAGAGAAACAAGACATGACGTGATGTCTCACGTTTATGCATACGGACTCCAGTGCCCCAAAGCAAAACCCATTATTCACCTTGGCGCGACCAGTGCTTACGTCGGGGATAATACCGATATTATCGTTATGAAACAGGCACTGCAGGTGATTCGAGGCAAGCTGGTAAGCCTGATGGATCAACTGAGCCAGTTCGCACTGGAATATAAAGCGCTGCCGTGTCTTGGCTTCACACATTTCCAGGCTGCACAGCTCACTACGGTAGGAAAGCGGGCATCTCTGTGGCTGCAGGATTTCTACTTTGATTATCTGGAATGTGAACGGTTGATCGAGACACTGCCATTGCTTGGCGTCAAAGGTACAACCGGAACACAGGCCAGTTTTGTGGAACTTTTTGATGGAGATATGGAAAAGGTCAGAAAGCTGGATTCCATGGTAGTAGAAGGTTTGGGCTTCAAAACAGCAGTACCGGTGTCGGGGCAAACCTACACCAGAAAGATTGATTTTATGGTGCTTTCCATGCTGAGCGGCATCGGGCAGAGCGTTCACAAGATGACAAACGATATCAGACTTCTGCAGCACTTGAAAGAAGTGGAGGAGCCGTTCGAAACCAAACAAATCGGGTCCTCCGCCATGGCATATAAACGGAATCCCATGAGAAGCGAACGTGCTGCTTCTCTTGCGCGCTTTGTGATGAATTGTTCAGGGAATGCAGCGGATACGGCAAGTACCCAATGGTTTGAGAGAACCTTGGACGATTCGGCGAACAGGAGGATTGTAATCCCGCAGGCATTCATGGCTGCAGACGGAATGCTGGATATCTGCAGAAATATTTCTACCGGCCTCGTGGTCCACGAAAAAGTAATCACACAGCATATTATGAATGAGATTCCCTTTATGGCAACAGAAAATATTTTGATGGAAGCCGTAAAAAAGGGAGGAGACAGACAAGAGCTTCATGAGAGGATCCGGGAGCATTCCATGGCGGCGGGAGCTAGAGTAAAAGACGAAGGACTGGACAATGACCTTCTTGAGCGAATTGCTGCGGACGAAGTTTTTGGTCTATCATTAGAAGCAATCAAGGACCTTCTTAAGCCGGATGACTATATCGGAAGGTCTGCTGATCAGACGGAAGAGCTGATCGAAGAATTTATCAAGCCGATATGTAATCAATATAGAGATGAAATTGGCAGAGAGGTAGAATTAAGGGTTTAAGAATGAGCGTGATAGGAGATTTAATACAAGACAGTAAAAAAATCGTGATCAAAATCGGCAGCAACGTGCTGTCCGACGACGAAGGGTTTGTAAATCGGGAGACGCTTCACAATATCGTTGAACAGGTTGCCGGTTTATACAGACAGGGCAAACAGGTCATCATCGTTTCCTCCGGTGCAGGCATATGCGGTGTAGCGGCAATTAATAAATGGAGCCGAAGAGGAGACATTAATTATAAACAGGCGCTGTGCGCAATCGGTCAGGTTGAGCTGATGAACGCCTATAAGGAGTATTTTGCCGATTACGATCTTCATGTGGGGCAGATGCTTCTGACCAGGGAGGATTTCGGAGACAATATCAGAACGCTGAATATCAGAAACACACTGTTTACCCTGGTTGACGAGGGCGTTATTCCAATCATCAATGAAAATGACAGCGTCAGTGTGGATGAAATCAAGATTGGTGACAATGATACGCTGGGTGCACTCACAGCAAACCTTTGGAATGCGGACTTACTGATCATCATGAGTGACATTGACGGTGTATTTGATAAAAATCCGAAGGATCATAAAGATGCAGAGCTCATTGAAGAAGTCTATGATATCGATGGCTTGCTTTCCGAGATCGATTCCAGAGGGAAAAGCTCCTTCGGGACAGGTGGAATCGTAACAAAGATTCAGGCGGCACGCAAGGTAAATGAATATGGTATTTCAATGCTTCTGGTCAATGGCAAGAAAAAGAATGTCCTGATCAATGCCATGGATGGCACTGAAAAGGGAACCATCTTTTTCAGCCAGGGGAGGTAACAATATGAAATTTGGGTTTATCGGAACGGGCAACATGGGAACAGCACTGATTAAAGGATACCTTACAGCACATCCGGCAGAGCAGAAAAATCTTTTTGCCTATGATAAGGATGCAGAGAAATTGCAGGTGCTTGCTGACCAACTTGGCATTACGCCCTGTGCAAGCCTGGAAGAACTGATGAACAAAGCAGATTCTGTTGTGCTTGCTGTTAAGCCGGGCATCTTTGACAGTCTTTTGCCTGATTTGGGAAGGATTTATCAGCCGCATCAAGTGCTTGTATCCATCGCTGCCGGGATCAGCATTTCCTATATGGAAAAGCTCACAGGTGTTTCTGGCGTCAAGGTCATACGCGTGATGCCGAATACCCCCGCAATGGTCAATGAGGGTATGAGTGCACTCTGCAGAAATGTCGCTATCACAGATTCTGAATTTGAATCTGTTGCACAGCTGTTTCGTTCGGTGGGAAAAGCAGAGGTGGTTCCGGAAGAGCTGATCGATACGGTGATCGGTGTCAGCGGTAGCAGTCCGGCCTATACCTATATGTATATTGAATCGCTGATCGATGCGGCTGTGGCTGGGGGAATGGACAGAGAGAAGGCACTGGTCTTTGCGGGACAGTCAGTTCTGGGAGCAGCTAAGATGGTTCTTGAAACGGGGATTGACCCGGTGACTTTGAGAGAAAATGTATGCTCGCCGGGAGGAACCACCATCGAAGCGGTGAAGGTACTTCAAAGCAATGGCTTCCATAGCAACGTGCAGGAAGCGTTCCGTGCAGCAGCCGAAAAATCAAAAGCGATGACCAAGTAGGGAACGGAAATGGGGAAGAAGAGTATGATCATTGAAGAAAAAACCATATCCAGCGAAAGGATTTACGAAGGCAGAATTCTGAACCTTCGGAAAGATCTGGTTCAGGTAAAAGACGGGAAAACTTCCTATCGGGAGATCGTGGAGCATAATGGAGGCGTAGCTCTTGCGGCCATTACGCCTGAAGGGAAGATGGTCCTTGTAAAGCAATACCGTAAAGCGGCGGAAAAGGCTGTGCTGGAAGTCCCTGCCGGAAAGATCGAAAAGGGAGAAGATCATCGTCTGACAGCGGAGCGGGAGCTGAAGGAGGAGACGGGATATACTGCAGGAAAGATTTCGTTCATAACGTCTTTTTATTCCTCCATCGGCTATTCCACTGAAGTGATTTATCTCTATCTTGCAACGGAATTAACACCGGGTGAGACAGAGTTTGATGAGAATGAAGCCATTGACATTCTGGAATATGACCTGGCCGCGCTGAAGAATATGGTATTAAACAACGAGATTGAGGATGCCAAAACCATCGCTGCTATACTATTAGCCGAGTCAATAACGGCGAAAGGAACGATTCAATAAAACAGCCTGCCAAAACAGCAGCTGCTAATAACAGATTAAGAAACAAATAAGAGCCTGAGCTTTCAGCCAAGCTCTTTTTGATTCCAAATCTTCTGTTTGAAATGGTATGGAATGCAATATTTAAAGCGGCAACGCCGGCTAGGATCATGGCTGGTATGATGAGCAGATTCTGAGGGATCATGGACGTGAAAACGATGGCGACTCCCTTAAAATTCATGGAATCGATGAGAAGCGCTGCAGAAAAACCCAGTGCCATCCCTTTATAAACGAGAGCGGCTAATGCAACGGGGAACCCGATGGCGGTCAAACCGGACAGCAATATGATAATAAGAAGACCGAGATTGTTGCCGGCTGAATTCATAAAGATATCCATAAAGGCAAGATCTTTGGGATTTGAAAGAAAGAAATACTTGTCAAGATAGGAAATCATGCCTTCTTTTTCTGCGCTGGTCATCATAAGTTCTGTAAACACTCCCGCCGATAAGCCCAAAACAAAGAAAAACAAAGCTGCGACGAAGCTCGCTCCGCTGGACATAATCAGGTCGGAAGCTTTATTCACTGTATTACGTTTCATAGGGAACCCTCCTTTGTACTTCCCTACAAAATATGAGTAAGACAAGGATTTTAGTACATGTTTTTCGTCCCAGCCTGTTGTAAATACCACATTCTTGCGATATACTTTATATGCAGCAGATGATGCGGCGAATCAATTAGTTACGGAGAGCCAAATGGACGGATTCATCAATGACTTTATAAATTATTTATCAACAGAGAAGAAAATGGCACGGAATTCCCTGGATGCCTATAAGCGCGATGTACAGGAATTTGCCGATATGATCCGGGACAGGCAGGGGCTTTCCCTTTCTGATGCCAGCAACACAGAAGTTGTGGCATATTTATTGAAATTGAAAAATGAGGGGAAATCAGCTGCGACAGTAAACCGGAAAATTGCTTCTTTAAGAGCATTCTACGGATTCATGGTGCAGGAGAATCGTGTGCCGGTAAATCCCACTGCCAATATAAAATCGCCCAGGATTGAGCGAAAGTCCATTGAATATCTGACCATTGAAGAGGTTGAGACCCTTCTTGCTGCGCCGGACAAATCATTAAAGGGCTTACGGGACAAAGCGATTCTGGAACTGCTTTATGCCACAGGCATTCGCGTAAGTGAAATTGTCGAGATGAATTTAGATGAAGTAAATTTAAGAATGGGGTTTGTTACCTGTACCGGAGAACATGGAAAAGCCAGAATTATTCCCATGGGACGGCCCTCTAGAGCAGCTGTAGAGGAATATATCTATGATGTCAGGGCAAAACTACTGAAGGATGAAAACAGCACTGAAAATGCCCTTTTTGTTAATTACAACGGCGGGCGTTTTACGAGACAGGGACTGTGGAAGCTCCTCAAGGAGTACGCTTCCGTATCAGGCCTGGAAAATAAGCTGACGCCCCAGACGCTAAGAAATTCTTTTGCAGTGCATATGATTCAAAACGGAGCAGATTTAAAATCCCTGCAGGAACTTATGGGTCACGAGGACATCACGGCGACGCAGATCTATTTATCGGTATCAAAGAATCGGATCAAAGAAGTCTACGACCGGGCACACCCAAGGGCATAAGCCTCTTAAACTGGGATAAAGTGAAAACACTTTGTTAGAAAACAAAAAAATAGATCGAAACACTGCGAAAAACAGCTTGATTTATATAGATGACTATGTTAAGATATTAAACGGTGTATTACGGGCGGTCCTCTGGATATGGAACTTACCCATTTTGCAGTTTTTTTAGAAAACACAAGGGGTAAGAGAATGGATACCAAGAACGTCTATGAGGAAAGGAGGAAATAATATGGATATAATGCAAATGATCGCACAGGATTATGTGAGAGAAGATATCCCAAAGTTCAACGTTGGTGACACAGTAAAGGTACACATTAAAATCAAGGAAGGCTCAAGAGAAAGAGTTCAGATCTTTGAAGGCTTTGTACTTAAGAGACAGAACGGCGGACTTGGAGAAACATTTACCGTCAGAAGAATTGCTTCCGGCGTAGGTGTAGAAAAAACTTTCCCGCTTCATTCTCCCAGAATTGACAAGATTGAAGTAGTAAGATCCGGAGACGTAAGAAGAGCGAAGCTCAACTATATGCGTGAAAGAACCGGAAAAGCAGCTAAGATTAAGAGCAAAGAAAATAAATAAAGCAAGAATGAGGGAGCCTGTTGGTTCCCTTTTTTGTCCGATAGGAGCAATATATTCTACGGAAAAAAAGGGACGTGAGGAACGGGTACCCCTCGCCGTATCAGAAGGGTGCTTAGAAAATATTTTACTATTGGAGCTGGGGCCATAAGGCTCCGGGCAATGGCGGGCGATGCCGCATTTTATGAGAGAAAGGAGGTAAAGCATTATGGAGCATATCAATTGGTATCCCGGACATATGAAAAAAACCAGGGAGCTGATTCAGGAAAATCTGAAGATGGTAGATATCGTCGTCGAAGTAGTGGACGCGAGGATTCCTGTATCCAGCAGAAATCCCATTATCGATGAACTGATAAAAACCAAGCGTCGTATCATGATTCTGAACAAAAGTGATCTTGCCGACGGAAGAGGTAACGAGGTATGGGTTGAGTACTTCCGAAAACAAGGATATGACGTGCTGTCGATGAACTGCATGACGGGGAATGGTGTTCCGCAGCTGTTGAAACTTCTCACCTCCATTCAGGATGCCAAAAATGAGGACAAGATCCTTAAAAAGTCTCTTCGTATGATGATAGTGGGCGTACCCAATGTGGGAAAATCCTCACTGATCAATCGTTTGACAGGGAAAAAGAGTGCAAAAACAGGAAACAAACCGGGCGTTACCAGAGGAAAGCAATGGCTGAATCTTGAAAACGGAATGCAGCTTTTGGATACACCGGGAATTCTCTGGCCTAAATTTGAGGACCCAAAAGCGGGTCTTGATCTGGCGTTCTGCGGATCCATCAAAGATGAGATTCTTGATGTGGCAAGTCTTGCACTGGAATTGATCAAGCTGCTCCAGGAGGATTACCCTGAGCTGCTGACCGAACGGTATAAGCTGGAGGACGTAGGTGAAACCGGGCTGGAAACCATGGAAAAAATCGCGGCAAAAAGGGGATTTATTCAATCCGGAAAACGAATTGACTATGAAAGAACAGGAAGGACCGTTCTGGATGAGTTTCGTGCCGGAACCATAGGCAGAATTACTCTGGAACGTCCTCCGATGGAGTAAATCTCTGAGAGGTGCTGCATAAATCTGAGAGGTGTGCTCTCACGGAGACCGTCCATTCGATTGGAAGTTTTCGTGAGAACACACCTCGGATATTTCGTGCCAAGGAAGTAATTTTGCTTGGTTGTTTGGGGTACATAGTATGAAAAAGGAAGATCGAGAAAAAAAAGAACGGGATCGGCTTGCGGAGATGATGCAAGTGGAGCAGGAACTGTATCGAACCGGTGTCCGATACATAGCGGGAGTGGATGAAGTTGGGCGTGGTCCGCTGGCTGGGCCGGTGGTGGCGGCAGCAGTGATTCTCCCCGATGATTTTTCTGTGCTCGGCGTAGACGATTCAAAGAAATTGTCTGAGAAGAAACGGGAAGCTTTATATGATTTGATTATCGATCATGCGGTGGCTTATAGTGTAGGAATTACGGATAATTACGTCATCGATAAGATCAATATCCTGGAAGCTACAAAGCTTGCCATGAGAAAGGCCTTAAACGGGTTGTCGGTGAAGCCCGAGTACATACTAATAGATGCACTGACATTGAAGGATATTCCGACTCCGCAACGGGGAATTATTAAGGGAGACAGTATCAGCGTCTCCATTGCGGCGGCATCCATCATTGCAAAGGTCACAAGAGACAGGCTGATGAAGGAATATCACGAGCGATTTCCTCAATATGCCTTCGATCAGAACAAGGGATATGGCACAAAAGCCCATTACGAAGGGATCAACTGCTACGGAACGTGTCTTTTGCATCGAAGATCCTTTTTGAAGAGTTATTTTATGGAGGAAGAAGTAACCGAGGCGTGTATCGGCAGTGGCGGAAATCGCGGGGCCGATGCCGGTGAAAAAGGCATGGAGGAAGATGATTCCCAAGCCGCTTTTTTTGAAACTGAGGTTCAGGTAACCTTTGTATAATCGCGTGCGGTTACGAGTACCTGGTTGGCAGAAAGAGGACCCCAGCGGTAAATTTTGCAGAATGCGGTGCCGTGCCGTTGACATCAAAAGTTCGTCCGTGTATAATCATTCTGTAATTAAGTGTCATGAAGGCACTCCAAGCATCTTGTCGGCTTTATAATGAAAAACCGGCAAGACATTCGTATTTGAAAATACGTTTTTTACGGAAAGATCCATGCCATGAAGGCGATTTGGCGGGCCGTTGAAACAGGCTCCTGTCCCCATGGTATTTTTTGTTGTAAAGAAAGGGAGTGTCAATTATGCATATGGCAGATGCATTGATTACGCCTGCAGTTGGCGGTGTAATGCTCGCAGTGAGTGCCGGAGCCATCGGATATTCGGCGAAAAAAGTAAAAGAAGAACTGGATGATAGAAAAGTCCCGTTAATGGGCGTGATGGGCGCCTTTGTATTTGCAGGGCAGATGATTAACTTTACCATTCCAGCCACCGGTTCCAGCGGGCATATCGGGGGAGGAATTCTGCTGGCAGCGTTGCTGGGTCCCCATGCAGCTTTTTTGGTGATTTCGGCGGTGCTGCTGATACAAGCATTGTTTTTTGCTGACGGAGGCTTGCTGGCTCTTGGTTGTAATATTTTCAATATGGGATTTTTTGCATGTTATGTTGTATATCCTCTTATCTATAAAGCAATTATCAATAAAAATTTTTCCGCAAAGAGAATCACTGCAGCATCGGTCTCTTCAGTGGTTATTGGCTTGCAGCTGGGCGCGTTTGCAGTTGTTTTGGAGACACTGATCTCTGGAATTACGGAGCTTCCCTTTGGTTCCTTTGTTTTACTGATGCAGCCCATCCATTTGGCCATAGGCCTTGGTGAAGGAATTGCTACGGCGGCAGTACTCAGTTTTGTTTTGAAGTCAAATCCAATGCTTCTTGACGGATATCAGGCGCAGGAAGTTACGGTGAAGATGCAGAGTCGCAAGGTTGTTGTCATTCTATTGGCTGCTGCCGTCATCATCGGCGGATTTGTTTCTTTGTTTGCATCGGGGAATCCCGATGGATTGGAATGGTCCATGGAAGGTGTGGCAGGAACCGCGGAACTTGAATCTGACAGTGCTGCACATAATGCTGCGGCCAGCCTTCAGCAGATTTTCTCATTTTTGCCGGATTACGGGTTTAAGGGAGGAAGTGAAGAAAATGCTGCGGCAGGAACCTCTGTCTCAGGAATTGTAGGAGGCGGAATCACCCTTGGCCTCGCAGGCCTGACAGGCTATCTGATTACGAAAACAAAAAAGAAGAAGGTAAAATGTCAAAGCTAGCAGAATCTCTGAATAAAATACAAACCCTTGAGGAACTGTCGGATGGAATTACCGTCCTGCACAGAATTCATCCCATGGCAAAAATGATTACGACCATCTTCTTTTTGGTGGTTGTAATCTCATTTGATCGTTATCAAATCAGCGGATTGGTTCCATTTTTTATTTATCCGATTCTGATGATGGCGATCGGAGAAATACCTTATAAATCAGTGCTTTCGAGATTGGTGATCGCACTGCCTTTTTCTTTTTTTGCAGGCCTGTCCAATCCCATTCTGGACAGACAAACAGCATTTCTGTTGGCTGGTCTTCCGATCTCGTGGGGGCTTCTTTCCTTTTTTTCCATCTTACTGAAGACTGTGCTAACCGTTATGGCTGTCCTTATTATGGTTGCGACGACACCAATGGATCAGCTTGCAAGGCAGCTTGTCAGACTCAGAATTCCAAAAGTATTTGTCATGCAGCTCATGCTGACGGTTCGTTATCTTACCATTATAATCGCAGAAGCTTCCTCTATGATGAATGCGTACCACCTAAGATCCGTCAAGCAGAAAGGCATCGATCTGAACCATGTAGGGACCTTTATGGGTCAACTGCTTCTCAGAAGCTACAGCCGCGCGGAAAGAGTATATCTTGCTATGAAATGCAGAGGCTTTAATGGGGAATATCATTTTGCCCAAGCTCATGCTGTAAGGAAATCTGATATCCTCTATTGCATAGGATTGTGCACTGGCTTTTTTATCTTCAGGTGGTGCAATCTAAGCATGATAATCGGAAGACTTTTGGGTCAATAATAGAAACATAGGAAGGAGCGTAAGCATGATTCGTATAAGGAATATCGGCTTTTGCTATCCGGACGGAAACCGGGCGCTGAATGATATTAGTATTGATATTGAAAAAGGAAGCAACGTTGCGGTGGTGGGAGCAAATGGTGCAGGGAAATCGACATTGCTTGCACTGCTTGTCGGACTGCATACGCTTCTGGAAGGGCAGATTGAAATCGATGGAAAAGCGGTGAGAAAAGACAGTCTGGACGAGATTCGGAAAATGGTTGGTTTTGTTTTTCAAAATCCTGATGACCAGCTGTTTATGGCCCGTGTTTATGATGATATTGTCTTTGGTCCTAGGAATTTTGGCTATTCAGCGGAAAAAATAACGGAAATGGCTGACACTGCGTTAGAAATCATGAAGATCGGACATCTTAAAGACAGAGCGCCGCATAAGCTATCGGGAGGAGAAAAGCGAAATGTTGCCATCGCTGCGGTTTTGGCTATGAATCCAGAAGTACTGCTTCTGGACGAACCCAGCTCCTATTTAGATCCCAAAAGCAGACGGAACTTTATTTTGGCGATGGAAAGACTTCCCCATACAAAAATAATTGCTACCCATGATCTGGATCTTGTTCTTGATCTCTGCGATAGAGTAATCGTCATGAGTCAGGGAAAGGTTATCGCAGACGGAGAACCTTTCAAGCTGTTTTTTGATGAGGATTTGATGGAGCGATCAGGGCTGGAGCTTCCTCTCAGTCTCCAGACCAGAAAATAGATATATTTTGACATTTTACCGGATATCATATAAAATTTTCTAGTACTAAGTGACTGAAAAATGGAAACTTTTGAGACCACAGGCACTTTATCTCAGCCTCTCAAACCATGCGGATCAGTCTGGTCTTGCAAAAGCCGGTGTGAATTCAAAATAAGCGCTTACAAAGTACAGACAGGGAGATAACGATGGATCAAACTTACTTAACCAATATATTAGATAAGGTAGCCAGAGGAGAGGTTCCTGTATCGTCTGCAGTAGAGCAGCTGAAAGAACTTCCCTTCCAGGATATCGGATTTGCAAATATTGATGAACACAGAAACATACGAACGGGTCATCCCGAGACAATCTATTGCGAAGGAAAAACACCGGACCAAGTGGCAATGATTATGGACAGGATGAAGGAGAGCAACGCCAATATCCTGGCCACAAGAGCGTCTTTGGAGGTTTTTGAACGGGTGAAAGAAGTGGTTCCCGAGGCTGTATATCATCCTGAGGCCAGAGTCATCGTTGTCAGAAACAACCATACCCTTCGTTCTGAGAAAACAATAGTGGTGGTCACTGCAGGAACCTCTGATATCCCTGTAGCGGAAGAGGCCGCCATCACTGCTGAAATCATGGGAAACAAGGTTGATCGGATCTATGATGTAGGCGTTGCGGGAATTCACAGATTGTTCGGCAAGCTGGACCGGATTCGTGCTGCCAACGTGGTCATTGTTGCAGCAGGGATGGAGGGAGCCCTGGCAAGTGTAGTCGGAGGTCTGGTGGACAAACCTGTCATCGCAATACCGACCAGCGTAGGATACGGGGCAAACTTTGGGGGCATTTCAGCTTTGCTGACCATGCTCAACAGCTGTGCGGCAGGTGTTGCGGTTGTTAATATTGACAACGGCTTCGGCGCAGGCCATCTGGCAGCGAAAATCAACCAGCTATAAAAACACGAGGAGTAAGGAATGGAAAGAATCCTTTATTTTGACTGCTTTGCAGGAATCAGCGGTGATATGAGCATTGCAGCGCTCATCGATCTCGGACTGGATCCTGAAATTGTGATTCGAGAAATCGAGAAACTGGGGGTCAAAGGTTATCATATAGAGATAAAAAAAGTAAACCGCTTTTCCATAAGCGGAACGGATGTGACGGTGCATCTCAATGGAGATGCAGAATGT
>JARBUO010000103.1 GCA_029239605.1 Bacillota bacterium | reverse complement strand
AGTTAAAGCGCAGTTTTGATTATATTATCGTTGACGCTCCGGCAGGCATTGATGAAGGGCTCGCTATTGCGGCAGCGGGCGCCGATGCTGCTGTTATTGTAACAGTGCCTGAATACGCTGCGGTACGGGATGCGGATGCCGTAGATCAGATCTTGCTCCAGATTGGAATCAAAAAAAGAACTTATGTCATCAATAAGGTTATGGCAAATCTGATTCGTACCGGTCTTGTACCGAGTATTGCTGAAATTGCCGACATCATGAGACCGGAAATGGCCGGGATCATTCAGTACGATGAAAATATTCACATTGCTGCAAATAATGGGCTTCCCATCGTATACAAAGAGGGAACCTACATAGAAAAGAACTTCAAAAAAATCATGGATCGGATCATAGAAGTATCGTAGTGATGAAGATACGGCGTAGTGTAAAAGCTACGCCATTTCTTTGTTCAGTGTGTTACAATTTTTTGCTCAAATAAACCATCTACCAACTGAACACCATCCTCAAACATTGGGTGATCGTAGTTGTCTGTGAAAAAGTTCCTAATCCTATGAGAGAGCCTAAAGCCGTTTAAATCGTCATCATATAATGCAAACATTTCTCCGCGATATACTTGATTCCCGAAATTATTTTGTCGAGCATTTTATTAGGAACAGAAAATAAAAAAACAAGCGTATCCTGTACTGGGAACGATACGCTTGTTAGTTTTTATACCAAAGATTCAGCACCTACCGCTTTTTCAATTTTAGAAATTAATAATCTTACTGCGGATTCCCACATTGAGCACGATTCCGAGGGCAACCATGTTTGCTACAACGGAAGAACCGCCATAGCTGATAAAGGGAAGGGTAATACCGGTTACGGGCATGATTCCCATTGCCATTGCAATATTCTCAAAGATCTGGAAGCAAAACATGGACAAAATTCCGATTACAATCAGAGATCCATACATGTCCTTTGCATTGTCGGCGATTTTCAGCATGCGGTAAAGAAAGACTGCATACAAGAGAATGACAGCTATACCGCCAATCATTCCCAACTCTTCTGCTATTACAGAAAAGATAAAGTCTGATTTCTGAACCGGCAGAAACTTCAATTCCTTTTGGGTTCCTTCAAATAGACCTTTGCCAAAGATACCACCTGAACCGATGGCGATTTTGGAGTTATATACCTGATAATTTCCTGCCAAATTCAGATTCTCGGGATGAAGGAAGGCATCAATTCGCTCCTTCTGGTGAGAGGCCATAAACCGGTATAAGATCGGCATGGAAATCATAAAAACACCACCAAGTTTGGCAAACAATTTGTAGTCAATGCCTGCAGTAAAAATCATAACAACAGTCATAAAACACATGACAACCGCGGTTCCCAGGTCTTCCTTCAAAATGATAAGAATAAAAGGAGCTGCATAGAGTCCTGCCATACCAACACCTTTCAGTGTTATCAGCGATCCTCTTTTCCGCGAAAGATAGTTGG
The DNA here is from genome assembly GCA_029239605.1 of Bacillota bacterium. GTDB lineage: Bacteria > Bacillota > Clostridia > Peptostreptococcales > Anaerovoracaceae > Anoxybacterium. The sequence goes on along the minus strand of JARBUO010000103.1, from coordinate 10,461 downwards.
CAAACAGCAATACAAAGGAAATCTTGACCAGTTCAGAAGGCTGCATGTCTACGGGGCCAAGGTCTACCCAAGCGCGGGAGCCGTAATGCTCGACCCCGAGCCCCGGGATGTATACCGTCAGGAGAAATAGAATGGATGCAGCATAGATAATCTTTTCCATGCTTTCAAAGGTTTTGTAGTCAAACAGCAACACGATGCTGAGGGCGATTGCTCCCAGACAATAAGCCGCAAATTGTACCGTAATATCTTTCGTTATAATAAACTGGCCTTCGTAGGATGTACTGCCTACCATTACGATGCTGATTACTGCAAAGCAGACGGGTAAAAATAACAATAACTTATCTATATTTTTTAAAAGATTTCTAAAATAATCCATTGAGATACCTTCGTTTCTGTTTCTAATATTATGCCTGTAACAATTGATTTTTTGGAGCTTGTCTTAATCGCTGACATCAAGTGCTGAAGCCCCTTAAGAGAGATTCCACGAACAGAGAAAATTTACAAAATATCACTGCCGGCTCAGCCTAATTCGACTTGACATTACATCACGTACAACATTATAATATATATTGTGTAGTTATATCAATATTTAATTACACAATGCTGATATTTAGTTGTTCGTCCCGGTTTGAACGGGCGTTAAAAAGTTAAAAATAATAGAGAGAGGGAGGTGCATTAACATAGGAATAGGAACAGCAATACTCATTGGAATTGTTGCCTTGGCCTTCGGGTCTTTGGTTGGATATATATTCAGAAAGAATGTTGGAGAGAAAGCCATTGGAAGTGCTGAACAAAAAGCCAAGAATATAATCCTCGATGCTGAAAACAGATCGGAAACCATAAAAAAGGAAATAACCATTGAAGCAAAAGAAGAAGCTCACAGAATGAGAAGTGATGTTGAGCGTGAAATCAGAGAAAGACGAGCTGAAATCCAAAGATCGGAAAAGAGACTGATTCAAAAGGAAGAAGCCATTGATCGAAAGACAGAGAACCTTGAAAAAAAAGAAGATGGAATCACGAAAAAAGAACAACTATTGATCAATAAGCAGCAAGAACTGGACGGATTCATTAACAAACAGATTGAAGAACTGGAGAGGATCTCTGGTTATACGGTGGAGGAAGCCAAAGGCGTTCTCCTGTCCAACGTCGAAAAGGATATCAGATATGAAGCATCCGTAATGATTAAGGATATCGAATCCAAGGCGAAGGAAGAGGCTGATAAAAAGGCTAAGGAAATCATCACCGGAGCCATCCAGCGATGTGCTGCGGATCATGTGGCGGAAAGCACCGTTTCGGTGGTTCCCCTTCCCAACGACGAAATGAAGGGAAGAATCATCGGACGAGAAGGAAGAAACATCAGAGCGATTGAGACGCTGACGGGAATTGACTTAATCATTGACGATACACCGGAGGCAGTTATCTTATCCGGATTTGATCCGGTAAGAAGAGAAATCGCAAGATTGTCTCTTGAAAAACTGATTGTGGACGGGCGAATTCACCCGGCCAGAATTGAAGAAATGGTAGAAAAAGCAGAAAAAGAAGTTAATAATATCATTAAGGAAGAAGGGGAGCAGGCTACTTTTGAGGTTGGCATACATAATCTTCATCCGGAACTGATTAAGCTTCTAGGAAGATTAAAGTACAGAACAAGTTATGGACAAAATGTCCTGAAACACTCCGTTGAGGTTGCCCATCTGGCAGGTTTAATGGCAGGAGAATTGGGACTAGATATTAAATCCGCCAAAAGAGCAGGCTTACTCCATGATATTGGAAAAGCTGTCGATCATGAGGTCGAAGGAACCCATGTAGATATCGGTATTGATCTGCTGAGAAAATACAAGGAATCCGAAACAATTATCAATGGCATGGCGGCTCATCACGGAGACTACGAAGCGAAGAGCATGGAAGCGGTATTGATTGCCGCAGCAGATGCTTTATCTGCAGCAAGACCGGGTGCCAGAAGAGAAACTCTGGAAACCTATATCAAGAGACTGCAGAAGCTTGAAGAGATTGCAAATACAACGCCCGGCGTAGAACGGTCCTTCGCGATCCAGGCCGGACGTGAAATCAGAATCATTGCAAGACCTGATGAAATGAATGATGAAGAGATCGTATTCCTGGCAAGGGAAATCAGCAAAAAGATTGAAAGCGAGCTGGAATACCCGGGCCAGATCAAGGTCAACGTAATCAGAGAGACAAGAGCAATCGAATATGCAAAATAAGTGAGACCCAGCAGCGGCTGCGCCGGTGCTGGCAAGACGAACGAATTTCGAGTTTAGCGATTCTTGATCCCCCGCCCTACAGGCGGGGGATCTTAGAATTGTAAGACGAGTTAAAGAAGAGGTGTATGCCTCTTCTTTCATCATAAATGGCGTCTGTCGCGAGGCATTCTCATAAGAAGCCATCCGGGTACCGTGCGGTTTGTATGGGAGTGCACACGTGCAAGCGCCTCAGGATTGATTAAGAGGGTAACATGTTCGTTTATTTAGACAATAGCGCAACAACAAGACCGTATCAGGAAGTAATCGAAGAAACGGTAAAATATATGGCTGCTGATTATGGCAACCCTTCGTCCCTCCATAGGATGGGCATCAAAGCAGAGAAGGCAGTCAAAGAATCAAGAAGGGTAATTGCTGCTTCGCTGGGTGCGAAAGAAGAGGAAATCTTCTTTACATCAGGCGGAACAGAATCAGATAATATTGCTCTTTTCGGAGCTGCACAGGCCAGAAAAAGACGGGGAGACACAATTATAACATCCCAAATCGAACACCCAGCTGTGCTTGAAAGCTGTAAAAAGCTTGAGATTATGGGATTTAAAGTGGTTTACCTGCCTGTTGACCGACTCGGCAGAATCGATCTGTCCTCATTGGAAAAAGCTATGGATGATCGAACGATTCTGATCTCAATCATGCAGGTGAACAATGAAACCGGTGCAATTCAGCCCATACAGGAAATTGTCAGACTGAAGCGGGAAGCAGAGAAGAGACTTGGCAACGAGATTCTTGTGCACTGTGATGGCGTTCAATCCTATGGAAAGCAGCAAATCAGCGTCAAGGACCAGGGAATTGATCTGTTTTCCGTCAGCGGACATAAAATCCATGGCCCTAAGGGTGTGGGTGCACTCTACGTTAGAAAAGATCTTAATATTCACCCCACCATCCATGGAGGCGGCCAGGAAAAAGGACTTCGTTCAGGAACAGAGAACGTACCGGCGATCGCAGGCTTTGGAAAAGCGGCTGCACTTGGCTCCGCAGACCTGGAGAACCGAATCAAAGCCATGGAGGCTGCTAAGTTCCGGCTGAAACAGGGAATCGAAAAGGAGATTCCGAATGTACGATTTAATAGCAGCGAAGAAGGCACTTCTTCCATACTGAATGTGAGCTTCCTCGGGGTTCGCGGAGAGGTATTGCTGCATACCCTGGAACAATCGGATATTTATGTTTCTACCGGTTCGGCCTGTTCCTCAAAGAAAAAGGGTCAAAGTCATGTGCTGAAAGCAATGGGGCTTACCGATGGCGAAATTGAAGGTGCTATTCGATTCAGCTTCAATGAATTTAATACAATAGAAGAAATGGACTATGTTTTATCAGAATTGAAAAATGCAGTCCTCAAATTTAGAAGGTTAGGAAGTTTCAGATGATGGATGAGAAAAATACATTTATCGTACGATGCGGTGAGGTGGCGCTGAAAGGCTTGAATAAGCCATATTTTGAGCGGATGCTGGTTGACCGGATCAAAAGAGTGTTAAAGAAATATGACGGTACTGAGGTAAGGCGTCATGAAGGGCTTATCTTCGTGAAAACACCCGCAGCACTTGATCAGGATATGGTTGCAGGTGATATTTCAAAGGTTTTCGGTGTTGCATCCATTAGCCCTGCTGTGGAAGTGGCTTCGGACATCGAAGAGATTGGAGCAGCGGCCATTGAATACATGCTTCGGTTAATTGAGAAAAAGGGTATCAAGACCTTTAAAGTTGATGCAAAGCGTGCGGATAAGAGCTTTCCCGTTAAATCACCAGATATCGGAAGAATTATCGGCGCTAAGGTTCTGATCGGCTGTAAGGTACTAAAAGTAGATGTCCATAATCCCGATTGTCTTCTTTTTGTCGATGTGCGGAGAGATAAATCCTATATCTATGAACAGAAGATTTCCGGATTTGGCGGTCTGCCTCTGGGTACCAACGGAAAAGGAATGGTACTTCTGTCAGGAGGAATCGACAGCCCTGTAGCAGCATGGATGATGGCCAAGCGTGGGATGCTGATTGAAGCAGTCCATTTTCATTCCTACCCCTATACCAGTGAACGGGCACAGGAAAAAGTTGAGGATCTCGCCCGTATTGTAGCAACTTACTGCGGAAGGTTCAAGCTTCATACCATAAACCTTTTGCCAATCCAGGAACTGATTGTTCAGAACTGCCCTGAAGAAGAGACCACGATTCTTGTCAGGCGCTTCATGATGAAGATTGCGGAAAAGGTTGCAAAGGAAACGGAATGCGGCATGCTGATAACCGGTGAAAATCTGGGGCAGGTAGCCAGTCAGACTGCAGAGTCACTGATCGTCACCGATCAGTCTGTGCAGATGCCTGTGATGAGACCGCTCATCGCGCTGGACAAGGTCGATATTATGGATACGGCCAGGAACATCGGAACCTATGAAACATCCATCCTTCCCTATGAAGACTGCTGCACCGTCTTTCTTCCAAAACATCCGACGACGAAACCGAGACTGTCGAAAATTTTGGATTCGGAAAGCAAGCTTGATGTGGAGAAACTTGTGGATGAAGCTGTGGCTTCCAGAGAAACCATTACTATCTATCCAGAGGATGACGCAAGCCCCCTGTACTGATAAAAATCGAAGGCGACATAAACTGACAATGAAATGCCTTGAACGCTTTTGTAATATTATGATCCGAATGATTTGGTAAATGCTGCAATTGTAGCACTGCTAATACGAAAGCCCACTGCCTGTCCTCAGGCAATGTCCGAGAATACTTTGCTATATGCTCCGATGAAAGTGAATGATAATTTTAACAATGGTATTTGGTTATTACCATTGCCCAAAAACACAAGCGGACTGATATTTGTTTTTGGGGTTAAAAATACAGAACTGAATCATGAGCATATCAAAGTTTCGAGCATTGCCTGAGGGCGGGTGGGGGCTTTTTTCGACAAAAATAGAATCAAATCCCCTCATTCTCTCAGCGACAGAGCATGGACAAGCTTGTATAATGAATAGGAGGGGGGGTTAATATGCAGATAGAATTTGAAATGACCGACGACATCTTAATTGCAAATCTTGATGGCGAGCTTGACCATCATACTTCCGCTGTAATCAGGGAAGAAATCGATAAAACTGTGGATGCCTTTCATTCAAAACATTTGGTTTTTAATTTTGAAAAAGTGACTTTCATGGACAGCTCAGGGATAGGCGTAGTAATGGGCCGCTATAACAAAATTACCCAACTGGGCGGCAAGCTGATCATTACGGGCTGTAATGAATATATTGACAGAATTCTGGATATGGCGGGAATCTATACCATAGCAACAAGACTTGGGAGCGTAGCCGAATCCATTGAATTGATTGAATCGGAATATAATAAGGAGGAGGCGGACGGCGACAATGAATAATAAGTTGGAAAAAGATTCTGTCTTAAACCGCATGAAACTTGAATTTCTGAATAAATCGGAGAATGAAAGCTTCGCGCGTGTAGCAGTGGCGGCATTCGTGGCGCCCCTTGATCCAACCGTTGAAGAGCTGACGGAGATAAAAACAGCAGTTTCCGAGGCAGTGAGCAATGCAATCATACACGCGTACGACGATCAAAAGGAAGGAATTGTCACCTTGGAATGTACGGTGGATCAGGAACGGAGGCTGATCATTTCTGTTATTGATAATGGGGTTGGGATTGCAGACATTACAAAGGCCAGAGAGCCGCTGTACACTACGATGCCGGGTGAGGAACGATCCGGAATGGGCTTTACGGTTATGGAGAGTTTCATGGATAAACTTGAAGTGGATTCCACACCGGGAGAAGGCACCAGAATTACAATGATTAAGAATCTGGATATGGCTTATGAGTTCTAATAATGTTGTCAGAAGCAAAGAGGATACATATGATTTAATCGAACAGGCGCGGAAGGGTGACGAGTGGGCCAGGGAACAGCTGATTGTGCAGAATACCGGGCTTGTAAAAAATATCGCCTTAAAATTCATGGGAAACGGCTATGAACTGGACGATTTGCTTCAGATCGGATTTATCGGTCTGTTAAAGGCTGTGGAGCGGTTTGACAGTACTTACGGTGTCATGTTTTCCACCTATGCTGTGCCGATGATTCTTGGTGAAATCAGACGCTATCTGAGGGATGACGGAAGAATAAAAGTCGGAAGACAGGTAAAGCAGGATATCAAGAATATGAAGCACTGCCAGGAGCGTTTTTATAACGAGAACGGCAGATACCCCAAGGTGAGCGAGCTTTCAGCCCTGATGGAGATGGAACCAGAGCAGATTCTCAATCTTATGGAGGCCAGTGATGCGCTCAGCAATCTTGAAAGTCTTGATGATCCAGACAGGCAGGAACGGTCAGGCAAGGAACTGTATACCGATACGGAGCAGCGTAACATTGATATGATCCATCTAAAAAGTATCATCGGAAAATTATCCAACAAGGAACGGCAGATCATTGCCCTTCGTTACTTCAAGGATATGACCCAGCAGCAGGTAGCAGGTTTAATGGGAATTTCACAGGTTCAGGTGTCCAGAATAGAGAAAAAGATTCTAACAGCATTACGACAGGAAATGAAATAGTTGGGCGATGCGCACTGAGCTGCTCGATGTAAAATAAATCTCAACAGGGAAAATAAAATAAATAAGTCTGGTAAAACCGGTACAGTATACTGGATTTATCGGACTTTTTTCATTTCTTCTGCTATGTTGCATCTAAAGTTCGTGATAACTGTACTTTACCAAAAAACAATTGTATCAAATTCCGATTTTTAAATTTTTAACAATAGCATTACGGTGATAAATTTTTTCAGCAAAAGATGACAAAATTGTACAAGGTTCTTTTCTGTTGATTATTTGTCGAAAATTACAAAGTGTTTTATGCATTTGATCATGTTAGACAAAATTATATCATCAATATTTGCGGATAGTTGGGCACGATAATCCAAGTATTTCTAAGTACGCCCCAGAACCCGAAACATCTGAATTTTCAGTATATTTAGGGTAATTGCGTACGCAAAAAAAAACAATTTGACCCTCTAAGAAAGGGTTGCAAATTACACAAAAATGTAGTTTACTGGAATTGTATAATGTTATTTTTATAACAATGAAAACGTTATAAATATCCTAAACGAGATCTGATAAATATCATTAAGGAGGCTTAACATGAACTTTCAACTGACGAAAGAACAAGAATTGGTAAGAAAAATGGTAAGAGAGTTTGCTGTTAACGATGTCGAGCCAATTGCGGCGGAGATTGACAAAGAACACAGATTCCCTGTTGAGAATGTTAAAAAAATGGGCCAGTACGGCTTGCTGGGAGTTCCATTTCCGACAGAATTAGGTGGTGCAGGCGGAGACCATATTTCTTATGCCATAACAGTAGAAGAACTATCAAGAGTCTGTGCTTCAACTGGTGTTATCTGTTCTGCTCACACATCCCTTTGCGCATGGCCGATCTGGGCATGGGGTACAGAAGAACAGAAGCAGAAATACATGATTCCTCTTGCAAAGGGTGAAAAGCTTGGTGCTTTTGGACTGACTGAACCAAATGCCGGAACTGACGCTGCCGGACAGCAGACAAGAGCCGTTGATATGGGAGATCACTGGCTGATTAACGGCGCAAAAGTGTTTATCACAAACGGAGGATATGCAGATACCTTCGTTGTTATGGCCATGACAGACAAATCCAAGGGAACGAGAGGCGGAATCAGCGCATTTATCGTTGAAAAAGGATATGAAGGATTCTCCATCGGAAAGACGGAAGATAAGATGGGTATCTGTGCTTCTTCAACAACAGAATTGATTTTCCAGAACTGTAAAGTGCCAAAAGAAAATCTTCTTGGTAAAGTTGGTGACGGCTTTAAGGTTGCCATGTCAACTCTTGACGGAGGACGTATCGGAATCGCATCCCAGGCTCTCGGTATTGCTCAGGGTGCCTTTGATGTAACCGTTGAATACATGAAATCCAGAAAACAGTTTGGAAAGAAGCTATCACAGATGGAAGCACTGCAGTTTGAGATTGCGGACATGAAAACCAGAATTGAAGCAGCCAGACTGATGATTTACAAAGCCGCAGATATGAAGGATAAGCATCTTGCTTATGGACCTCAGTCTGCTATGGCGAAATTATTTGCTGCGGAAACCGCAATGTACGTAACGACTAAGGCTGTACAGCTCCACGGAGGTTACGGATACACGAAGGATTATCCGGTTGAAAGAATGATGCGAGATGCGAAGATCACCGAGATCTATGAAGGTACTTCTGAAGTACAGAAGATCGTTATTGCAGCATCCGTATTCGGTAAATAATTGAGAGGAGGAAATAACAATGTCATTTAAAATTATCGTCTGCGCAAAGCAGGTTCCAGATACCAACGAAATTAAGATCGACCCCGTGAAAAAGACGCTGATCAGAGAAGGCGTTCCCAGCATTTTGAATCATGACGATGCCAATGCGCTGGAAGAAGCGTTAAAAATTAAAGATCAATATCCGGATACTCACGTTACTGTAGTAACCATGGGACCTCCGCAGGCAAAGGATATGCTGCTGGAATGTCTGGCAATGGGAGCTGACGAAGGAGTACTCGTAAGCGACAGAGCAGTCGGCGGATCAGATACTTGGGCAACATCAAATGCACTTGCAGCTGCAATTCACAAGCTGGGCGGCTGCGACCTTCTGTTTGCAGGACGTCAGGCCATCGACGGAGATACCGCTCAGGTCGGACCTCAGCTGGCAGAAAAGCTTGGATTACCGCAGGTTACATATGTAACAGAGTTTAAAATAGACAGCAACATGAAGGACATCACTGTAAAAAGAGCCATGGAAGACGGCTATGAGCTGATCAAGATTCAGGCCCCCTGCATGCTTACCGCAATCAAGGAACTGAATAAGCCAAGATACATGTCAATCAATGGAATCTTCGGTTTAAAGAACAAAGAAATCAAGGTTTGGAATGCAAAAGACATCGAAGTTGATCTGGCTACAGTAGGTCTCGATGCTTCCCCGACCAACGTATACCGCTCATTCACACCGGTTCCAAAGGGAAAAGGAAAGATGATTGAAGCGGATACGGATACTGAACTTGCACAGAAGCTTTTAATTAACTTAAAAGCGAAGCATGTAATCTAAGAGGAGGAGGAATCGAAATGGCTATTATAGTTTTAAATGATAAATGTAAGGGCTGTAAATTATGCGTAAAGGCTTGTCCTTTCGAAGCAATTGAAATGGTAGGAAAGCTGGCCGTCATCAATGAAAAGTGTACTGCTTGCAACCAGTGTATTCCGGCCTGCAAATTTGACGCGATTACCAAAACTGAAGAGAAGGAAGGACCAGTTGATCTTTCCGAATACAAAAACATCTGGGTTTATGCGGAACAGAGAAAGGGCAAGATCATGAATGTTGCTCTTGAACTCATCGGCGAAGGCAGAAGACTTTCCAGAGAAATCAGCGATGAAGCAAAAGTCTGCGCCCTCATCGTAGGAAACAATGTAGAGCATCTTGCAAAGGAATGCTTCGAATACGGTGCAGACTCGGTTTATATGATTGAGGATCCGCTTCTTGAAAATTACACCACAGACGGCTATACAAAGGTTATCGTTGATGCGGTAAAAGAGCACAAGCCTGAAATCGTGATCTACGGCGCTACCCACATCGGAAGAGACCTGGCCCCGAGAGTAGCTGCAAGATTGAACACGGGTCTGACTGCTGACTGCACCAGACTTGATATCAAGGTTTCCAGTTACATGGATTACGCCATCAAGAACACAACCCTTGATGTTTCCACGCTGGATCCAAACTCAGACGACAAGGGTCTTAAGCAAACACGTCCTGCTTTTGGCGGAAACCTGATGGCTACCATCATCTGCCCCAAGACAAGACCGCAGATGTCAACTGTAAGACCTGGCGTTATGCAGAAGAGAGAAAGACAGGCTGGAGCAACCGGCGAACTGATCAAGATCAAACCTGCAATCACAAAGAGCGACATTAAGATCGAAATTCTTGACATCGTAAAATCTGCCAAGGAAATCGTATCTCTTACCGATGCGGAAATCATCTGCTCCGGCGGACGTGGTCTCGGTGATCCTTCCGGTTTTGAACTGATCAAGAAGTTTGCCGATAAGGTAGGTGGAGTAGTAGGTTCCTCCAGAGCAGCGGTTGATTCTGGTTGGATCGATCATTCTCACCAGGTAGGCCAGACCGGAACCACCGTTAAGCCTAAGATTTACTTTGCTTGCGG
>JARBUO010000102.1 GCA_029239605.1 Bacillota bacterium | reverse complement strand
ATGATCAAAGGGGAAGCGGTTCGCAGTCTGACAGTGATGTTTCTTTCCATGTGGAGTTATCTTCGAAATGAGCCCATTGATCAGGAGGCAGTGAACGCAGTACCTTTCTCAAATACTGAGGAAGAGGCGGCAGGAAATATTCTTTCATCAAAGGGCGGCGGCGGTGCATCGTTCACTGATGAAGACGATTTTGACGGATATCTATGTCCATTTGCAGACAGCCCTCTGGATGGGGAGCCTGTAAGCCAGAATGTATATTTGAATTTGATTAATAAAGCGGAGCGGTCGGTCTATATCACAACACCTTATTTGATCATTGACAATGAAATGGTAACCGCCTTGTGCGCCGCAGCAAAGTGCGGCGTTGACGTTCGGATCATAACCCCTCATAAGGGAGACAAATGGTATGTGCACCCTGTGTCGCAGTCGTATTATTCGTCTCTGATTGACAGCGGTGTGAAAATCTATGAGTATGAGCCTGGCTTTATTCATTCTAAAACTTTCGTTGTGGATGGAAGTTTCGGCGTTGTGGGTACCATCAATATGGACTACCGCAGCCTGTATCTGCATTTTGAGTGCGGGGTTTGGATGTATCAGTGCAGCTGTCTGAAAGATATGGTCAAAGACTTCGAGGATATCATTGCGGTAGGTGTTGAAATTACTAAGGAAGATTTGAAACAAATACCGCTGAGAAAAAGGGCGCTGATGTCATTGCTGAGAATCTTTGCGCCGTTGATGTAAGGAATTAAAAAAGCCGCTCTTTCTCATGAAAGAAGCGGCTTCTGTATGTCATTTTGTTGTTATTCGCGTACCAGAAGACTTTTGCCAGTCATCTCTACAGGTTTATGAATATCCATCAGATCCAGCAGCGTCGGTGCGATGTCTGCGAGAACACCGCCATCCCTTAAAGTTACAGGTTCATTTGCAATTACAAGCAGTGGAACCGGATTGAGGGAATGGGCTGTTACAATATTGCCTTCTTCGTCCAGCATACAGTCAGCATTGCCGTGGTCAGCAGTCATAATGACCTGACCACCCTTGGCAAGAACAGCGCCGATAACTTTGGGAACGCATTCATTGAGGGCTTCAATGGCTTTAATCGTTGCATCGATGTTTCCGGTGTGGCCAACCATATCGGGATTTGCAAAGTTCAATATGATCACGTCAAAATCATTTTCTTCAATCTGCTCAACAACTTTTTCTGTTACCAGATAAGCACTCATTTCAGGCTGCATATCATATGTTGCGACCTTGGGGGAAGGAATCAGAATCCGTTCTTCGCCGTTATTCGGGGCTTCCACACCACCGTTGAAGAAGAAGGTTACATGGGCATATTTTTCTGTTTCGGCAATTCTAAGCTGCCTGAGATCAAGCTGTGACAGGTACTCACCCAATGTGTTTTTCAAAGACTGGGGAGGAAAGGCTACCTGTACATTCGGCATTTCCGCATCGTACTGAGTCAAGCAGACATAGGTCAGATTCTCAATGATCTTTGTGCGCTCAAAGCCGTTAAATCCCTTATCTACAAAGCATCGTGTAATTTCTCTTGCACGGTCCGGTCTGAAGTTGAACATAATGATGGAGTCGTTGTCATTAACTGTGACCGGTGTTTCTCCAGCGCTGCAGATCAGCGTGGGCAGAACAAACTCATCATTCTCGCTTCTATCATAGGAAGCCTGCAATCCGGCGGAAGCACTTTCTGCTTTTTCACCGGTTCCGAGGGTCATTGCGTCATAGAATTTCTGTACTCGTTCCCAGCGGTTGTCACGGTCCATTCCATAGTATCTTCCGGAGATCAGTGCGATTTTTCCGAGCCCGGCTTTTGCCATATATTCTTCCAGCATTTCAAAATAAATTTCAGCACTTTGCGGCGGAACATCTCTTCCGTCCAGAAGTGCGTGTACGTAAACCTTGGTAAGACCTTTCTGCTTTGCCATATCAATTAAGGCATATAAATGGGTGATATGGCTGTGAACACCGCCGTCGGAAAGAAGTCCGAGCAGATGAAGTGCGGAGTCGTTTTCCAGGACGTGATCCATCGCTGCTTCGAGAGCCGCATTATGAAAGAAAAGACCTTCCTGAATCTCTTTTGTGATTTTGGTCAGCTCCTGATAGACAATGCGGCCTGCACCGATATTGAGGTGACCGACTTCAGAGTTCCCCATCTGTCCTTCCGGAAGTCCAACGTTAAGCCCGCTGGCACCAATGGTGGTATTGGGGTACTTGCTGAACAAAGCATCCAGGTTCTCTTTATGTGACTGATTTATAGCATTTCCTGCGTAGTCGATTCCCGCGCCGTAACCATCCAGGATCATTAATAAATTCGGTTTTGCCTTTAATTGCATGTTGTTCTCCTTTATTCTTTTTATATGTAATGTATGGAACTATTATATCCGATGTCAACAAGAGCATGTACTTTCAGCAGTTATTTAACCTGCTACATGTAATTACCCTCTTAGGAAAAAATATATCCAACAATTCTCCAAAAACTGATCTGTTTTTTATTAATTTTTATTATAACAAAATTAAAATATAAAATATATAGAACTGATCAAAAATTTTGGTATAATAGAAATGTATTTCGTTAAGGCAAATTTGGGAGGGATTATGAGTAAAAAGACGTTTTTAAGGGGAGCGGCAATATTAGGTATCGCAGGACTTTTGGTACAGGTAATGGGCGCAATTTTTAGAATTCCCCTTGGCAATATTATCGGTGATGAGGGAATGGGCTATTATCAGACCGCATACCCAATCTATGTGTTTCTGCTCGTATTTTCCACAAATGGAGCACCGGCTGCCATTTCTAAAATGACTTCTGAGCGTGTTGCTTTGGGGAAGCAATCAGAAGCTCATCGGGTATTTAAACTATCGTTTGTTCTGATGTTCGCACTTGGAATCGTGGCCTCTGGGGTCTTTTTCTTTGGTGCGGAAGCCATTGTGAATGCGTTGAAAAATCCTGGAGCATATTACGCAATGATATCCATTGCTCCTGCACTGCTCTTCGTACCGATCATGGCAGTGTACCGCGGATATTTTCAAGGGCTGCAGCAGATGGAGCCAACTGCCGTTTCACAGCTCATCGAGCAGGCAGTCAGAGTTGCGGTAGGGCTTACCCTTGCAGTGATCTTTGTTCCAAAGGGGATCGAATACGCTGCCGCCGGAGCGACAATCGGGACAAGCATCGGACCCATAGCAGGCGTTGCCATGCTGGCAATCATCTATCTGCTGAAACGAAAAAAACTAAAAAAGGAAATCGAAGAAAGCGAGACGGAAGAAAAGGAAAGTGCCGGAAAAATCATTGGCACCCTTGCAGCCATTGCAGTACCCATTACCATTGGCGTTTCCATTCTTCCGATTATGAATATTGTCGATGTGGCCATCGTTATGAGAAGGCTGCAGGAAATCGGCTTTGGCATCAAGGAAACCAATGCATTGTACGGGCAGCTCACAGGAATGGCAGGGCCGGTTATCAATATACCCATGGCTCTTGCGCTTAGCATTGCCTTAAGCATGGTTCCTGCAATTGCAGCTGCAAACAGTGTCAAGGACACTGCCTTTCTGGACATGAACGTCCGCCTTGGACTAAGGACCGCCATGATCATCGGCGTTCCCTGCACCTTTGGATTAATGACTCTGGCGGAGCCGATCATGCTTCTGATTTATCCAATGCAGGCTGCAAGTGCTTCCAGTGCTGCGCCGTGCCTCTTTATTTTATCCATCGGCATTATATTTCTGTCCATTGCGCAAACCATGGCCGGAATCCTGCAGGGACTCAGCAAGCCCTATGTGGCTGTAGTAACCCTTGCAATCGGTGTGGTGGTGAAAGCGGTAACCACGTATATTTTTACCGGAATTCCAAGTCTCAATGTTCAGGGTGCGGCAATTGGAAGTTCCATCGCCTATGGTGTCATCGGCGTGCTGAATTTTATAGCGGTAAAGAGATATACCGGTACCCGGTTTAATCTGAATCTATCTGTCTGGAAGCCCTTGTTCTCCGGAATCGTTATGAGCATTGTCGTACTTGTTGTATACTATGCGGGAAGAAATTTTATCGGCAACAGTCTTTCTACTGTCCTATCCATAGGAGCAGGAGCGGCGGTATATGGAATTATGCTGCTTAAGACAAAGGCCATAGAAACCCATGAAATTAAGCTTCTTCCAAAAGGCGAGAAGCTGGAGCGGCTCCTGGTAAAGCTAAGATTAATCTAAGGAAGTGCTGTTTTAGTGCTTTTCGAAACCGAGATTTGAGGTACATTTGGTGGTAATATATGAAATGGACAAAGGAACAGCAGGAAGCAATTGAAATCAGAAATAAAAATATTCTGGTATCTGCAGCAGCAGGTTCCGGTAAAACAGCCGTTCTGGTAGAACGAATCAAGCAGCTGATTCTTGGGGATCAAACAGCACTTGATCGCATGCTGATCGTAACCTTCAGTAACGCAGCCGCGTCTGAGATGCGGGAAAAGATCGTAAATGCCATCTCTGCAGAACTGGAAGAAACATCGAAAGAATCATCGGCCGCTTCAAAGGCGGCCTTTTTGCGTGAGCAGCTGAATTTGATTCACAGAGCAAATATCAGTACGTTTCATGCCTTCGCAATGGAAGTGATACGGCGGTATTTTTACTTGATTGATATTGAACCGAATTTTAAAATCTGTGATGAAGCACAGAAAACAATCCTGCAGGCAGAGGCAATGGAGCAGTTGTTCAGCAACCGGTTCGATGCCTCCAGTCAGGATTTTCTGCAGTTCTTAAATAAATTTGCATCCACAAAGAATGACAACGGGGTCAAGGACATGATCTACGAAGCCCACAGCTTCATCCAGAGTATTCCCCAGTCTTTCTCATGGCTGCGGGAAAAGGCAGAGGAACTCTGCACCAGCAGGGAAAGTTTTGAAAACAGTTCTGCTTTTGCTGAGATGAAAAAAGATATTGAACGGAATTTGTCTCTGGCGGAAGGGTGCTTCATCAGAGCGGGAGAGCTTATAGAAAGCCAGGGTATCTCAAGTCTCGTTCCGAAAAACAAACTGGAAACGGACTGCCTCTCGGAGCTTTGTGAATGTTTTGGCTCCCTTTCCTTTGATGAATTCGGCCCTTTGATTTCTGGAACGAAGTTTCAGACCTATACAGCGGCGAAGGCGGAGAAAGAGAGCTATGAGGAGATCAAGGAAGCAGTATCTGCCCTTCGGGATCAGGGAAAATCCATCGTGAAAAAGCTGATTGCTCAATATTTTTCCAGAACACTGGAGTCTTTTGCAGAAGACCTTGCAAAAACCTGCGGTGATGCCCGCTATCTCTGCGGTTTGGTAGAAGAATTCGACAGCTTGTATAAAGAGCGAAAGAGGAAGAAGGGTCTGATCGACTTCAATGACATTGAGCATTATGCCCTGGCGGTGCTGTCCAAAGAGGAAGCGGCAGCGGAATACCGGCAGAAGTTTGATTACATATTTATCGATGAGTATCAGGACAGCAATATTGTGCAGGAAACACTCATCGGGAAAATCAAGAGAGACAACAATCTTTTTATGGTCGGAGA
Source organism: Bacillota bacterium (assembly GCA_029239605.1). Taxonomy (GTDB): domain Bacteria; phylum Bacillota; class Clostridia; order Peptostreptococcales; family Anaerovoracaceae; genus Anoxybacterium. The sequence continues at coordinate 6,551 of JARBUO010000102.1, read as the reverse complement.
TGTCAAACAGAGCATTTATAAATTCAGGCTGGCGGAGCCGGAGATTTTTATCGGAAAGTACGAGGCATTCAAGACCGCTGAAAATGAAACGGACATCAAGCTGGATTTGAATAAGAACTTCAGAAGCAAGAAAAACATCATCACAGCAGTCAATGATATCTTCCGGCAAATTATGAGCAAAGATCTGGCCGGTTTGGAATACGACGATGCGGCGGCGCTTTATCAGGGAAGCCCTTATGACGGGGACCTCAATTATCCGGTGGATCTTTATCTTGTAGATGAAAGTCAGGTTGCTGATGGGTCTCTGGATGAGGAAATCCGGGAAATGAAGAAAGCGGAAATGGAGGCATACGCTGCCGCACAGATCATCAAAGGCGCGAAAGGAAGCCCGATCTATGACGGGAAAAAGGGCATCCAGAGGCCTCTGGAAAACAGGGATATCGTCATCCTTCTTCGCGGTGCAAAAGGCTACGCAGAAATTTATTACGAAGCATTGCTGCAAGAAGGCATCCCGTCCTTTGTCGATACCAGTGACGGCTATTTCGATACAATGGAAATTGAAGTATTTCTAAACCTTCTTAGAGTAATCGACAATGGGAAGCAGGATATACCGCTCCTGAGTATATTGCGGTCACCGATTTTCGGTTTTTCTATGGAAGAGCTGATTTTGATCCGGCTTTGTAATAAAGAAGGTGCTTACCATCAGGTATTTCGGGAATTTGCTTCCTTCAGTGAGCAGTATGAATCCTGGAGTGAGGCTGCCTTGGATGAAGCAGGGGAGCTCATAAAAAAGGTGAAGGATGATGTGATGGAACCTGAAACCGATGTATGGAGGACGAAAGCCAATGTACCGGAGCCGGAAGCCGATGCCTGGCGGAAGGAGGCCAATACTCCGGAGCCAGAAGCGCTTTCCCTTGCAAAAAAATGCAAAGAAGCCTTGGACCAGATCAGGAGATGGAAACAGCAGGCGACCTTCATGCCGCTGGAAGACTTCCTTTGGATGCTGATCAGAGATACGGGATACTATGAATACATCGGAGGTATTCCAGGGGGCGGACAGAGGCAGGCGAATCTGCGCGCTCTGGTGGATAAAGCCGTTCAGTTTCAGAGCAGCCAAATGAAAGGCCTGTTCAGCTTTATCAATTATATCGAAGCCATCCGAAAACGAAAAGTACCCATGGGGCAGGTGAAGCTGCTGGGCGAGAATGATGATGTGGTCAGGATCATGACGATCCATAAGAGCAAGGGCTTGGAATTCCCCATGGTTCTTACCGGAGGGCTTGGGAAGCGTTTCAACCGAGACAGCGATACCTACCAGATCAGCCTCCATAAGGACATCGGACTGGGACTTCGCTATGTGGACAAAGAGAATTCCTGCTATAAGAAGACGCTCATCCAGACTGTGATTGATCAAAGAAAGCGAAGGGAAAGCATGGCAGAAGAGCTGCGCATCCTTTACGTAGCGTTTACGAGAGCCATGGACAAACTTGTCCTGTTGGGTACGGTCAAGGATCTGGAGACAGCGATGGATGCTTATGACCTGAAAGGCACTGATTTTTCGGGAGCCAGATCGTATCTCGATTTTCTGGTGCCTGCCCTGCCGCAGTCAAAGATCAATCTCTGTACCCTGAACCGTGGGGATATCAGTCTTAAGAAGGAAGAAACCGGGCAGCAGAAGAAACTGATCCGAAAATGGATTCTGGGTGAACGGGAAAACATCGACAATCCCCCTGTTACAGAAGAAATCAATCGGCGGTTTGGATTTGAGTACTTACATAAAAATGCGTTGGCACTTAAGTCAAAATTTACGGTTTCTGAAATCAGTCGACTTTCCATGGAAGGAAAGGGTTTAGGGCAGGAACGGGGACGGGCGAACCTAGGCCCAAATGCCTTGGACCTGACTGACAGGCCGAAAAATTCATTCTCTGTTTCGGCGCTTGAGACGCCGAAGTTTATCAGGGGAACAAAGCGGTTTACCGCGGCGGAACGGGGTACCATCCTTCACAAGGTGATGGAGCATCTGGATTTTCATGGGATGTCTTCCTTTGTATCACAGACTACAGGGAACGTCGATGTACAAGGCATTGAGGAGACCGTTAAAGCAACGGTGAAAGAACTGATCTCCAGAGAAATCCTGATGGAGGAAGAGGGAAAGGTGGTTTCCATTTCTCAGATTGTCGGATTTTTCCGCTCTGATATCGGCATTCGCGCTGCAAAAGCGGACAAACTTTATAAAGAGGAATCTTTCAATGTGATGAAAGCACTCTCCGGCGAAAAGATCATCATTCAGGGTACCATCGACTGCTACTTTGAAGAGCATGGAAAATATATCCTGCTGGATTATAAATCAAATTATATCCGCAGAGATGAGGAAGAAGACGATCTTGACAGGGTCAAGGAAAGTTACCGCACCCAGATTGAGCTATATAAAGAAGCTCTGGAAAAAATCCGTGGAATAAAAGTCCATGAGGCGTACCTGTATCTTTTCTCCCTGGGTAGAGAGATTCGGGCTTTGTAATCTTCTGGAGGCCTTTCATTTTTTTCATTGAAAATAGCATTTCAATAACAGCCCCTTTGCCTGAATCATACATCAAGTCAGGAAAGGGGCTGTTGGTTTAAGCGTTATACTGAAATGAGGTGCATGCGTTTCTAACTATCGAAAGAGTCCGCGAAAACGTGCTGGGGTAATATTCATTTCTTGCTTGAATGCGCGGATAAAATGAGACGTTGATGAAAAGCCGCATTGTTGTGCCACTTCCTCTATGGGCGTATTGGTTTCTGAAAGATATTTTTTAGCTTGTTTCATGCGCACCTCCAGTAAATAACAGTGTACGGAAAGGCCGGTTTCTGCACGAAACAACCGGGAAAAATGGAACTGACTTAAATTGACGGACGCGGAAATATCCGCAATGGTTATAGGCTCTGCAAAATGCAGATCCATGAAATTCTTGGATGATGGCACGGAGGGGTGCTGCAGGCGGCTTTTATTCCTTTGGGCGGCGATACTGCTCAAAATGGTGTACAGCTGAAGCGAAACGTAATGCTCGTTGAAATGACCGATTTTCACACTGCTTAACAGATTGGAAAAATAAGCACCCAGGTCCGGATGATGCGGGAAGTGTCCCTGCGCCATGGCGTAAAGCAAGTCGCAATAAGCCTGTGAGGCATTCCCTGTAAAGTGGATCCAACGGAACTGAACCTCAGATTCAGCACTGTAGTAATTGGGATATTTACAGTCCAGCAACACAACGTCGCCTTCGGAAGCAATAAACTCCTTACCGCGGTAGCGGAAAAAAAGTCTGCCTCTAACGATGTAGAATAAAATAAAGGTATCAAACACGTCCTGCTCACTGCGGTCGACGCAGTAAGGTTCGTCGCAAACATATTCTGCACCCCAATGAGGGTAGAACAGATGCTCTTGTGCGAAATCAGAGGGATTGTAAAAATAGATCCCGTCCTTTTTCAGAATACCAGGTTCTTTTCTTGTTATAATTCCTTTCTGATAATTCTCCATAAATCCGATTCCCTTAAGTCCGTTCTTTTAACAGCGGTGCTTACAGGCTAAACTTCCCAAGGAGTTTATCATGCTGAAGCCGCAGGCTGTTCCTAGATACAAGATAACTATTGATTTGCCTGGCAGCAAGAAATGTATATTTTTCCGCAAACTATGGCAATGACACCTACTACATAGAAGTATACAATAGAGGAAAATCAAAAGCAAATCATTGCAAAATTAAAATCATCCTTGATTAAAGAGCTCTCGCCAGTTTACCGATTATTCCTTAAAAATAACATGCTGTAAACCGAAATCATTTCATCTTATTAACTCTTGATTATTCATGAAAGGCAGGATGGTAAGTTATGAGCCGTAACACAAATCAACGTTTCAGACTCGGAAAAAGAATCAGGGGAGGGTTTAATGTAATTACACTTGTCATCATCGTGATCATGTGCATTAGCATCGCATCTAATCTTATGCTGGTATCCTTTGCGAAGGGTATTTTTGCTGGCCCTTACCAGCGTATGGCACTTGTCGGCAGTATTGAACTGGGACTGCAAACTCTTCAGACAAATATATATACTGCCATTGCTCAAGACAATCCAGATATGGTGATTCAATCATCGGAACAATTTCTCGTAAATCTGAAGGCGCTGGACAATAATATCGAGAAGCTCAAACTGCTGTCTTCAGAACAAGAATCCGAGGAAATCAACTTATTCCGTTATAAGATACAGAATATAAAAAAGATTATGGAACAGATAGAAGGTCATCTGGTTAACTTTCGTACTGATGGAACCAATGAAGCTGACCTTGCTGAGGCGTTAATGAAAAGTGAAGCGATTCCATACTTTAATAATGCGGCTGTCACCTTGGATTCATTAAAGCTGCAATCCGAACAAGCCGCTGAAAATTATCTTCAAAATGCTATGACGGCTCAAACTCTGCTGGTCAGTCTTTTGGTAGCATCTTTGGTCGTCAGCATTGTTGTTTCGAGCAGGATCAGCAGACGGCTGGAAAAGGAAATCACCGTTCCCGTAGAGGAACTGGTAGGAGTCAGCACAATGCTTTCCAGAGGGGAAATTAATGTAGATATTACCTATGACAAAGAAGACGAACTTGGTGTACTGGCCTCCGGCATGCGGGGAATTATTGCGGCATTGAAAGATCTGATCGAGGAAGCGAATTCTCTGACTAGATCCGCGGTGAAAGGAGACCTGGAGCACCGGGGGGATACGGAAAAATTCCAGGGCAGTTACAGAGAAATCATTATGGGAGTCAATCACACGCTTGATGCACTGATTTATCCGCTTAAAAAATCCGCTGGATATATGGAACAGATCAGCAAAGGTCAAATCCCCGAAAGAATTACGGAAATTGCAGAAGGCGATTTTAATGGAATTAATGATAGTATCAATACCTGTATTGATGCAGTGAATAGATTGATAGACGATACGGGAGATCTGGTGAAAGCTGCTGTTTATGGAAGGCTGAATGAGAGGGCAGACTGCAGTACCCATGGTGGAGACTTTGCAAAGATCATTGATGGTGTAAATAAAACCATCGATACGCTTGTTGGTCATATAGACGCTCTTCCTTCCCCTGTTTTGATTCTAAATCAAGATTATGAGATCCAATACATTAACAAATCGGGAGTCGAGTATGTCGGACTTAGCCTGGAGGAATTGATCGGAAGCAAATGCGAAGAAAGTTTCCGGATCAAAGATTTCAATACCGAAAACTGTGCTTGCTTTAAGGCGCTGTCCCGGGGTGAAATAGCGACTTGTGAAACCTCTGCGCAGCTGGGAGGAAGAGCACTGGAAGTTTCCTATACTGGCATCCCCCTCACAGAAGAAAAGGGCGAAATCATCGGAGTTTTGGAACTGATCATCGATCAGACAGAAATTAAAAATGCAGCACGTCAAGCAGAGCAGAATGTGGAAATTGCAAAGAAGCAAGCAGAATTTCAAGACCATGAGGTCGATCGTCTCATTTTGAATCTTGAGAAACTTGCAAAGGGAGACTTGTCTATCGAGATTATTCAGAGAGAAACGGACGCTGATACGTATCGGATCGGAGAAAACTTTGCCAGAATCAATACCTGTTTGAAGTATTGCACAACAGCAATTCGCGCGCTGATTGACGATGCGGCTGAAATGAGCGCTGCAGCGGTGGAGGGGCGCTTGGGCCACAGAGCGGACACCTCAAAGCACGGTGGAAGCTTTGCCATGATCATGGAGGGCCTGAATCGAACCTTGAACGCCGTTGTAGAACCCATTGAAAATGCATTGCTGGTACTGCAGTCCCTTGAGCAGGGCAGACTTGAGACTCATATGGATGGTTGTTATCAGGGTGATTATGCGGTGATTCAAGAGACAATGAACGGAACGATATTTAATATTCAAAGCTATATTCACGAAATTTCAAGTGTCTTATCTCAAATAGCGGAAGGAAACCTGAATCTTGTTATCACGGCAGATTATAAGGGGGACTTTGTTGAAATTAAAGATTCTCTGAATCATATTATTGTGACACTATGTCAGGTAATGGGAGATATTCGTAACGCTTCCGATCAGGTGAACTCAGGTGCGAAGCAGGTCTCTGACGGAAGTCAGAACCTTTCACAGGGGGCTTCATTGCAGGCTGATTCCGTCGAGGAACTCAAGGCCTCTATTTCGGAAATAGCAGAACAGACGAAGCGCAATGCTGCCAACTCGAATCGAGCATACACGTTGGCTAATAGTGTAAAGGACAAGGCAGAACTGGGAAACGGAAAAATGAAGGGCATGCTGACCTCCATGGATGAAATCAGTTCCTCTTCTACGGATATCTCAAAGATCATCAGGGTGATCGACGACATTGCCTTCCAAACGAATATTCTAGCCCTAAATGCTGCCGTTGAGGCTGCCAGAGCAGGTCAGCAGGGAAAAGGATTTGCGGTAGTGGCACAGGAGGTAAAAAACCTTGCGGCGAGAAGCGCAGCCGCGGCAAGAGAGACTACGGAGCTCATCGAAGGCTCCATCGGAAAAGTTCAGGAAGGGACAAGGCTGGC
>JARBUO010000241.1 GCA_029239605.1 Bacillota bacterium | reverse complement strand
TGATCCGCCACTGGATGCGGTGCGGAGCCTCGGGGTTTCGACTAGATGTTGCAGATGAACTGCCAGATGAATTTTTAGAAGCAGTAAGGTCTGCTGTCAAGGAGGAAAATCCGGACGGTGCGTTGATCGGGGAAGTCTGGGAAGACGCATCCAATAAGATTGCCTATGGAAGACGCAGATCGTATTTTCAAGGGCGACAGCTTGATACCGTTATGAATTATCCGCTGAAAAACGGCGTTATTGATTATCTGATTCATCATGATGGAAAAGTGCTGGAGGATTTGGTGAACAGCCTGTGGGAAAACTATCCTGCGCCAGCCTTTTCTTCTCTGATGAACCTTTTGGGAACCCACGATACGCCCAGAATCCTTACGATCCTTTCTGAAAGTAGTGGAAGTTCGGATTATGCGAGGCAGCAACTCTTTCTCGCCCTGATGATCACCTCTTTTCTGCCTGGTATTCCATGTATTTATTATGGGGATGAGATCGGAATGACTGGCGGGAAGGACCCCCACAACAGAATGTGCTTTGAACCGGAGCATGCAGACAGCCAGATCTTACGATTCTACAGGAGACTACACGATTTCAGGCGAAAAATAAAGAATTTCTCGCAATTTGTTTATCGCCCCCGTGCAGCGGAAGGCAGCTTTTATTCCTTCTTTCGGGCAGGGAAGCAAGGGCGGCTGATCGTTGCCATTAACAGCGGCAGCCAGGACTTCCTGCTGAACCTTGCCATGAAGGAGGGAGAGCGGCTCCAGGATCATCTGATCAGCGGAACAGTGCTTTTTGAAAGGCAGGGGGTTTATCGTATGAAAGAAAATTCCGGGATCGCAGTCTATATTGTCGAAAAACCCAGGTTCTGATGACTCGGAATTGTCAAAAAAAATAGTTCTAACCATTCCAGTGTTGTCGAAAAAAATAGTTCTAATCCTTCCGGCGTTTGAAGAGATCCGTAGTGCCCAGCAATACCTTTATTTCCGCGATTGTCTGTTCCTGATTTTATGAAATGTTAATGGTCTTGGGCTCTTGACAAGGCGGTACGCTCCAATTATGATAATTAGGTTGGAAAAGCACCATATCTTGTATTGCTGTATTTTGCATTCACAAGTAATATGGTTTGGAATTGCGTAACGGAGGTACATGACAGTGGACAAAATCAACCAAATTATTAAAAGAGACGGACGTTGTACCGATTTTAACATCGATAAAATCGCAAATGCGATTTATAAAGCCGCGGCGGTTTTGGGCGGGAAAGATCACGAGATGGCACTTGATCTTGCTCAAAAAGTTGAGGAATATCTGTTGCAGGGTCAATTAAAGGACGGCTGTCCAACGGTAGAGCAGGTTCAGGATGCAGTAGAAAAAGTACTCATTGAACATGGACATGCAAGAACTGCCAAAGAGTACATCCTTTATCGTGCTGAACGGACGAGAATCAGAGAAATGAATACCCGCCTGATGAAGGTCTATGAGGATCTCACTTTTAAAGAGGCGCAGGATAATGATATCAAAAGAGAAAATGCCAATATCGACGGCGATACGGCCATGGGTACGATGCTGAAATATGGTTCGGAAGGAGCGAAACAGTTTTATGAAATGTTTGTGCTCCATCCAGAACATTCAAAAGCCCATCGGGAAGGGGACATTCATATCCATGATCTGGACTTCCTGACACTGACGACGACCTGCTGTCAGATCGATTTGGAAAAATTATTTCAAGGCGGATTTTCCACCGGTCACGGATTCTTAAGAGAACCAAATGATATTCAGAGCTATGCGGCGCTTGCCTGCATTGCGATTCAGTCCAATCAAAACGATCAGCATGGCGGTCAAAGTGTACCGAATTTTGATTACGGTATGGCTAACGGCGTAAAAAAGACATATAAAAAGCTCTATTGGGGAAACTTGGGAAAGAGCATGGATATCCTGTGTGATACAACCGACGGAGTTGCCAAAGCAAAAGAAATCGGTTCCCTGGTGTTTCAGGAGCATGGGATGGAACCCAACATGGCAGACAGCAATGATTACAGCAAAAAAGAGGCGAAGCATCTGAAAGAGTTCTTAACGCCAGAGCAGATTAAAAAAGTCCAGCAGGTTGCAAGAAACTATGCCCAGAAGGAAATTAAAAGAGCAACGTATCAGGCGATGGAAGCCTTTGTACATAATCTGAACACCATGCATTCCAGAGCAGGGGCCCAGATTCCTTTCAGCTCCATTAATTACGGAACTGATACGAGCCCGGAAGGCCGTCTCGTAACGGAAAGCGTCTTGATGGCAACAGAAGCAGGACTCGGAAACGGAGAAACAGCCATCTTCCCCATCCATATTTTCAAAGTTAAGGAAGGGGTAAGCTATAATCCCGGCGATCCTAATTATGATTTGTTCCAGCTGGCCTGCAGGGTTTCTGCAAAGAGATTGTTCCCGAACTTTTCGTTCCTGGATGCACCCTTTAACCTGCAGTTCTATAACCCGAACAATCACGATACAGAAGTCGCTTATATGGGCTGCCGTACCAGAGTTATTGCTAACGTAAACGATCCGTCAAGACAGACAGTAGGAGGAAGGGGCAATCTGAGCTTCACCTCCATCAATCTTCCAAGGCTGGCCATCAAAGCCAACGGAAATCTGGACATCTTCTTTGAGGATCTGGACCGGAAGATTACACTTGTGATTGACCAGCTGATGGAGCGGTATAAAATCCAAGCGACGAAGAAGGTAAAAAACTATCCGTTCCTCATGGGGCAGG
>JARBUO010000101.1 GCA_029239605.1 Bacillota bacterium | reverse complement strand
TACAAGACAAAGATGCTGTCCGCAGCTTACAGAACACCGCTGCAGTGGCTGGAGTTCATCGGCGGCGACATGCTCATGACGATTCCGTACAAGAATCAGGTACCGTTCAACGGTTCTGATTTTGAAATCGAAGCGCGCATGGACAATGAAGTCGATCCTTACTATATCAAGGAACTGAGAAAGCTCCCTGACTTCATCAAGGCTTACGATGAGATGAGCGTAGAAGAATTCGATACCTTCGGACCGGTAGTAAAGACACTGACCCAGTTCGCAGGCGGATACGACGATCTTGTGAAGATCATCAGAGCATTTATGATCAAATATTAATTCCATAAGGGAATAGGGCTTCGGCGTATCCCATCATGGTATTAAGAAATAGTGAAAGATTAGAGGAGAGGGCGAAACCCCTCTCCTTATTTCAGAATTAAGGAAGAATTGGGTGAGCCTTTCGTCGTTTGCATGACAAGGTATCGCCTTTCATTCCGACAATAAGAGGCTGTCTTCAATATGTGCCTCTGAAAGGAGAAAGATATGGTAACAGTATACGGTGAAATGAAAAAGGGTTACAACGAAATCTGCAATATGGACGATAATCATGCCGACATGCAGATGGATATCGGAATTCAGAAGATGGAAGCAGGAGAAACCCTGACCATTCTGGAGCCGGAAAAGGAAACCGCCGTTTTACTTTTAGACGGAGAAATCACACTGAATTGGGAAGGCAACAGTGCAGATGCTGTGAGACGTTCTATCTTTGATGAAAACCCGGTCGTTCTTCATGTAGCAAAGCAAGTTGAGATAACGGTAACTGCAAAGGATAACGTCGAGATTTTAATTCAGAAGACCACCAATGAAAAGAGTTTTGCTTCCAAACTTTATACCCAGGAGGATATCGGAACCGGATTCTTTGGGGACGGTGTCTGGGAAAACACAGCGCGCAGAGCCGTAAGGGACGTTTTTAATTTGACAGGCCCGAGGGCTTTGGGGCAGCATTCCTTGGAGATGAGGCGTTCAAAATTATGGATAACAGCGCATTCTTTATCCCCGGAGGACCGACCCATCCACAGGTAGCAGCGCCCGGCTTTGCAATGTACTATACCTGGATGATTCGCCATCTTGAGAACAATCCATGGGTATCCAGAGATAACGATCCAAGATACAACTGGCTTCTTGAAGCAGATGCGAAGATCTGGCCGAATAAATAGGCTTTTGATCAGGCCGCAGAAAAAATTCAGTAAAAAAGCTATCAGGATAATTACTTTTAGTAATATTTAATTTAAGACGCCTCTGCTTCCTTTGGATGGAAGGATACAGGAGGCGTTTTTTTAATTGGTGAAAAGTAATCATAAAGCTGTAGATTCGTGATTTGACCGAATGTTTAGAGGCGTTGTACGACTCTAATTGGAGCCAATGCAGGTTGACATGATTCTCCCCCTTTGCCATAATGAAATAGGACGGTAGAAGACAGGAGGTAGAAAATTGAAATATAAACTCATAGTGTCTGATCTTGACGGGACCCTTTTAAAAAGTGATGGCAAGGTGTCTGCGGCGACAAAAGAACTCATCCGGGCATATCAGCGAAAAGGTGGCGTTTTCACCATTGCAACAGGGAGAATGGAGGATGCGGTAACGCCGTATTTGGATCATCTCGAACTGGAAGGACCGGTAATTTTGTATAACGGGTCTAAAATAATCGATATTAACAGGAACCATGTACTGTATGAAGCCTTTCTGGACTACGATACTGCAAAAGCCGCATTAAAACTGCTGAGAAATTATGACTGGGACGTTTTGCTGTACCAGGACAGAAAGATTTACATAAAAATGATGACCCCAGGAATTGAAAAGCACGTTCAGAAAGAAGGGGTTGCTTGCCATGAAGTGGGGGATCTTTATCATTTCCTTAAAAGCGCCCCAACTAAGATTCTCATCATCGGACACAACGGCAAATTTAAAATGTTTGAAGATGAGCTAAAGCAGCAGCTGAAATTAAAGGTTAATTTCACTCAATCGGAAGAAACCTATCTTGAAATTCTCCCGCAGGGAGCCTCCAAAGGAGCTGCCCTGAAAAAGCTCGCTGACGGGCTTAAGATCTCCATGGAGGAGGTAATCGCAATCGGCGACCATTTGAATGATGTGTCCATGATCAGAGCGGCTGGACTTGGAATTGCAATGGAGAACGCACATGCCGAGTTGAAGAACAATGCATCGTACATTACCGTGTCCAACGATGCTGAGGGAGTAAAAAATGTTATTTACAGGGTCTTAAATGATCAGGAGTTCAGCGATGACACGCCAAATGCAGACGCCAGTTAGATTGCGAGGGATTCTATGAAACGAGAAGATTTCTATTTTCGTGTTTATGAAATTGTTAAACAGATTCCGGAAGGCCGTGTCACAACCTATGGAGCCATTGCGCGGATGCTGGGGCAGCCGCAGCGTTCGAGAATGGTAGGACAGGCAATGCACTATGCATCCTTCTTTACGGAAGCCCCGTGCCACCGTGTGGTAAACAGCCAGGGCCGTCTGGTGCCGCACTGGGACGAACAGCGCTCCTTGCTGATAAAAGAGGGCGTTCATTTTAAAGAAAACGGTTTTGTTAATATGAAAACCCACTTCTGGGAAGGCGGACAACACTGGAGGCCTTAATCATAGCTGCAGTGGAAACGACATTGGCTCTGATTTCTCAAATCAGGATTGAATATAAATTGTACAATATGGAAATTCAAAAAGTTTATCGCAGGAATGCAAATTCTGTGGTAAACTTTTTTTGTTAGGGAATTCATTGAAATTCTTTGTGTTTCCCACGAGTCATCATTATATTGATCTACTCTGCGTTGAATTGGACAGAACTTGCAATTGAAGCGGTGAATGTGACTGGAATAAGACTTAGCAAACAAGGAGGAAGTTATTACTTGAGAATATTAGTATTCAGCGATACCCACGGAAAAATCGACAAAGCAGCTGAAATTTATCATCAGCTGAAGGATATTGATCTCGTTGTGCATTTGGGAGATCTTTGGACTGACTCCATGCGTTTAAAAGAGTTGCTGCCCGTATCGCTGCTGGCAGTAAAAGGCAACATGGATGGCGCTTACTCACGGGAGGAATACCGGATTCTTGAAACAGAATTCGGTAAAATATATTTGGCTCACGGGCATATGGAAAATGTAAAGCAGGGGCTGGATACCATTCTGTATAAAGCAGAATCCCTTGGCTGCAAGGCTGTTTTTTTTGGACATACCCATATTCCCCTGTTTCGTCAGGTTGACGGGCTTTATTTGTTGAACCCGGGGAGCTTATCTCTGCCTGCAGGAGGCAGAAAAGGCTCTTATGCGGTGGTCACAGTCATGGAAGATGAACTGGATGCATCCATACTTTATGAAGAAGCTCCTCAAACCCAAAAAAAGGAATCTGGTTTCCTGAAAAATCTCCTGAATAACAGCGATCGATTTTGATGAAAAATCGTAAAATTTATGACGAATAACGCTGAATTTTGTTGAAAATAATCGAGCGGACAGATATAATTAAATTGCTGTAACCCTGTTTTATGATTTGAAAGTGTGTGTGCTATGTATTTCGGAAGTGTACGATTCTTTAAGCATTTAATTACTGCTATTATTATACTTCTTCTTTTTGGGCTATCCATTTCTACGATCTGTCTATCGGTAATCAATAACAACTATCGTGATCAGATTGCTGAAATTCAGTCAGGTATTGTGCTTGCCCAGTCAAATCCGAAGGAAGAAGAGCCTCAAAACAGCCTTTCCATAGCGTATCAGGCACTTTATCCGGACCTTTATGCTAAGCTCGCGAAATCAACCAAAACGGTGCCCAATACAGTATATCTTACCTTTGACGACGGACCGTCGGACAGAACTTCAGAAATTTTAGACATCCTAAAGAAAGAAAATATTAAGGCCACTTTCTTTATTATTGGAAAAGAAGGTGAAAAAGAAACTGAAATCATGCGCAGAATTGTGGCGGAAGGGCATACCCTCGGAATTCATACTTATTCACACGTATACACCAGCATTTATGATTCAGTGGAAAGCTATCTGGAGGATTTTAACCGCACTTATGAGCTGATCTATGAGGCTACCGGCCTCAAGACAGAGATATTCCGCTTTCCGGGAGGGAGTATTAATAAGTATAATTCACTCTTTTATGAGGAAATCATTGCTGAGATGACCAGACGCGGTTTTACTTACTATGACTGGAATTCATCCAATGGAGACGCTGATGCCAAGGCGACGGCCGCCTCCGTATATAATAACACCATCCGTTCATCGGAAAAAAAAGACCGGATTATTTTATTGATGCATGACAGTACTGCCAAATATTACACCGTTGCCGCGCTGCCTGGAATTATAGAGTATTACAAGAACAGAGGCATGCAATTTGAGGCGCTGACTAACGACGTCAGTCCCATTACGTTTAACTATATTAATTACGAATAAGAATAATGGAGGATGCCGAAATGGGAGTGAAAAGTAATTTTTCCCAAGCTGTATCAGAGTTGATTGGAATATCCAAGACTGTTGAACCCGAGCCAGACAAGGAGCCGGAAAACGAAATCCCAGTGAAAACAGAGAGTGCGGAGGCAGCTGCTGCTGACGAAGAGCCCATAGAGGAGGAAACTGCAATGATGACGGATTTGGATAAGGAAAACGTACAGCCAGAGCAGAAGGATGGCGGTGTATTTAAAACAGGCCAGAATCCCAAAGAGAGAATCATGGCCATGCTTGCACAGCAGCAGGCATCACAGCAGGGGCAGGAGGAACCTCAGCAGGCGCAGACGGCCTCAGCACCGGTTCCGCAACCTCAGCCGCCATTGCAGCAGCAGCCCCAGAAAATGCCCATACGGGAAAACGCAGATGCATTCAAGGAACCTCCTGGAGTTACAACCATTGCTCGAGGGACTGTCCTGATTGGTGAGATCAATGCAGAAGGTGACGTTGAACTTTTGGGAAGTGTCAAAGGAAAGGTTGCCTCCCATGGCGATATCAGAGCCAATGGCAAAGTGATCGGAGATTTGGTTGGAAGAGACATCGACCTGGTGGCTTGTGCGGTTCAGGGCAATATCATTGCAAGCGGGTCGGTTACCGTTGATGAAAATTCCGTTGTGATTGGAGATGTGAAGGGTGAGAATTTCTGCCTTGATGGAAGGATTAAAGGAAATGTAGTCGTGGGCAATGAAGCAAAGTTCCAGCCTAAGGCAATCCTTGCAGGTAATGTCACAACCACATCCATAGCGATGAGTCAAGGCGCAAAGATTCAAGGTGAAGTCAATATACCTCTGAATGAAAAAGAGACTGATATCAGCTTTGACGTAGATATCATGGTTTAAATGGAAATGACTGTACCGTCAATCCTGAAAAATGACGGCTTCGGTTTTAAATAAGTTTTTGGAGGGATAAATTATGGCAAATAAAAATAATTTCTCTAAGGCAGTTTTGGATTTAATGGGCTTGCCGGGAAATGACGCATCATCCGGAATAAAAAATCAGGAAGATACTGCCGATACAAATTATGAGCAAGATAAACTATCAGATTTATTTACTGGAAGGGATATGGAAGCGGAGCCGGATATGGATCTGGAACGCAGAAAGTTTCTATATAATGCAAAAGCTGTGACCGAGACAGGCACTGCGCCTATTCAGGAAGACACACCGGTGACCGTTATCTCAAGGTCAATGGTTATCGTCGGTGAAATTACATCCAGCGGCAACATTGACATCTACGGGGATGTAAAAGGTTCTGTTCGAACTGACGGTGATATCAAGGCTACAGGAACTGTTGCAGGTGACCTTGCAGGGCACAGCTTCACTCTGAATGGCTGCACGATTCAGGGAAATATCACGGCGAAAGGAAATGTAATCATCGGCCAGAATACTGTCGTCGTTGGAGATATTAGTGCTGAAAATATCAAAATTAACGGGAAGGTCAAAGGCAATCTTGTAATCGGAAAAATGTCCGAGTTTCTTGAGAATGCGCTTTTGGCTGGAGATGTACGTTCTCAGACCATCTCTATGAGTCAGGGAGCGAAGCTGCATGGAAATGTCAGCGTTGCTCTTGACAGCTCACAAAGTGAAAAAGAGTTTCATTCCATTTTCGGAGTATAGAAAAAGTGAGGTAATGTAATGAGTGATTATGAGAATAAAGACAAGGTAATTCAGAAGGGGAGCGAGCTTGGCGAAAGTTTTTCCGATCTGATGAAGAAGGTCGTGGAGAAACAGCTGGAAGAAGAGAACGCGCAGGCTGATGCACAAGACGCTCAGGAAGAAAAAGACGAAGTTGAGGAGGCCGTCACTTTTGCCTCGGAAAAGAAAGGCTCTGAAACTGTTGTCAAATCCGATGCGGTTATTGCAAAGACTGTTGAAATTCCCGTATTTGAGTGGAAGGAAGAACCAAAACCAGTGGTAGAAAATTATCAACCGGTCTCTGAAGTGGGCGTCATTTCTCCTTTGACAACAATCAATGGAACGGTAAGCAGCAAAGGCCACATTAGGGTGGAAGGAAGCATCATCGGGGATATTTTTGCATATGGAGATATTAAGGTTACCGGAAAGGTAGCCGGAGATATTGAAGGCGGAAACATTGAGCTCGGAAACTGTATCGTTGAAGGTGATGTGAAAGCGCGCGGGGATGTTAACATTGGAAAAGACAGCACCTTGTCCGGAGATATGATTGGCCAGCTGATTACCATCGACGGCAAGATCAAAGGGAACATCGAAGCTGTAAAAGGTGCCCATATGTCGGGAACCTCAACGGTCAAGGGATCGATAACAGCGCCGACCCTCTCCATGAGCGCAGGTGCTGAGCTTCAGGGTAAGGTTAGTGTTTCAAAGGAAGACGCAGAGTAACTACAAAAATCAGGGCACTTCAATGGTAAGAGGTGCTCTTTTTTTCAGATGTGAGGCTCTTCTGCTACATTAGAAGAATCACTGTCATAAGTTTTTTCGATCACCTTTTCTATTTTATTTCAGAAGATTTTATGCTATACTGGCAACGGCAGGTAAGCCTTGCCATGTCTTGTATTCAAGGCAAGTTGAGAAAATCGGAGTGACTATGGAAAAACAAAACTATGCGTTTATGAATACCACCGCCCTTGCCTTCATTGGTGATTCGGTTTACGAAATCTATGTCCGAAAGCATGTGCTTGATCGAGGACTTGTTAATGCCGATATTCTCCATAGAGAGGCGGTTAAGTTTGTTCGGGCAGACGCCCAGGCAGCTGCGCTGAAAATATTAATGGACGAGCTGCCGGAGCAGGAGCTTAGCCTGGTGAAGCGAGCGAGAAATAAAAAGTCTGCAACAAAACCAAAGAATGCAGATCCGGTGGATTACAAACTGGCAACTGCGTTTGAAGCGTTGGTGGGTTTTCTTTACCTGACTCAAAATCATGACCGAATGGAAGAAATCATATATAAAACAATCGACCTGATTGAAGGGAAAAAGGGGAATTAAAATGCCTGAGAAAAAAAGAACGGAAAAAAATGTTCGCAACAAATTCCGTGATGGAATCGGTGATTACTATAAAACAAACCGAAAGATCAGCCAGGAATCCAATAAAGCTGATAAAAAAGCCCCGTTAACCAGTAGAGAAAAAACAATGATCATTGCAATTATCGTATTGCTGATCGCGCTTGTAATAAAGTCAACGATGCTTGATGAAGTCAAGAATCTTTCTGCAGAGGAGCAAACTTTTAAGGACTTTGTAGAATACTCAGTGTCTGAGCAATACGACGGATTTTTGGAACGATCCGGTATTATTGTGTATCGAGTCTATGGCATTAACGTAGCGGACAAGGATCAGAAAGGAATTCTTCGATATGAAGATCCTGATACAGGAAAAATGGTCGAGTCGATTCAGGACGTTCGATATAGTGCGAAGGTGCGAGGGTATCTTCTTTGGGTTCTGCCGGTTAAGCACCAGATTGTTACTGCTGAAATTAAGGAATAATCGGAGCATTTGGAGCAAGGCGTCGAATAAAAAATAAGCAAATGGAAGAACTGCGTAAGAAACAGCGCAACAGATACAGAGAGACAGGGAAATTTATATCAGAAAATTAGGAAAGATGGAGGTGCGTAGTGAGTAAAGCAGATCATATTTTTATTCAAAACTGCAGAGACATATTGGAAAATGGCGTATGGGATACGGATTTGCAGGTCCGGCCAAGGTGGGAGGACGGAACCCCGGCACATACAGTGAAGAAGTTTGGAATTATTAATCGATACGATCTCAGAGAAGAATTTCCAATTATGACGCTGCGCCGCACGTATTGGAAAAGTGCATTGGATGAATTGCTTTGGATCTGGCAGAAAAAATCCAACGATATTAAGGAATTGAGCAGCAAGATCTGGGATAGCTGGGCAGACGAGAACGGTACCATCGGCAAGGCTTATGGATATCAGCTCGGTGTTAAGCATAAATATCCGGAAGGAGAATTTGATCAGGTAGATCGGGTTATATTTGATTTGAAACATAATCCCGCAAGCCGAAGGATCATGACGAATATCTATACCTTTCAGGATCTCCATGAGATGGGCCTTTATCCTTGTGCATACTCTATGACATTTAATGTCAGCGGAAATGTATTAAATGCAATCCTGAATCAGAGATCTCAGGATATGGCAACAGCATCCAACTGGAACGTAACGCAGTACAGCCTCCTCCTCATCATGATGGCACAGGTCGCCGGACTTGAGGCTGGAGAACTGGTTCATGTCATTGCCGATGCCCATATCTATGACAGACATGTTCCTCTGGTGGAAGAGATGATTAAAAAGGACCCGAAACCAGCACCCAAATTGCTGGTAGACCGTTCTGTCGATGATTTTTACTGCTTTACAAGTGAGCATTTCAGGCTGGAAGGTTATGAATACCATGAATTCAATGAAAAGATACCGGTGGCCATATAAGGAGTAGGAGTTTCTCAGAATGGCTTGATGGAAATTTTCAAAGGGAAACCGAATTTGGGCTGCACGTCTTGAGACTGTCCGAATCCAGTTTCCCTTTTTTGATGTTAAATCGCTTCCGCTCAGCGCCAAATGACATTGGGGTCTATACTGCTGCAATCTGCAGAACCAGTGACGCTCATCACAGAACGAAGCTCTTCCGTCAGGCCTTCGATAACCCTTCGTACCCCTTCCGAACCACCTGCAGCAAGACCAGCCATAATTGCTCTGCCGACGGATACACCCTGTGCTCCAAGCGCAAGTGATTTGAAAACATCCGCTCCTTTGGTGATACCGCAGTCTACAAAAATCGGAATCTTTCCGCCGATCACCCTGGCGATTCTTGGCAAGATCATCAGAGGAGGTACTGCGTAATCAAGTACAGAGCCGCCGTGATGGGATATTACAATCCCGGACGCCCCTGCTTCCAAAGCTTTTGCTGCGTCCTGCTCGCTTAGAACACCTTTTAGAATGAATGGCAGTTTCGTTGATCTTACATATTTTTCCAGATCAGAAAGGGTCTTTGGACTTACTGGATAGGACTGGGCATGGCCTTTCTGAGTTTTACTGCCAAAAACAAAATCAATGTCCATGCCAACTGCGAAGGCACCGTATTTCTCTGCCTGCTTCAGTTTCTCGAAGACGAGGTCCTGGTCAGCGTATGGCTTGATAATTTTAATTGTCTTTGCGCCTGTCTCGATGATCTCCCTCAGCTCCTGTTCCGTACCAATTCCTGCCCACATAACAGCTCCTGCAGCAGCTGCTCCCTTTGCAACCTCAGCCATGCCTTTGGGACAGATCTTATCTAACCCAGAAAGCGCAGCAGTCATTACAGGCGTTTGGAACGAATTGCCGAAAAGCTCTACTTTTGTCGAGGCAATATTGGAATCAATGACACGCATTTCAATGAGGAGTGAATCCAGATAATCCCGTGTGATTCTGACAGAATTACCGGGTGTTGCAGAGTATTTGCTGGGAATTCCTTTTTCTTGTAAGCTCTTTTCTCCGTCTTCCATATAATTTCTATTCATAGCAGCCTCCGTTAAAACAGCTTGTAAGCGTCAAAGCACATACTTTGATTATAGGAAATATCATAAGATAACATTACTACTGGAATATCTGTTTTGCAAGTACTCAGAGAGAAGAATCTAAGGATAAGACGGAAAACAAGGGGAGAAAGCACTTGAAGTGTCATTGGAGAAATCAATAATGATCGACTATCTTCCTGAATAGAAACTGTGGTATAATAATCGCATTACTGCGATTATTATACAGATTGAGTGCCCTGCGAGAATTTCGGCTTGGGGAGATTGGAGCGCCGAAAACGCAGATGGCGGTGTACCATAAACAGTTGTACTTTTTATGGTACAACAATCGCATAACCTCGATTATTATACAGATTGAGTGCCCTGCGAGAATTTCGGCTTGGGGAGATTGGAGCGCCGAAAACGCAGATGGCAGTATACCATAAAAAGTCGTACTTATGGTATTATAATCGCGTAAATGGATTAGATCAGATAGAAAAAGCAGCATGAAATAATACAATTTATGAAAACTATCATATATATAGCATTTTGCGTTCTGCCTTTCTGGTAGCAGCGCAGGATGCGGTAAGGAGAATCAATTGAAAACCATCGTTGCAGTAGATAAAAAATGGGGCATTGGAAAAGACGGCGGTCTTCTCGTAAACCTGCCCGGTGATCTTAAATATTTTAAGGAGCAAACCTTGGGTAAGGTTGTTGTCATGGGGCGAACCACCTTTGAATCTCTGCCGGGAAAAAAACCTCTGAAAGACAGGGTAAATATAGTACTTTCAAGAAACGAGGATTTTCAGCCCGACTGCATCAAGTGCAAATCCATGGGAGAACTGTTTAAAACCTTGGAGGCTTATGACATGGAAGATGTTTTTATCATAGGCGGTGCAGATATCTACAGACAATTTCTTCCTTATTGCAGCAGCCACCTTGTGACGAAAATCAATGGAGTGTTCGAAGCAGACAAGTTCTTCGAAAATCTTGATCTTAGGACGGACCTGGAACTGGTTGGAATGAGCGAACCCGTGAGCGAAAATGGTGTTGAATATCAATTTGCGGAGTATAGGAGAAAATAAATTGAAAGAATTACAGCGTGGACAAAATAAGTTTAAAGAAGAAAAAAATCGAGAGAACGAAGAAGGTTCCCAAGGGAATGAAAACATCATCATCGGCAGAAATCCGGTTATGGAAGCGTTGAAAAGCGGCAGAGAAATAGAAAAGCTGCTGATCCTAAAGGATGCCGAAGGATCTATTAAGAAAATAATCGGAATGGCAAAAGAGAAAAAGCTTCCATATCAGTTCGTTGATAAGGCTGCTCTGGATCGGATCGCTGACGGAAGAGTTCATCAGGGCGTGGCAGCAACCGTGTCAAATTTTGAATACTGCGAGGTGGAAGATATCCTTGAGCGTGCAAGAGAAAAAAGTGAGGATCCCTTCCTGATTGTTTTGGATGGGATCGAAGATCCGCACAACCTTGGTGCGATCATCAGAACTGCAGATGGAGCCGGGGCACACGGAATTATCATTCCCAAGCGGAGGGCTGCCGGAATCACCGATGTGGCAGCAAAAGCCTCTGCCGGAGCAGTGGAATATGTGCCGGTTGCCAAGGTCTCCAATATTGCTCAAACCGTGGACAAGCTTAAAGAGCTTGGCATATGGGTAGGGGCCTGTGATATGGGGGGCACAGAGTATCATAAAGCCGATCTGAGGGGAAAAATCGCCCTGGTCATCGGAGCGGAAGGACAGGGGATCAGCAGGCTGGTAAAGGAAAAGTGTGATTTCAGCTTATCCATTCCTATGTGCGGAAAAATTAATTCCCTGAATGCCTCTAATGCAGCTGCGATCCTGATGTATGAGGTTAGACGACAAAGGAATCGATAGTGGTATTCTCACGGAAACCGCCGTCTTATTATGCTTTGCATAAAGCCGGTAAGGGGTTTCACGGTTTCCTTAGAGAACACCTCTATCTCAGCGGGAAAGCGACTTGATCAGGGGAGAGGATACGGTAGGAAACCGCCGTCTTATTATGCTTCGCACCAAGACGGTAAGAGGATTCACGGTTTCCTTAGAGAATACCCCTATCTCAGCAAAAAAACAACTTGAACTGTGGTGAGGACTTGGTAAGGAAAGACCCATTAAGAAAGGCCAAACTTTAAAATGGAAAAAAGGGATAACTGTATGGAAAAAAATTACGAAGAATTCACAGACGAGGAATTGGTGATTCTGGCACAGGAAGGCGATGCGAACGCTGAAGAATTCCTGATCAGAAAGTATAAAGATGTGGTCAGAAGCAAAGCACACCTGTATTTTATGGTGGGAGCTGACAGCGAGGATATCGTTCAGGAGGGTATGATCGGTATTTTCAAAGCCATTCGGAGTTACAATAAGGACAGGCAGGCCTCCTTCCATACCTTTGCGGAGATTTGCATCAACCGTCAGATTATAACGGCCATCAAACGTGCTACGAGATTGAAACATTCACCGCTGAATACGTCGGTTTCTCTCAGCAAGCCGTTGTCTGATTTGGAACCGGATACCACTCTGGAAGAAATCCTGTCATCCAACAGCAATACAGATCCCGAGGCGCTGTTTCTGCTGAAGGAAGATATGGGGTACATTGAGGGGAACGGGTCCGAGATTTTCAGTGATCTTGAGCTCAGTGTCTGGAATGAGTATCTAAAAGGAAAATCCTACCACAAGATTGCTGAAATCACCGGAAAATCGCCCAAAGCCATTGATAATGCTATTCAGAGAACAAAAAGAAAATTAGAGTTATATTTAGGACGATAAATGTATTGACATTATGAGCGGGAGTATAGTAAAATAACCTAGTGCATCGGACACAGCTAGTTATGCTGTTGTAGCTCAGTAGGTAGAGCACTTCCTTGGTAAGGAAGAGGTAGGCAGTTCGAACCTGCTCAACAGCTCCAATTTAGTTTCATGCAGGATACTTTCCTCAGTGAACGGATAAACTGAGAATCAGAAGGTATAAATCGCAAAATAAATAGAAGGTTAAAATCTAACGGAGGAGTAAAAAATGGCAAAAGCTAAATTTGAAAGAAACAAGCCCCATGTTAATATTGGGACAATCGGTCATGTTGACCACGGCAAGACCACATTGACAGCGGCAATTACAAAGACTTTATATCAGAGATACGGACTCGGCCAGATGGTAGCCTTCGACCAGATCGATAAG
>JARBUO010000100.1 GCA_029239605.1 Bacillota bacterium | reverse complement strand
TCTGTCTATTGGATGCATGCCAGGCCGAACTGAGTCATCGTCCAGGATCAGATAGTTCATAATCCCCTGAGAGAAATAGTCTCCGATTATATTGGTATGATCCAGAAGTCTGCTGTAAACATCTATGTTCTTCTTATATTCCTTCCGCATATAGGTAATCGCCATTTCGATCAGCATATTATTTGCTCCATGCAGGAGCATCCTCCAGGTGTCTTCCTGCCAATATGGATTAATTTGCGCCAGAAATGCCGCCCTTTGGTCAATACTATCGCGCAGACTTCTTATGTGGGCATCGATTTCGCCCTGATCCCCATCCCGCATCGATTCGAAAAAAGTAACCAGATTCGCCACATAGACTGTTAATAAAGTCGAGTAGTGCTCTGCTACCTTCTCACCAAAAACCATTTTTATAACGTTGACATAGTCTTCTGGCAGCGTATAAATCTGGTCGGTAGCAAGGTTCCTCCAAATGAGCCGCGCTCTGAAAATCAAATTCATTTCACCCGGCGTAATATTTCTCAATTGATGTCCGCATTCTGCAACCATATTCCGTTCTCCTCATATTACAGTATATTATTTACAGTAGAATTTGACACCCAATAAAAAAGTGGCTGGCGCCACTTTCCGCCAGGGAACCCATGGTTCCCTTCAACGGCCTTCGGCCTCCGACTCGCTTCGCTCGCTGCTGTCCGTTTTTCCATTGCAGCTGAAGCTGGGAAAAAAAGGCGGCGGCTGCAAGCAGCCTGACAAGCAGCCTGAGCACCCTCCTTTTCCGGCGAGGGGTGCCCCCCTCTGCACACCCCATTTTATATCACAGAAAATGATATTTCCTACGATATAAAAAAGGAGCCTGCTCGAACGTCTGTATTACAGGCTTTCGAACAAGCTCCAAGAGAATCTTAGATTTATTTAATTTTATTTCCGTTTTTCTTTTGCTTTGCGATTGCTTCCCTTTCATGGGGCAGGAACCGCTATACCTTAAAATTACTGTCCGTCAGTCGGAATCTCCTGATCGAGATCTTCCGGTTCCTGAGGCATTAACTGGCTTAGGTAATCCTTTAACTGATTTAAATACTGTCCATAGGATGACCAATCTCCGCTCTGCTGCGCGCTCGTCGCATTTTCAAATGCTTCGTTCGCCAGTCGGATTAACTCATCCGAAGTAAGCGTTCCGCCGGGAGACGGCTGCTCTGGCTCCTGTCCGGGCGTCTCGGGGGTTCCGGTCCCCGCACCAAAGAGAGAATCAAGCGCTGCCCCAAGGGTTGGCTCATAAGCAATACGGTCTCCGTAAGCTACGATAACTCTCTTGACCTCAGGAAGACTGCCGGTATTGGATGCTTCCAGGTAAACCGGTTCTACATAGACCAGTGAATTCTCGATGGGTATCACAAAGAGATTTCCTCTGATATAGGTTGATCCTGCGGAATTCCAAAGGGAAAATTCCTTTGAGATTTCGGGGCTCTGGTCAATCTGGGATTCAATCTGCATTGGCCCGTAGATAATTCGGTCCTTTGGAAGCTGGAACAGTACCAGTTCTCCGTAATTTTCACCGTCACTTCTTGCCACGAATAGCCCGGTCATATTCCTCTTACCGGAAGGGGTATAGGGAATGGAGCTGATGAATTCCACATCATTTTCACCCGGCAGCTTCATGATATAATAGTTCGGTGTCATCTGGACTTCTTCTGTTCCAAAGATCTCATTTGAGATATCCCATAAATCCTCTCCCTGATAGAATACCTTCACGTCATTCATGTGATATCTCTTGTATACGTTTGCCTGAATGTTGAACATTGCACTGGGGTACCTAACATGCGCTTTCAATGATTCCGGCATCTCATCAAAGCTCTTGAACAGCTTCGGATAGATCTTTGCATAAGTCGTCGCAATGGGATCTTCTTCGTTTACAAGATAATAGTTTGTATCACCATTATAGGCATCAATAACTACTTTAACCGAATTTCGGATGTAGTTCATGCTACTGCGCGTTGGGTCGAAGGGTTCAGAGTAAGGATAATAGCTGCTTGTTGTATAAGCGTCAATGATCCAATACAGCTTTCCATCAACCGTCACAATATACGGATCAGAGTCGTACTGGAGGAACGGCATAATTTTTTGAACCCTCTCCATGATGTTTCTATTGATGATGATTTTGGATTCTCCCGTAATATTCGTGGAGACCATCAGCTTCAAGCTCTGCTCTCTGATCGCAAACAGTGCTCTATTCAAAAGATTGAGCTTAATTCCAGCATCACCCTGATACGTCGTGTAGACGTTATCTTCTTCTTCGCCTCTGCTGGGATAATCAAATTCCTCTTCGTTTGTTTTCACCAGAATATAATTGTCCGTAAGCTCTCCGAAATAGATCTCAGGTCTTGTAACTTGTATTTCCTCCACATCGGAAACCGGCGGGATGCTGTCAATAAGCATATCAGGCTGACCGCTTGTAGTTACCTTGTCAACCCGGGATAGGGTGATGCCATACCCATGGGTATATTTCAAGTGTTTATTCAGCCATTCCTGCCTGATCTTAGTTTCATCGATTTCTCTTGCAGACAGGAAGGTCTGGGTGTATTCTCCATTGATCATGTACCGATCCACATCGACGTCATTAAACAGATAATAGGGCCGGATACTTTGGGTTTGATTGTAAAACTTCTTTGCAGGCTCGTAATCGTTGATTCTGATGTTTTGGATGGTTCCCATATTGTTTGCGATGTCCTGCTTTGTGAGGCTATTGGTCGCCGGGAAGTTCTTAATCGTTACATCCTGCAAATCATAAGCATGCTGGGTAAACGTAATATTATTTTTAAGATACTGGCTTTCCTTGGTGATCTCATCGGGTGAAACAACAAGGTTCTGCACGCCTAATGCCGCACCGGTTCCCACTGCCCCCAGAATGATCATGATGATGGGAACGGTAAACACCATCTTGTATTTTTTACGTTTGATGCCCAGGGCAAAAAAGACCGCAGCAACAACGGACAATACAACCATAGCCCGGTAAACCCACAGTGTTACATTGATATCTGTAAAACCGGCTCCATAAAGAACACCGGTATGGGAATAGAGCAGATCATACTGTCTCAGGAAGAAGTTGCTTCCAACCATCAGGAAGAAGATCACGCCCAGGACAGTCAACTGGTTGGATGCGATATGAAGCAGCTCCTTGAGGTTTTCATTGTTGAACTTCGTTGTTGAGTTTCTGCCGTTATTCCCTCCGAAGGGATTCTGGCCGGCTCCAGAGCCCTGGCCTCCGTTGAAGCTCTGGCCGAATTTTCCGAAGGCTTCCCCGAACAATCCGTTAAATGCATTTCCAAAATTATTGTTATTACGATAGCTTTGGCCATCTTCACCATATTCGCTGTAATTGGTCTGGGCATTGGCTTGGTCGAATATTTTCGGTCTTCTCATGGAGAGAAGAATGAAATAATAGATCAGAGTCAGTGCTGCAAAGGCAAGTACAATACCGATGGCAATCTGGTTGATTTGGGTGATGAACTCTAATCTGAAAATATAGAAGGATATGTCGAGACCAAAAATCGGATCCTTTAGTCCGAAGGAAGAGCTGTTGGCAAATTTGAGAATTTGAAACCACAGTCCGGTAACAGTGGTGATGGTCACGAGTACGCCAAAGGCGGCCCCAAGGCCAAGAGATATCCTGTTCAGTGTTTTTTCGCTAACAGCAGGAGCGTCCACTGTGTCAACCTTTTTATAATAGCCTCTTTTCAGTACCCTCAAATAGAAATAAGTCAGTACCATGATGATCAAGAAGGATGGTATTCCGATTTCGAGCTGTGTAATCAGCTGTTTAAAGAATACGCTGGTATAGCCAAGCTCCTTAAACCAAAGGTAATCGGTTGCGAAATTGACCAAACCTCCGAAGCCGGCGGCTACCACCAATAAAATCAAGATGATAACGCCTAATCCTAGTCTTGTTTTTTTCAAACTAACGTTCCCCCTTTTCTTTCTTTAGAATGACAGCGCCAGTCCCCAGATTCATAGGGGACTGGCACATGCGGTCTTAAGCTCTGGAAAGTGAACTCACCATTGCCTGAAACCGCTTGATTTCATAACGTATTTTAATTTATTTACCCACTATCCTCGCCCCTCAATCAACTTGGCGATGGCTGCCTTTGCTTCCTCCGGCAGGTAATCCCTTCCGCCTTTATAGTCGTACAAGGAGTTTAGATAGTTGATTCTGTTGCTCATTCCCCTGACGAGCAGATTCACGTAGTCCTTATCGTTGAAATCCGGAACAAAGCCCTCTATGTCCATGGTTTTTATCTCCGACATGTTTCCGAAGGCTTTAAAAACAGCCGTTTCATCCACGATGCTTTCAATGATTCCAATGGTTACTTCCTTCGGAATTTTTTTCTCGATAAAATGACCCGTATTGATTATGTAACACTGGACACCCCGTTCCTCAAACAAGGCTTTGAACTTCTCATAGTCTTCCTTTAGAGGATAGGTTCTGAATGGATTGGCATACGGTTCGAAGACCAAGGCGTCTTTATCGACTCCATCCGCAATCTTTTCTGCCGTAGTGCGCTTTGTTGCCAACACCGCCCCCATTACCGAAGCGAGCACGGGATTTTCCAGCTTAACCACGGGAGGAAGGGAAGGGTCCTTCATAAGCCAGACGATGGAATTGATGGATTCATCCATTTTGTCCACACGGTTGGCTGCCCAGAGCTTCGATTTGATTGCTCTGCCGTTTCCATTCCGGATGTCTTCCGTTACAATCACAAGCTTGCCTTCTGCGTCTATGGTTGCTCCGCAGTTTTGTACCGTGATCAGAAACTTGTTGTCCGCAGAGGTCAAAGGATAATCCTGTGTTTTGTCAAAATAGGATGGTTCCAGTGCCACCGACGAACCGTTTTCAGAGGAGATTACATAGGCATCATCATGAAGCACAGTTACATCATATTTTCCATCGTGCTTCGCATGGGTAAGTGTCGATTTTCCAGAACCGGAAAGCCCGAAAACCCCCATGACATGTTTTTTGCCGTCTTTTCTGACCATCCGTTTCAGGCCCCCATGGCAGGATGCGAAGCCGCAGCGGTTCGCAATACCCCATGCGATGGTCAAGGTGCCTTTTTTGTGTTCTCCGAAGTACCGCAGACCGAGCAAGGCTGCGCAATTGTGCTCCGGATCAAAGTAGGCGATACCGTTTGGATATCTTGGGTCTTTCCAGTCCGGATCAGACAGGATATAGATATCCGGTTCGGCTCCGAGTCTTGCGGATTTTGCATACATCTCGTCGTATGCCTGGTTGAGGTATTGGAAGTTCAAAAGCCAGTTGTAAAGCGTGTTTTCGTAGGTTTCCGGCACCAGCAGATTCGCTCTTACCATGAAATCCTCATTCAGTCCGATATAGGACTGCGTGTGAAGCATTTTCTTGTACCTGGTTCCGTATACAGCTTCTCTAAGGATTGCCGCATACTCTGCTTCATTTACCCCTTTTTCTCCGAGAATGATTCTTGCTCCCGCAAATCTCCCAACGGTTTCTCCGTCATTGAACAAAAGTACTTTTGCTCCTTCGGGCAAACCGATTTTTTCAGGTTCGAATACAGGCATATCTGTGATAATGGTTCCTGACGAGTTTGATGCCATTTCGTATGCCTTGGACAGATCGAAGATCTTTTCCACGTTGTTGCCATAAAACGCGGTCTCGATTGTTGTCCTTGAGGCTGAATACGCAACGTTTCCCGCAGCGATCCTGCTTCTTTCGAACCTTGAATTTGTTGCCATTTTAACATCTCCTTTAATGCTCTTGTTTTTGTTATTTGAATTTAAAATAGTTAACAATATTCAAGTTTCCATCCACCGGTTCAAGGTAATATATCCAGTTGTATTTTTTTGCTGTTGTTACTCCTTTTTCTGTTATCTCTATCTCTTCATGTACCCATACGTAAAATCCGTCCGACCCTTGACGGATTTCTCCGATCTCCAGTACATTGAAGGTCTCTTTGATCTTTCCTACCTTTGAAAACCCCACTGCGTTTTTATATGCAGTGCTGTCTTTCTTAATCAGGCTCAGTACTGCTTTATTCCCACTGTTCACATAATCGATCCATTGGGAATCAAAGCTGATAATGGTGCCGACTATGGACTGGTCATAGTAAACGGTCTGTCCGTCCTTTTCCGTCCATATGTTGTTTTCAATGGGCTTCGATTGATTCAGGTCTGCGATACCATAATCTTTACCGCTGTCAAATACGAGGCTGTCATTGTTGGCGACCCGCTTAATATTGGCGTTTTTGTGAAGCTGCGTCGCCACCAGTGCTGCTTTGTCTGCCATGGGTACCGGATCAGGCTTTGGCGCCTCCGGCACAACCGGCGTCTCTGAATCTGGCTGTTCTTCCTCCCCGTTCTTCACATCACTGTCCTGCTCCGTATCTCGATTGGAATCATTCCCTGAAATGAGCCCGTTTATTCCATGAAACCAGCCAGTTACTACATTTATTACTTTGGTCTGGGTTTCGTTAATCATTCGTGAGGCACCGCTGTCAGGGGCAAAGAACCGGATAGACAGAATTGCGATTTCAAAAACCAGAATAATTGCAATAATAATCAATACAATCTGTCCTGCGCGATGCTTCTTTCTGCTGCTGCGGTTTTCTTCATCCATCATTGCCCAGCCCGCACCGAATGCCGTTTCTGGTTGAAGAGTTGCTCCTGTCTCTGCCTCACCCTGGTCTGCAGGTGAGGGCTCTGCAGCTTCTGCAGCGCCTTGGTCTGCAGGTACGTTCTCCGTAGCTTCTTCCCCAGCCTTTTCCGTTTCTCTTTGCTGATGTCCGGATTCTATTCCGTCACTATCTGATGCAGGAATGGGCCCAAATAACGCATTCAGCCCTGAGGCAGCGCTTTCACCGGAGACAGTTCTTTCGCTCGTTACCTTTTGCAACGCCGCAGCAAGTCCTTCCACATCCCTGTTTTGTGAGCTTTCGTCAAAGTCTGCTGTTTCCTCGTCCGATGCTGTTTCAGCGGGCTTTACCTCCTGCCAGACATCCGTAGTTCTTAGCATTTTTATTTTCGCTTCTTCTCCGTTGTTGACTTCACTATCGGTCTGCTCTTCAGCCAGAAAGCTGTCTGCTACGTCTTCCTGCTTCGTTTCTTTTGGCTCTTTCTCAAGATCGGCATCCAGAGGGTCTGCCGCACCGAATTTTTTTATAATTGCATCGTTATCCTTAATCAAACCATCATTGAAATACTCGGCTCTGGCTTGCGCCATTTCTGATATGGATCCGTTTTCAGAGTAGGTTTGCTCTGATTCGCGCTCTTTTTCGACCTTGCTGTGCTCTTCAATAACAGCAGCCGTTGCATTCTCTTGAGGCAATTCTCCTGCACATTCCGCCAAAGCAGCTTCAGGAAGAGCTTCCTTTGAATATCCTGGTGTTTCCTCTTTGCCTGCATCTGTTGGAAGCGTTTCCTGGCTTTCATTGTCTGGAGGAAATGAGGGATGCCGCCTCAGTTTTTCATATTCCTTGTCCAATAGTTTTTGAAATTCTTCATTCTTTTTGCTGAATGTAAAAAATCGATCAATGTTTGTTTCCTTTATCCGGCTTGATTCATCGCGAATTTCGCGAAAAAGGTCTTCTTCCAGAAATGCCGCTGCGGCCTCCTTTTGATCCGGCTTGCTGTAATCCTCGAGATTCCAGTCAAATACGGTATCCTCTGTCTTTTTTCTCTTCGTAAAGTCATGAACGTTCCAGTTGAACTCGCTTGAGGATATGACCCTGCGGCTGTTCTTGCCTGTTCCCAGCTTTTCGTCCTGTCTTTGCTTCTCAACTTCCTGATCAGAGATAAACCCTCGAAGCGCCTCTTTCTCTTCAGCCTGAACCTGGGGTTTTTCCTCTACCAGATAAAAACGGTTATGATTAGCACCCTCCTCGTAGGGAGGGTTGAACACTACTACTTCTTCTGTTGTTTCGGCTTTCCTTTCAATCGATTCTGGGGATTCTGCAGGGGTTTCAATGTCCATTTTTGTCCCGCATATTTTACAGAAGCGATCGGTACTGTTCATCTGAGCGCCGCACATTCTACAATACATATCTCGATCCTCCGTTTATTCTCTGATTTGCATTTCTAATTCCGCTTCAGTATATACCCTGCCGCTCTTTCCAATGGCTGTAGACCCGTCGTCCCACAAAGGGGTTTTCTGCCTGGTCGGCTCAATAGTTTCGGCTGCTGCTTCTGCTGTAGAAACTTCCGCATCTGTTGTTTCCACCAAAGCGATGGGGCTTTGTGAAACCTTTTCTTCCACATTTTTCAACCGGCTCTCAATATTTTTCAGCGTATTGATCTGAACTTCTGTTTTCCAATACCATAATCTTACTTTTCGTAAAACAAGCCAAAGAATTGCAGCCAAAATAAGAAACACTGCCGTTAAGATAAGCACTGCTTCCCATAAGGATAAAGATGGAAGGCCCAAGTGTCCGAACCACTCTGTAATTTTGTCCGATAATATGCTGCTATTTTCCATATTGAGTACCTTTGTCAACTTAGTTTGTTGCAATTTATTATCCCATAAACCTTAAACCTCGATCTTGGGGCAGCATTGCTGTTTTGATTCGCTTTACTCCTTTTGGCAAAAGGCAAGGTTGCATGTAAATAGATGGAATCATTATAATACAAAAAGTTAGTAATATCAATGAGAACAACGTAAAAAGAGCGGGTATACATAATACCCGCTCTATTATTTAAAGAGAGATTTTCATGAATAACCAAATCATCAGTTCCGATCAGATGAATGGTTATAATAATAACCCAGTCATCAATTCCGCTTTAGATGATCAGCTATTTTACAAAACTACCAACTCAGGTCCGAACTAATAGTCCGAATTGGTCATATTAATTCTCTTTTGGCTCCCACTATAATCTGTGACATCTCTCATATCACCCTGATTTTTGAATTCTCTCAAATCGCCCTGACTTCTAGTGGAATCAACTGATGAACTACCTGTGCAGTTGACCGTTCCGTTCTTGTTCGTACCGCACGACGAATTGTTCATTTTACTTTTCATTGTTCATCCCTCCTCAGTTGTTATTTTGTTCAGAAGGTTTTGAACTATAAGCGGTAATTATAGGAATTTTTTTAATTGTTTTTCCGTATAAATAATTGACTGAGGTTTCTGTTTTAGACAATTTCTAACATTTGTACAATGATATTGTAGTAGTGCGGTATATAATCATGATAGAAACATGTGGTTTATGGAACGCTTATTAACGGCAGGTACGCAGACGTAAAATGATAAAATTCATTGTTTCGGACCCGTGCCTGAAGCATTTCGCGTTATTAAGAAAAAGGAGATGATTGTTTTGGGTAAAACGAAAGAAATGATTGAAGCCTATGGTTTGAAAAAGGTGATTGCTTATCTTGACTCCAGCCCAGACGAGAATATTCCAAAAGTTATCGATTGGATAGAGAAATTTGACGTCAGCCATGAATATGCCACGCCCTGCAGGCTTGCCAGAGAGGCCCTTTGTGATCCAGACAACAACTGGAACGTGCTGATGAAAAGTCTCTATACGGATATTGACGATGGTGTAAGAAAAACAATCTTTGAAAATTTTATTATAAATTCTCTGATTCTGCGCTACCGCAGGAAAAAAGAATTGGAGAAGAAATATAATTGCAATATTCCCTGGACGCTTCTGCTTGATCCGACTTCTGCCTGCAACCTTCACTGTACAGGCTGCTGGGCTGCCGAATATGGCGACAAGCTCTCCCTGAGCTATGATCAGTTGGATGATATCGTCAGACAAGCAAAAGAGCTGGGTATGCACATGTTTATCTTCACCGGCGGAGAGCCGTTGGTGCGAAAAAAGGACATCATCCGCTTGTGTAAAAAACACAGCGACTCTGTATTTTCAGCATTTACAAACGGCACCCTCATCGACGAGGATTTTGCAGAAGAAATTCTGCGCGTCAAAAACTTTATCCCTGCCATTAGTGTAGAAGGCTTTGAAGAAGAAACGGACCTCAGACGAGGAAAAGGTACGTACCAGGCCGTAATCAAGGCAATGGACCTGCTGAAATCAAAACGTCTGCCCTTTGGTTTTTCTGCCTGCTATCACAAAAAAAATGCTGAGGTAATCGGAAGCGAAGCCTATATTGATGAAATGATTGCACGAGGATGCAAATTTGCCTGGCTCTTTACCTACATTCCCGTTGGCAAGGATGCAGCAGAAGACCTGATCGCAACTGCGGAGCAGCGAGAATACCTTTACCACCAGATCAGAAAATTCAGGAAGAGCAAACCGCTTTTTACCATGGATTTCTGGAATGACGGCGAGTACGTCAAAGGCTGTATCGCCGGAGGACGCTGCTATCTGCACATCAACGCTGCAGGAGATATTGAACCTTGTGCATTTATCCATTATGCGAATTCCAACATCAAAGAGCAGTCTCTGCTGGAGGCGCTTCAATCCCCATTGTTTATGCAGTACCGTAAAAAGCAGCCCTTCAGCGAAAACTATCTCCGCCCGTGCCCGCTGCTTGACAATCCGGGAGAACTTGCTTCTATGGTTCATGCTTCCGGCGCATATTCAACCGATCTGCAGCATCCCGAAGATGTGGATGAACTCTGCGGGCGCTGCGTAGAAGCTGCCGCTGCCTGGAAGGCCCGTGCCGATCAACTCTGGTACGAAAGTCACGGGGCCGATGAACAGCCCCTGGCCAGCAATCAATAGTTCTATGTTTTTTTGGCAATTTTTAGGGCAGAATAACGATAAAATTCATAAAAATTCTGCTCTATTTTTTGTCTGGATTTTTTTAAAATTTTTGTTGACAAGCTATCCTTCTGCTGTTACACTATAAAAGTGCCAAAACACAAGAGATAATCTTGGTTTTTAAAATAGGCCCGCCGGCTCTTAGCCGGGCGGCAGCCAATGTGCACCATTAGCTCAGTTGGTAGAGCACCTGACTCTTAATCAGGGTGTCCGCGGTTCGAGCCCGCGATGGTGTACCAAAAGAACAAAACCGCAACTTTCAACGGTTGTGGTTTTTTCGTTTTTGCAGATTGATTATAAAGAGACATATTCAGTTCTTAATGCTACTATAAATAGAATTCTCCAAGGTTTTTAGCTCCAACTATTTCCACATCTTCCCGGGGGAACTTTTTTATCGGGATACCAGTCAAAGAAATAAACTTTTGGAGGTGATATGAAATGAAATTTAAAACAAAGATGATTGCATTCACTACTGTAATGGTAGTATCTATGACTGGCCAGTGTTTTGCCCTGTCGAATCCTTTTACAGATATTAATGGGATCCAGTCAAAGGATAAGATTGTTGAGTTATACGATAAAGGTGTTATAAAAGGAACCGGAGATGGAAAATTCAACCCAAGCGGAATGCTCACAGCAGCACAGGGTGTGCAGATGATCGTTGATGCCTTTGACATCAGCCTTGCCAGCATCAGCTTTATTAAGGCTCCCCTGGCAACAGACTTTTTCAAAAACGCAAATGATAACGCCTGGTATGCAGATGCATTTATCCGGGCCGGCGCGAACAGCATCGGGCTGCCAGCTGATTTAGATCCCAATGCACAGTGGACAAAGGAACAATTCACCTATTATCTGATTACAGCCATGGAAGCGCATTACAATATGCCGATGATTAACATGATGTATATCGAGACAGCAGATGAAGCAGACCTGACGATAGAGTATCAGGGGGCAATTCAAAGAAGCATGAAATATAACATTACTGCTTTGGATCAGGATAAGAAATTCCATCCTAAAAAACAGCTCACAAGAGCCGACGCAGCAGAGATGATTTACAATGGCCGTGCTTTGGTTGCGGAAATGAAGCTGGAAGTAAAATAAAGCTGAAGGGCAGAAAGTAAGTAAGCACAAAGGGGACGTAATCTTTTGATTATGCGTCCCCTTTTGATTGCGTAATCTTTTTGATTATGCGCCACCTTTTGATTCTGAATTACTGCGAAAATGCATCGCTCATCTCTTGTGCAAGGGTGATCATTCCTCCAAATATTGCATCTCCAGCCTCTTCGCTCATATCGACCTTCCAGCTGTCTCCATCCTTTGTGAGTGCAATGTCTACCGTTTTTGTAACCGTTTCATTATCTTCCCGATTGATCAGCTCTGTAAATTTATTGCTCATCTCTTCTGCCATCTGCTCCTCGTTCAATCCGGAAAAGGCCAGGGAAAATGCTTCTGATATAAAGCTTGCCATGATTGTTTGCATATTTACATTTGTAATTTCTGCTGTCACGGTTGCCGTGTCGCCCTCTTCCTTAGACGAAATGATCTTATAATTAAAATGTTTCAGGATTAATTCGGCCATTTTCTGAGACTCCTCATCCATTTCTCCAAGGGACGCCTCGCCGGACTCTCCTACATTTAACAGCTCGTCATAATCGATGTACCTGGATGCTGTTTCGCGGTCATTGCTTTTAATCGCATCAAAGGTGTTTTTTACGGCTTGTTCCGCAGATTCTCCTCCGCATCCGACCAGCGCCAGCACCATTATCAGAATTAACAAATAGGATAACATTTTTTTCATAAATATCCACCTCCATGAATTTCATGGTAACATATTCCATTCCTTAATACAACGAATCCCTCACTTTCCCAAACAAATGCGAAATACTTCTGCCCAAAACAGTATTTTTACGTTAAAATACTGTATGATAATAAGACATGCTCGATTCAATTCCCCGGATCAGCGGGTTTGCGTCGGT
>JARBUO010000099.1 GCA_029239605.1 Bacillota bacterium | reverse complement strand
AGCAATGCAAGACAAGAAGGAGAGCGGGAGTGCTATACCAACTCGATGATAAATTATCCATCCAGAAAAATATTATCTACGCACTGCAGCATGTGATCTATATTGCAATTTCAGCTGTGGCGATTCCTATCGTGGTAGCGCCGCTTCTGGGATTAAATCAGAACGAAGTGGCAGATGTATTGCAAAGAACCTTTTTTGTCAGCGGCGTCCTGTCTGTTTTACAGGTCAAGTTTGGTCATGGCTTCCCAATTATTGAAGCACCCGCCGGACTTTGGACCGGCATCCTGACTTTAATGGCAGGGCTGGCACCTACGCTTGGAAAAAGTATGCCGTCACTTCGTACAGACCTTGAGGGAGGCCTTCTGATTGCAGGTGCAGTAATAATGGTCATTGCTGCAGCCGGCTTGATTCCTTACCTTACGAAACTGTTTACTCCCGCAGTAAACAGTGTCCTGATATTCTTGATGGTTCTGCAGTTCAGCCCGAGCATCGTCAAGGGAATGCTGGGTGTGATGACGCAAGACCAGGCAGTAAATTTCAAGGCAATGGCAGTGTTCTTCTTTATCGTATTTATCATCCTGTCCATCAACTTGTTTGCCAAAGGATTCCTGCAGAGTATCTCCATTTTAGTTGGGATTGTTTGTGGGTGGGTTTTGTCAAGCATTCTTGGAATCGGAGGATTGATGACTTTTTCTGAAAGCCGTTTCTTTTCCATGCCGGAGCTTTTCGCCTGGGGGAAGCCAACCTACAGCCCTGGTATTGCTGCAACCTGCGTGCTCGCTGCACTGCTGCTTCTGTCTATGACCTATACGAGCATCAATAGTATGGCTGATATGCTTGGGCAGGAGATGACGAAGAAGAAATGGAACAGAGCCTTTTTGATCGATGGCTTTTCCACCGTGCTTGCCGGAACTTTTCCCATCATTGCCTTTATGCCTTATATCTCATCCACGGGTTTTCTTGCGATGACCGGAGTTGCAGCGAGAACACCCTTCCTGATGGCGGGAGCAGCAATGATTCTCATGGGGCTGATCAAACCAGTGGGCTTGTTCTTTGCATCCATTCCTATTTCTGTCGGCTGCGGTGCACTGATCGTCTTTTTCTCCATGATTCTGGGACAGGGAATGAAAGAACTCCAGAAAATAAAGATCACCAACCGGGAGAGCTTCGTGATAGGGATTCCGTTAATTGCCGGGATCGGAATCATGTTTTATCCGGCAGCCTTTCAGAATTTGCCGGGTGCCTTTGCCTATATCCTGCCAAACGGCCTGGTGGATGGGATCGTCCTTGCGATAATTCTTGATCATATTTTACCAAGAAAACAATTGGTTTCGTTAGAAAGAAATGAACGTTTGTTATAACGATAATATAGGAATACATCAACAACACATCGACACAACACATGAGGAGAGACTATGAGAGAAGTAGTAATTGTTAGCGCAGCCAGAACACCCATCGGAAGTTTCGGCGGGACATTGAAAGATATGTCTGCAGTGGCCCTGGGCGCAATCGCTGCAAAAGAAGCAATCAAAAGAGCAGGAATTGATCCAGCCATGATTGAAGAAGTTATACTCGGAAATGTTCTGCAGGGAGGGCTTGGGCAGAATGTAGCCAGACAAATTGCAATGGCAGCAGGTGTTCCGAAGGAAATACCCGCATTAACTGTCAACAAGGTTTGCGGGTCCGGATTAAGAACTGTCGGTCTTGCCGCTCAGATTATTAAAGCCGGAGATGCAGATTGCATTTTAGCAGGCGGTGCTGAAAGCATGAGTCAGTCGGGCTATCTTATGCCAAGTGCAAGATGGGGTGCAAGAATGGGTGATGCTAAAATGGTAGACACCATGGTTCATGACGGCCTCACCGATGCGTTTCATCACTACCATATGGGAATCACAGCTGAAAATATTGTAGAGCAGTGGGGACTGACAAGGGAAGAACTGGACCGCTTTGCGGCGGATTCCCAGAATAAGGCTGAGGCAGCCGTCAAATCAGGCAGATTCAAAGACGAGATCGTTCCGGTGGAAATACCCCGGAAAAAAGGCAATCCTATCCTCTTTGATACTGACGAATATCCAAAATTCGGAGCAACTGCAGAGGGTATGGCAAAGCTGAAGCCTGCTTTCAAAAAGGACGGCGCGGTTACAGCTGCAAATGCTTCTGGGATCAATGACAGCGGTGCAGCTTTGATCATCATGTCAAAGGAAAAGGCGGATGAACTGGGGCTGAACTATCTTTGTAAAATCAAATCCTATGCGTCAGCAGGCGTGGATCCGACTATCATGGGAATTGGGCCGGTTCCGGCATCAAAGAGTGCTTTGGCGAAAGCTGGGCTTACGATAGCGGATATGGACCTGATTGAAGCGAATGAGGCGTTTGCAGCCCAGTCTGTAGCCGTGGGCAGGGACCTTGGAATTGATTCTACTAAGCTGAATGTAAATGGAGGAGCAATTGCTTTGGGCCATCCAATCGGAGCATCAGGAGCGAGGATTCTAATCACGCTGATTTTTGAAATGATTAAGAGAGAAGCTAAATTTGGTCTTGCAACACTCTGCATTGGTGGAGGTCAGGGCACCTCGCTCATTATTGAACGATAACATTGGCGAAGAAAGGAGGGAGCAGAGGAACGTTTGCTTGCTGAAACAACATCAGAAAAACTGTCAGCAAGGAATCTGCCAATGAGATCGGGAAAAGGGCTCTAGGTTTTATATCATTTATTTAACAATTACTAATGGAGGAAAATTTTTATGGCGAACAGTCAAAAGAAAAGTATTATCGGAGGCTTCAGCAGAAGCGGGTGGGGCGTTATCATTTATTGCGCAGCCATGTTTTGGTTCTACGTAGGAATGGTCAATGACGGTTCCAATATTACAGCTCCTGCCTTTGCTGAAAAAACGGGCATTGATTACTCTCTGGTTCTCAGTATGGGAACCGTGGCAGGACTGGTTGGTTTTATCTTTTTTCTTATCTTTGGACAGGTAAACATTCGCATCGGAGCCAAAAAAACCTCAGGAATCTGCTTGTTTCTGGCAGGTGTATTCTACATCGGTCTTGGCTTGTCCAACTCTCTATTGACCTATGCAATTTGCCTTTGCGTCATTACCGGTTCGGTAATGTCTGGCGGTTACATTGCAGGAGGTACCCTTGTTGCGAAATGGTTCCCCAAAAAGAAGGGTATTGTAATGGGCTATACCACCATGGGGCATAACCTGGCATCTGCTTTCTATGTTCCGATGATTGCATTCTTAGTCGGTACTTTAGGACTACAGAAAGGTGTTATGGTTCCGTCAGTCCTTGTTATTATTCTTGGAGTATTAGGACTTTTACTGATTAAGAATTCTCCGCAGGACAAGAATGAGTATCCGGACAATGTAACGGAAGCAGTTTACAAGAAGGAATATTATGTAGGCCATGAGGAAGATATCACAGGCGGCTGGACTACCGGAAAGCTGCTCACCAAAAAAGATTTTTGGCTTGCGGCGGTAACCACCGGAATCTACCAGCTTGTAACGGTAGGCGTAATGACACAGCTCGTTGTCAGGAATATGCAGCTTGGATTCACACAGGTTCAAGCGATCTCTATTATGACAGTACTGGCTGCCATCGGTGTATTCGGCTCCTGGCTGTTCGGTGTTATCGATCAGAAATGGGGAACCAAGAAGGCGATGCTTGTCTTTGGACTATGGTATATGTTAGCGCTGGCTAGCAATGTAACAGAGACGAAAGCAGGAATTTATCTTTCTGTATTCATGATTGGAATGGCCATCGGAGGATCTGCCAACTTCACTACCTCACTTCCCGCTGCTGTTTTCGGGCGTCATGGTTTTGAGAAGGTAAACAGCGTAATCTTTCCGGTACAGGGAATTATCACTTCCATGAACTTTGTGCTTAGCGGAGTTTCCATGGCATTGACAGGAAGCCTCAGAGGAGCTTATGTAGTATTTATCTGTGTCCTCGCTGTAAACTTGATTCTAATTGGCCTTGTTAACGAACATAAGTACAATAAGGACTTTATGGTTGAAAAACACGAACTGAATAACTAGTACAGCATAGCAATACGGATAAATTTATGAAATGTACGATGAATTAGCAGGAACGATCAACCAAAACCCCACATAGAATATAGCATAAATAAGGTTGAGGGAAATGGTGATCAATATGGTTGACTGGTTTATCGGCGGTTTGTTTATTGCGTTCATCATCGGCGTTATTATGTACGCATATTATGAGATACGTACGAGAAAATAGAGAAAGCACAACCGGCAGGACGCTGCACGAGTACAGGTTGGGGTAAGACCGGACAGATCCTTTCACTCAAGTAGATCACATAAAAAATCTGCCTTTCACGCAAGCAGATCGAATGAAAAAAAGCTGCCTCAACTGGTCAGGAGACCAGTTGGAGGCAGTTTTTCCTATTCGAAAATTCTTAAACGAGCAGAGCTCATTTTAAAGTAGCTTAACCTGTAGAACTCTTTGCTTACTTATCTGCATCTTCTGCGCCGGCAGCAGCGTGCTCTGCGCCTCATACCCATAACAAACAACATCTCATCCCCCTCCTCTCGAAGCTGGATTCTTTTCATCCTATGTGAAAACCACCTGACTGGTGCAGAAAATCTTTCATTACGGAGGAGAAAGGCTGACATGACTTGACCTTTCTGCCCGATTGTTATAACATAAGCATCAATAAAAGACACTTTGCTATGTCGTTATGCAGAATGGAGGAATCTGAATGCTGCTTAACCTAATAAAACTTGGACAAATCGACTATCCGACAGCGCTGGAGCTCCAGCTGCAGCTTCTGAAGCTGCGGCAGCTGGATAAAATCGAAGATACCTTGCTGCTTCTGGAGCATCCCCCTGTAATTACCGTGGGCACAGCGGGTAAAGAAGGTAATATTTTAGCGGACGAAGAATTTTTAAACTCCATGGGAGTTACCGTCCATCACATCAGCAGAGGCGGAGATGTAACCTATCATGGTCCCGGTCAACTGGTGGGCTACCCAATTTTAAATTTAAAGCAACAGGATAAGGATGTAAAAATATTTTTCAGGAGACTGGAAGATACCTTTATTGAACTGCTTGAGAAGGAGTATGGCATTGGTGCAGGAAG
Organism: Bacillota bacterium; assembly: GCA_029239605.1. Taxonomy (GTDB): domain Bacteria; phylum Bacillota; class Clostridia; order Peptostreptococcales; family Anaerovoracaceae; genus Anoxybacterium. The sequence goes on along the minus strand of JARBUO010000099.1, from coordinate 7,378 downwards.
AGATCCGAAGTATCCCGGTGTTTGGGTGGGCAATGAAAAAATCACTGCCCTTGGCTGTGCGGTGAAACGTTGGGTGACCATGCACGGATTTGCCTTCAATATCAACACGAAACTGGACCATTTTCACTGGATTAATCCCTGCGGCATACTGGACAAGGGTGTGACCTCCCTGCAGAAAATTCTTGGTCAGGCTCAGAATATGGAACACATAACAGAACTTACAGCAGAATATTTCACTCGTCAATATGGGTACACGTCCAGATATGTGGAGAAAGATACTTTCCTCAGGGAAGTGGAACAATTGACGCAAATGCTGGAAAGCAGCGAGGAGGAGCAAAAATGAATGATAAGAAACCGGATTGGCTTAAAATAAGAGTATCCTATTCTCCTGAGATCAATGAAGTAAGCGAAATGCTGAATGCATTGAATCTTCATACGGTCTGTCAGGAGGCCAACTGTCCAAACGCGATGGAATGTTTTGGAAAGAGAACAGCAACCTTTATGATACTGGGAAGGGAATGCACAAGACAATGTACTTTCTGCAACGTTTCCAAGGGGTCTCCCATGGAAGTTGATCAAGATGAACCTGCCAGAGTTGCCAAAGCCGCCGTTGAATTGGGATTAAAGCATGTGGTGGTTACTTCTGTCACAAGAGACGATTTGGCAGATGGTGGAGCAGGTCATTTTGCAAGGGTAATTGAGGAGGTAAAGAAAGCTTCCCCGGAAACTGCAATCGAAGTGCTAATTCCTGATTTTGAAGGAGATCGGGATGCACTTGCAGTGGTTGCGGCTGCCAAGCCACAAGTGATTAATCATAATATTGAAACTGTAAAACGGCTCTACCCATCGGTAAGACCCATCGCTGATTATCAACGTTCTCTGGAACTGATAAAAAGAGTAAAGGAACTGGATGCTTCCATATATTCCAAATCCGGGCTGATGGTGGGGCTTGGAGAAACTCCCGATGAGGTAGAAGCGCTGCTAAGAGATCTGCGCAGTGCAGATTGCGATATCGTTACCATTGGTCAGTATCTGGCGCCATCCGCCCAGCATCATCCTGTAGTGGAATATGTAACGCCGGAGCAGTTTGAGAACTACAAGAAGGCTGCTCAGGAGATGGGATTCCGCCATGTGGCCTCTTCTCCTCTTGTAAGAAGCTCCTATCATGCAGGAGAGGCGTTTTCCAATGCGTGAACACCACCACCAACAACAGAATACAGAAATCACTAAATGCGAAAGCAATCAAAATTGGGCTCACTCCGAAAGGCATGAAGCTGATAATAACGGAACGGCATACGTATCAAACCGGTTGACGTATGTAGCAAATGCAGGGGTTCTTCTGAATCTGCAGGGAAAGAAAATTCTGATCGACGGGCTCTGCAGGGAAGGGTTTGACTTGTATCCGCCAACACCTGGCAAAATTGCCGAAGATATTGTATCTGGCGTGCCGCCCTATGATGAAATTGACCTGATGCTGTTTACCCACCATCATGGCGATCACTTTGACCCGGAACTGGTTGCGAAATACGTAAGAAACGGCGGAACTGCTACGATTGTTTCAACAGAAAAAGCAATTGCGGCAATTCGGGAAAGGCTGCAGACGGAACAGGAAGCGGCAGATCCTGATTTGCAGCCTGAACGGGTAGCGGCTGTCGATTTACAGCCGGAGCGGGTAGTGGCTGACCATGATCTACAGCCTGAGTGGGAAGGTCAGTTGATTTCACTTGATCTTGGTCCCGGCGACAGAAAAGTCCTCAATTTGTCCGGTATTGAAGTTGAGGCGATTTCTATGACTCATTTCGGAAAAGAATACGAGACAGTCCGAAACCTGGCATTTCTGATAAAAGGAAATCTTCAAATTCTTCATGTGGGAGATGGAGCGGCTGAACCGGAGAATTATGAAGGGATGCAGTTTGGAGCAGAAGATCTCGACCATATGATTGTTCCCTTTCCTTACGTCAGCCTGCCTGCTTCAAGAAAACTAGTCGAAGAATGGGTGAGACCAAAGCGGATCATAGCACTGCACCTGCCGCAAAAGGAAAAGGATGTATATGGCTGGATCGCATCAGCGAAGAAAAGTGCAGCGCGGGCAGAGCAAAGCTTTCCTGCGGTAACCTTTCTTGAAGTGTTTGGAGAAGAATATAAACTTTGATTCCTAATAAGAAACCACGATATCTCGGCACTTTCCGATAGATCGTGGTTTTTAAATTGACCTTTATTTTACCTTGACAGAGTTCTGATAAGTGATGATATGACGTTCATGTTCGCTGTTCATCAGCGGTGAAGTCAAAAGATAATCAGCGGTGGAACGATTCATAGCAACCGGGATATCGTACAGCACAGCAATTCGCAGGAGTGCCTTTACATCAGGGTCGTGAGGCTGCGATGTAAGCGGATCCCAGAAAAAGATCATAAAATCAACCTTTCCTTCTGAAATCAGTGCACCGATCTGCTGATCTCCTCCCAGCGGACCACTTTTGTAAGGCTTCACCGGAAGGCCGGTTTCTTCAGCAATAAGAGAAGCTGTAGTTCCTGTTCCGCAAAGAAAGTGACCGCTCAGAAGCTCTTTGTTCTTCAGAGCCCATTCTACCATATCCTTTTTTCTGTGATCATGGGCGATTAAAGCGATTTTCTTTTGTTTCCCGAGTAAATTATTGGTCATAGTTCCCCCTGTAATAAACAACGTTTTATTCCATACATAATCATAATACACGGACATGAACTAATTTTCAAGCAAAATAAAATATGATAACACTGGTGGGTTTCTTTTTTAAGCCGATCCACACCAACGGTTAAAAATTTTCATGACCGTCAGACAATTGACACTGCACTATGCTATAATAAATCCTATACGCCAAATTTGCAGAAGATATGCGGGAGAGCAAGCGAATGTGCAGCTGGAAACTGGAAGATTTGATCAATTTTGAAGCACTTCAGGTAATGTTTGAGAACTTAAACAAGGTCGTTGGGATTCCTGTGGGAATTACGGATATGGATGGAAATGCTCTCGCTTCTGCCGGGTGGAACGGCATTTGTTCCGTCTTTCACAGGGAGCACCCGGAGACAGCCAAGCGATGCAGCATCAGTGATCAATGTATAAAAATGCACATCGGATATGATGACTTTGTAGCATATAAATGTCTCAATCATCTTTGGGATGCCGCTGTTCCCATCATCATTGAAAAGGAGCATGTTGCAACGATCTTTATCGGCCCGTACTTTCACGAAGATGAATTCATCAACCTGGATTTTTATCGGAAGCAAGCTGCGGATTTCGGCTTTGATGAGCAGGCGTATCTCACTGCATTACAGGAAGTTCCAAGGATCTCCAAGGAAAAAATACGATCCCTTCTGGAATATTATAAAGCATTCGTAATGACATTGGTGGACAGCAGCTTGTCGAAACTGATGTATCTGGATGCAAGCAGCAAGCTGACAAGGCTGTTCGATTCCATGCAGGATCATATCATTCTACTGGATCGCTCCGGCAGATTCCTGGAATGGAATCGCCCAATTTCTCAGGAGGTCTGTTTGTACCCGGAGGAGTTCATCGGAAATTACTACTACGATGTCCTTCCTTATGAATTGTGTGTCCTGCTTGAACGTGCGTTTAAGCGGCTGGAAAAAGAGGATTCCATCGCTCCCTATGTATTTCCGTATCGGATCAATGAAACAGAAATATGGTATTCTGCACAAATGACCAAAGTGATGCATTTTTTATCCGGAAAAGCAGATTGTTATATGATTGCCCTGCGGGACGTTACCGAGCGGAAGCAAACTGAGGATGAAATCCGATTCCTAAATTACTATGATAAACTCACAGGGATTTACAATAGAAGATATTATGAAAATGAAATCAAGCGATTTGATTGTGAAGCGAATCTGCCCATCTCCATTATTATTGGTGATGTGAACGGACTGCGGATGATCAATGACGCTTTCGGCCATGATAAGGGTGACGAACTTTTGCAAAAAGCAGCGGCAGCGCTTAAAGCTGCCTGCAGGGAAAAAGATCTGGTTGCCAGATGGGGAGGCGACGAATTTGTTATTCTGATGCCGAATACCAAAGGGGAAGAAGCGGAAAGCCTGATCAGAGGGATTCGGACACTTTATTCCGAACAATATGTCAATTCGGTCAACGTCAGCATATCCTTTGGCTGGGAGACCAAATACGCAGCTGATGAGGACATCATGAAAGTTCTGAAAAGTGCAGAAGACTACATGTATAAACATAAGCTTCTGGAAGGGCAGAGCCTGAGGGGGAATATTATCGGAACGATTATTAATACCCTTCATGAGAAAAATTTCAGGGAAGAGCAGCACTCGAAAAGGGTAAGTAAACTATGCCAGAAAATTGGAACTGCCATGGGGCTTTCGCAGATTGACATCCAAAAGCTGAAAGTCGTTGGACTGCTTCATGACATCGGAAAAATCGCCATAGGAGAAGGAATCCTCAACAAGCCGGACCGCCTTTCTGAAATGGAATTCAATGAAATTAAAAGACATCCCGATATCGGATACAGAATTTTGAGCGCATCAGATGAAATGTTGGACGTAGCAGAATGCATCTGGGCGCACCATGAGCGATGGGATGGACGCGGTTATCCAAAGGGGCTCCGCGGAACCGCCATCCCGCAGCTTTCCAGGATTATCGCGGTGGCGGACAGTTATGATGCAATGACCAGTGAACGGCCATACCGGAAAGCATTGAGTGATGAAGATGCCTTGCTGGAAATCAGGAACAATGCGGGAACTCAATTCGATCCGGATATTGCAAGGATTTTCTCGGAAACGATACTGGAACATCACTGGGAGTAAAGGGGGACCTCGTGAATATCAAATACTGGTTGAACAACAAAAGGGTGGTTGCAGGGATGACTTTTGCAGATGACACCGCTCCGGAACGCAATAATATGGCTCTGCATGTATGCAGGGAGGAGTCAGACGTACGGGAGAACAGAACGAAACTTTCAGAACAGCTTGGCTGTAATCTCATGGATTTTGTCTGTACAAACCAAACCCATGGCACCAATATTCACCATGTGGTGGCTGCAGATCGGGGGCGAGGTGCCGCAACTGCGAATACAGCCATTCCTGAAACCGACGCACTTTACACCTATGAACCGGGTCTGCTGCTTTGCTGCTTTACCGCTGACTGCGTACCGGTAATCCTGTACCATGAAGGGTCTGGATTTACAGGAACCATTCATTCCGGCTGGCAGGGTACTGTGAAGGAAATTACGCCAAAGTTTCTGGACCGAATCCAAACCAGAGAGAAACTTCTTCCGGAAGAGCTTACCGTGTTTCTTGGAGCGGCTCTGGGCGCTGCACGCTTCGAAGTGGATGAGGATGTGAGCAGCCAGTACTCCAAGCTGGGATATTTAGATGACCTGATTACTTATCGCAGTGAAAGCGGAAAATATCACATCGACAATCAGATGGCCGTGAGACGGCAATGTGAGCTGGCTGGTATTCGACCCGACAGAATTTTTATGGACCGTACCTGCACATATGATGGGGAGGACTGCTTCTCTTACCGCAGGAATAAAGAATGCGGCAGGCATATGAGTTTCATCATGCGCAGGGCCTAGACCGAAAAAACCCATTTTCTAAACAAATTCCGGATACGTGTAACGAGGAATCCATCGTTGTACGTATCCGGTTTTTATAACATAGGAAATATCGTTACAGAATTGATATTTTCGTATGTTTCAAAGAAAGCACCTTGACTGTTGTCGCCTTTGAAGCGACATGTGGAAATAGGAATCTTCGATTTCTTAATTTCCACTTTGTTTATTTTCGCATTGGTGAACTTTGTACAGATATGAGGGAAAGGGGCTATCGCAGCTGGGTTAAATCATGGTTAAAAGTGTGTAAAGCGGAAGCAATGGGATAGAATTTAATCTTATTTTAATATTTCTTTAAGCTTTGCATGATTGTATCGATTTCGAATACCCTTTATAATATAAAAGAAAGTCCAAGAAACGATTTCGTATAAGATTACGGAAATGAAATAAGGTGGTATAAAATGGAAAGAAAACTGTATAAATCTTCAAATGATAAAGTCCTGGCTGGAGTCTGCGGAGGTATCGGTGAATATTTTGCTGTGGACTCCGTTATCGTCAGATTGCTCTGGGTTGTATTTACCCTGATGGGCGGGGCAGGACTCATCGCATATATTATTGCCGCTATCATCATACCGGAAGGCCCTTTGGGAGTTTCGCACAGGGGGGAGCACTTAGGAGGGTATGAAAGGGGGGGCAGTGAGCCGGGTGATTATCATCCTGAGGAGTATGACAATGGTACAGGGAGAGCCAGAGGAAACGGAACCATAACACTGGGCATTCTTTTTCTTTTGTTGGGCGGCTTTGTTTTGCTGAAGAACTTTATTCCTCAGATTCCTGACGAACTATTTCTGGCACTGTTTCTGATGGGCCTTGGGGTTTTCTTTCTGTCCAGAAAAAACCGATCCTAGCGAGTGCACAACCTGCACGGCAGAGGCTTGCCCAAACAGAAAAGACAACAGTGTCTTTTCCAGACTCGAAACAAAAAAGTTGGATAAATAAGAGGGCAATGCTTTGAGGCATTGCCTTTTCAATAAGCTTTGTTCTTTTTTGCTTTTCTGAATTACTATGCTTCGTTGAAAAACCACTATGCTTAGGCCTAAGAAACCACTATGCTCGGCTTAAAAATGAAAAGAGACACGGGTGACTCTTCTTGTTTTGAGCCAGGAAAAGCCCGATGTCCCTGTCAAATAAATAAAGCGACACAAATGTCTTTTAACTTATTGCAAATAGATAACCCAGCCAGCAATCATAATGATGCTGGTGAATGCTGTGATCGCAAACAGAATTTCTGATCCGTATCTTCGTCTCATATTATCATCCCCCTTCTAATCTTAAATCTAATGGTTTAAATAGAAGGGAACTATCACGGTGCAGTTAAGAAAACGTAAAATTTACGTAAAGTATATCTGCCTGATCTTTCGGACATAATAAACTTTCGAAGATATTGTCTGCTGAACGATTCAAAAGCAGACGAAAGGGAGGCGATCAATATGAAAAAATTCAGCTGCAGCTGCATCGACGAACAATTCTCTAAACCAGATCAGGTCTTCGTCGGCTTTGATGAGAAATCAATCAGCTCCATACTTTGCGCATATCGGCCGAAACAGAAGGTTACTTTAAGGAGTATCAAACTTGATGTAAACTACTGCCCGAAATGCGGAGCAAAACTAAACGACGTGTAAAAAATAACAGCCGGCTTCGCAGCCGGCTGCTTTATTATCTCTTTAGAGAGTTGAGCACGCAGAGCGTGCGAAATAAAAAACCACTCGTTTCACGAGTGGAAGAAAAGAACTTATAGAAATAGAAATTCA
>JARBUO010000098.1 GCA_029239605.1 Bacillota bacterium | reverse complement strand
ACGGAATAGCGATCCTCCCAAGCAGGGGGCTAACGTTTGAGATGGCAGAAGATAAGCTAACCATAAAGGCAGAGGACCATAATGGAAAAATGCAAACGCTAACCCTATCGCTGCGAACCGGTCAGGAGGGTGAACGATATGAGTAAAAAAGCATTTTCACGATCTCAGCTTTTTCTGATTGAATTGATTGTAGTTGTTTTGTTTTTTTCATTTTCAGCAGCAATTGCTATGATGGTGTTCGGAAAAGCACACGAATTGTCAGAAGATGCCAAGGCGCTGAATGGAGCGATGGCAATCGTTCAGAGTGCTGCTGAAACTGACCGAAGCAAGTCACTGGATGAGGTCCGCACAAATTCAGAATCCATCTACCTGAATGAAAATTGGGTGAAATCCACAGAAGAGGATGCAGAATATCTTTTAAAGGTTGAAATCGATTTGGAAGACCGGCCCGCAGGTGCAATGGCCTTATTAAATTATATTGTTTCCGATGCATCTGATGCGGAGGATATTATTTACACGCTGGAGACGAAAAAATATTACTCCGGACAATCCGGTATCGGTTCTGCAGGTGAGGTTAATTGAAAATGGAAAAGAGATTTAAAATGGGAATCGGGCTGGGCGGCCCTTCCATCATCATGATTTTTGTAATACTGAGTCTGACAACCCTTGGTGCTCTTGCACTGATGACAGCCCAAGCCGACTGGAAGCTGACAAAGAGAACAGCAGACAGCGTGACAGCATATTATTCAGCAGACAGCAAGGCAGAAGAAATTCTGGCGGAAACCGACGCCGCATTGAAATCCGGCCATCCTGCAAATGATACGTTTGCTGTGCCGGTACAGGATGGTCAAGAGCTTCACGTAAAGCTTATATTCAGCGGAACAGATTATACTGTAGCCGTCAGAAAGCTGGTCATGACATCTCAATGGGACTATGATCAATTCAACATTGAGTTCAATGATCAGGTAACAGAATAAGAGAACTGCCGAAGTCAGCAGGCGGTTCAATGACTTAGAAAGAGGGTGCTCCTTTTTGGAACTCAAAAAAATATTAGAAAATGCAGTTACCGATCATGCAGCTGATGTTTTTATAGTTGCCGGCAAAGCTTTGTCCTATCGTGCCAACGGGAGTATTCTATCCGTTGGAGAGAAGCTGCTGCCACCGGATACAGAGGATCTTATTCAGCAAATCTATCATTTCGCAGATAGAGATATTGGCATCCTCGAGAAAGATCATGATGATGATTTTTCGTTTTCTCTTGCAAATGTAGGCCGCTTCCGTGTGAACGCATTTATGCAGAGAGGGTCCAAAGCTGCGGTACTCAAAGTGGTGCTGTTTCAGCTTCCTGATCCGGAGGTTCTTCGGATACCAAAGCAAATAATCGATCTTTATGAGAAGACAAAGGGTTTTATTCTTGTGACAGGACCTACGGGAAGCGGAAAATCCACAACCCTGGCCTGCCTTATCGATAAGATTAATAAAAATCGGGAAGCGCATATTATCACCCTCGAAGATCCGTTGGAATTCCTTCACAAACATGATAAAAGCATCGTATCTCAGCGTGAGATCTATATGGATACACCCAGTTACGAACGAGGGCTCAGAGCAGCGCTGAGAGAGGCTCCTAATGTGATTCTTTTGGGAGAAATGAGAGATTTCGAGACCATCTCCATTGCCTTATCTGCGGCAGAGACCGGCCAGCTTGTATTCTCCACGCTTCACACCGTCGGAGCCGCGAATACCATAGACCGTATCGTTGACGTATTCCCTGCCAATCAGCAAAAACAGGTGCGGATACAAATTTCCATGGTCCTTCAGGCGGTTATCTCTCAGCAGTTGATCCCGTCCACCAAAGGGAATCTGGTAGCCGCTTTTGAAGTGATGATCTGCAACAATGCAATCAGAACCATGATTCGGGAATCGAAGACGTATCAAGTGGACAGTACCATCTACGCGTCTGCTGATGCGGGAATGGTCAGCATGGATACCAGCATATATAACTTATACGCCGAAGGTCTGATCACCGCTGAAAATGCTGTAGCGTACAGTCTCAATCCAGATGCTATGAAAAAAAAGCTGGGGATGAAGTAAAAAAACCGGTAGGCTCGCAAGGTGAATTTCATCTGCGAACCATGCCGGTTTTCTGCTGTATCAGAACCATGTCTATTTTATACTATACGCGAACCATATCGGTCTTTTTCTTATCCAAAGCAATCTGTAATACAATCAATTATCCCACTTAACTCCAAAGAGGTTAAAGGTCTTCCCTTCCGTTATTTTTATGGGAATCAGCTGGCCAATCATATCATCAGAACCGTTAAAATGAACCAGTTTCCCTGATTCTGTCCTCCCGGTCAAAATCTCAGGATTGGTTTTGCTTGGCCCCTCAACCAGTACCAAAGCAACCTTACCCTCGTAAGTTTTATTTATTTCGGCTGTAATCTCGTTGAGTTCTGCCACAAGGCGATTGAAACGCTCATGTTTCTCGGCTTCCGGTACCTGATCCGTATAATTCTCTGCAGGGGTTCCCTTTCTGATGGAATACAGGAACGTGAACGCAGAATCAAACCGCACGCTGCGAACGAGATCCATCGTTTCTTCGAAATCTTCCTCCGTCTCTCCCGGAAAGCCTACAATAATATCCGTTGTAATAGCCATATCAGGAACAGCTGCTCGGAGCTTCTCCACAAGCAGAAGATAATCTTCCTTTGCATATTTCCGGTTCATCCTTTTCAAAACGGATGTACTGCCGGATTGAACCGGTAAATGAATGGAATCAGCAAGTCTGCTGCAATCACGAAACGCTCCGATCAATTTATCCGATAGGTCTTTCGGGTGGGATGTCATAAATCGAATCCGTTCAATTCCATCCACTTCATTCAGCAGATAGATCAAATCCGCAAAATCCTCCGAGAAGTCACTGCCATTTCCATAGGAGTTTACATTTTGACCAAGGAGCGTAATCTCCTTTACGCCGGAAGCAGCAAGCGCTCTTACCTCAGCCACAATTTCTTCCGGTCTCCTGCTCCGTTCTCTTCCTCTGGTGTAAGGAACAATACAATAAGTACAGAAATTATTGCATCCGTACATGATATTTACAAATGCTTTGAAAGGGTACATACGTTTAGCCGGAAGACCTTCAATGATTTCTCCCCCGTCTTCCCAGATGTCCACGATCTTGCTTCTTTCGTTGAGAACGTTCGTCAGAAGCTTTGGGAATTCATGAAGATTATGTGTTCCAAAGATGAGGTCTACCCAGGGGTACTTTGCTTTAAGGGTATCGATAATATGCTGCTGCTGCATCATGCAGCCGCAGACCGCTACGATCACATCCGGCCTTTCCTCTTTCACCTTTTTTAACTGTCCCAGCGTTCCAAAGAACCGCTTATCTGCGTTTTCTCTCACACTGCATGTATTGATGATAGCGACGTCAGCCGCTTTCTTACTCTGATTCTCTTTATATCCCATTTCCTCCAGCATTCCTGCAAGGGTTTCGGAGTCATGCTCGTTCATTTGACAACCGAAGGTTTGTATATGAAAGCTTTTATTGAAATCAAACTGTTTTTCCATGGTATCCTCTTTATAATAATAATATGAATTTTAGCAATCAATTGACGGTCTGCTGTATAAAAACGTATAACAGAGACTGGCGAAGAATCGATATATTGCTTTTAAACCGATGCTAAGATTATACAATATTATAATCAGAAGTGCTACAAACTTTCGCCGAATTCCCACCGGGTCCATGATGATTTCTCCATTTCATCCCTGGAACCAGGCGATACGGCAGCTTAGTCCTTGAGAATATCATTGACGGATCACATGGAAAGCATTAAACTGTTAATATTATTCAATAGGACGAATCCTATGCGAAACATTAGCGAAACCAAATTACAAACATGAAGGAGGGGATTTCATGAACGCAGAACAGATTAAACACTATCTGGGGCTCAACCATGAGGACAACATCAAAAAAGCAAAAGAGAATTTGAAGGGCGTTATTAAGGAAACACCTCTGATTTACAGTGATTTTTACAGCAAGGAACACAAATGCAATGTCTATATTAAGCCGGAAAACTTTCAGGTCACCGGCTCCTTTAAAATCAGAGGTGCTTATAATAAAATCGCTAACCTAACGGATGAGGAGTGCAGAAAAGGGATTATTTGCTCATCAGCCGGAAATCACGCTCAGGGTGTGGCTTTTTCCGCACAGCGGCGTAATATTAAGTCAACCATTGTCATGCCCAACGTTACCCCGCTATTAAAAATTGAAGCGACGAAAGGTTATGGTTCCGACGTGGTGATTCACGGGGACGTATATGACGAGTCCTACAGTAAGGCTATGGAACTGGCTGAGGAACACGGTTACACCTTTGTGCATCCCTTCGATGACTATGATGTCCTCTGCGGACAGGGGACCATTGGTCTGGAGATTCTTGAGGAGCTTGAGCATGTGGATGAAGTACTGGTTCCAATTGGCGGCGGCGGACTCATCAGCGGAATCGCCCTTGCAATCAAAGCGGTGAAGCCTGAAGTTAAGGTAATCGGAGTCGTCCCGGTAGGCGCCATGTCAATGAAAATCTCTGTGGATGAAGGACGCATTACAAGACTTGCTTCTGTAAAAACCAGCGCCGAGGGTGTTGCAGTAAGGCAGCCGGGAGAGCTGACTTTTGAAATTGCCAGAAAGTATGTGGATGAAATCATTACAGTTTCTGAAAAGGATATCATGGAAGCAGTGCTGATCACTCTCGAAAAGCACAAGATGATCGCAGAAACCGCCGGGGTAGTACCGCTGGCAGGTTTGAGAAAACGAGCTGTCCCAGGTAAAAATATCGTTTGCCTTGTCAGCGGTGGCAACATTGACGTAGTCACCATATCCTCCATTATCAATCAGGGTATGATCAGCAGGGGCCGGATCATGTGCTTCTCTGTTGAGTTGCCGGACAAGCCGGGTCAGCTGGTCAAGGTTGCTCAGATACTCGCAGAGCATGGGGCAAATGTCATCGAACTCGTGCACAATCAGTTTAAGGCGCTGGATCGCTATTCCAACAAGGTAGTGTTAGAAGTTACGGTGGAAACCAATGGTCATGCCCACATAAAGCAGATCATTGAAGCACTTGAGGATAATAACTTCACCATCAGCCGGGTCTATTAAATTCCTTGTTGCATCATTTCGGGCGAACTCCTAAGATTAATTTTCTAACCCTACAATATGCTGCGAAAAAGCCTTTCCTTATATCTATATCACAAAAGGGCCATGCGGATCATATTATAAATTAGAAACTCAAGAAAAAGGAGGAAGCCTAATGGCTACGTCATTATTCAAGTTGGTAATGAGCGCTACAACCTCGACCACAACTGATACGAACCCTGAAGTTGAACGGTATTTCTATCGTCTAAATCCTGCTCAGAGAACAAGTGGTACGCTCACAATTCCTTCTACCTCGTTCACAAACAGCAGCGGTGCAGCGGTAACTTCAAACATTGTAACTGCTGCAACGGACAACGGATATTACCTGCTGTTTATCAACGGTGCTTTCCAGGAGACCAGCTTGTTTACGGTTGCTGCATCTCAAGTTAGAATCACTCAGACATCGCTTGTTCCAACCAGCGCACCAATTACACTTGTGGTGAATAACTTTGCACCAACTTCAACTTCAACGACTACGGTTAGATCATAATTACAGAAAAAACAAAAGAGTTTAATATAGAGGCTGCCATGACGGTGTTCCCGCCAGGCAGCCTTTTTATATGTTATGAAAAAAACAACCTATTTCCGAAATTTAATTTTGTTCTGCGTTTCCATCACAGTCCTTTGATCCGTTGGATTTCTTTCGTAATCAGGTCGTTATCCGGGTTCTCTTCAGAATATCCCAAAAGACGGTGAAGAATAGATTTTTTGCAGAGATCGTATACCTTGTTTTTGAAATCCAACGTTTCTATTTTCTGCTTGAGACGTTCTGCCCCCTGCTCTTCACCATTCATCCAGTATGCACTCGCCAAATATACAAACGCCATAAGATGCGATTCTTTACAATTGCAAAACATTTCGATGGAATTTGAAAAGTCACCACTTGCAAAAGCACTTACCCCTGAGATGAAATCTCTGAATTCCGTTTTTTCATTAAAAACACTACCGGAAAGTATCCATTGGTCTGAGTACAAGTCCTCTTTTCTTGCTTCTGGATCTTTCCGAAACAATTCCGAAATATGTTCGAGCGCTTCTTCATGACAGGGATCCCTCATAATTGCCTGCAGATATGCAAAAAAGGATTCTTTTTTTTGATTGTTCGCTTCAAAACGGTTCGCCATATCACAGTGATACTCTGGTGTCTCAAACAGCTCTCTTCTCAAACCCAAAGCTGCCGATGAGCAGCATCTGCTGTCCTTCAATGGGATTGGATTCAGCCATTCTTTCAGTTTTGACATCATTTTTCTGGACCAGTGGTGAACCTCCAGAGATTCGGGAAGCATGACGTTTGAAAAAGCTGCCAACGCTGCAGCTCTTTCCCCAGTACCACAAATCAGCTCCCGTTCCGCAAGCTCCTGGATCAATTCCATTCTCTGCCGCTCTGTTTTACCGAGGAAAACAAATGCAAGCAATTTCTTTCCCTCTTCCATCCGGTTACTCCATAAGAAGTAATTTAACAGTTCTTCCGCGATTTCCTGCTCCTCTGGCGTTAACGTTTCAAATAATTCGGGTGCTGCCTCTCCGATCATTCCATCCTCTGAGATACACCATTTGCATATTCTTTCATAGGTGCGCAAGAAAGGTTCCCCTGCCACCTCTGCTGCTGTTTTTGTAAGAAAGTTCAGTACTGAAGCCCATGACCCCTCGTACAGAAGGTCCTCCAACTCCTGCAGATGAATCTGACGACACAGACGAGGCTCTGCGCAGAGCGAAGTGAAACATTGGTTTGCCTCATCACTCCTGCCAAGTCTCTTGTAGCAGCCATATCGGATAAAGTCAGCCGCTTCACGATCAAGATCGTTCTCCAGATCATTCAAATACATCAAAACACCTGAATAATCATGATAGCGGTAAAGAACATCCATCAATACCAGCATTGACTCAGGATCTTTCTTTTCTGCAAACTCACGGAAGAGCAATTCAAATCCCTCGCGGTCTCCCGATTTGATCAAAACTTCACCAAGTTTTCTCAGAACATGCTGCTCATTCACTGGCATCTGATTCAAGACTTGGAAGTAACAGACAGCAGCCTTCCTTCGGCACAATAATTTATCATGAAGCCATCCCAGATTTTCCAAGATAATTGGTTCGGTAATCTCTGAACCTGCTGCCTTTCCATTTTTACTATGAAGAATCTTGAGACTACTTTCAAAGTCATAAATGGCATCTTGATATGCGCCCCTTTGCTTATGCAGCTCGCCCCGAAGCGCCACCAGATCCAAATAATTGGGAAATCTTCTGATACCTTCTTCAAGAACTCTCTCAGCCAAAGAATCATCCAAAGTGAGATAAGACCAAGCAAGACATTTGTAAAGATGCGGCGTATAAAAATAATCTGCATTTGCCGTTTTCCTTGCTATTTCCAGGGAACGGGCACCAGCTTCCATCTCATTCTGATTCAGCAACTCGATGCCATATCTGTATTGAAGGTATGCACTTTGCGGATTTTCTTTCAGATCAACGAAAAGCAGTTCAGATTGCTCAGCCTCAAATATATTTACGTGCCCTTTTTCGGCGCAGGTGCTTTCCCTGCCCCCTCTTGCTTTGTGTATCCTTAGATCGGTATCCTTCCTGTTTCCGATCATTTCGTCTGGAATATATTCATAAGAACGGCAGTGATATCGGTATTCCTTACGATTTCGAACTAACCGCAGCGAATCTGCCGGAGAAACGATTCCTCGTTCTATTCCCTGATCTACATAGATCAGATATTCTTCTGCATTGGGGTTCTGAAGAAGCAGCGCAAGCTGTTCCCAATGTTCCTCCTGCATCCTTTCATCAGGCTGAAGGAAAAGAATCCATGTTCCAGAAGCCTGCTCCATACAAAAGTTTTTTACTTCACTTCTGCTTTCATTCCATTTAAAGGGATACGCTTTCGCACCTGCATTCCTGATATGCTCCATGGTTTTGTCAGTGGAGCCCAAATCTGCAAAGATAATCTCATCGGCTCTTCCCTGGATGCTTTTTAAATAGTCCAAGATTCTCGCTTCGTCATGATACACCATAGTGCAAATACTCAGTTTCATTCTTTCACTCATGGACAAAAGCGCCTCCTTTCCCTTTGTTACTCATGGTTAAAAGACTCTCCTTTTCTGTCCGCTAATATTTTATACATCTGTACGGATAACGTATCATTTCCAAGCAAGTAATACAGCGCTCCAAGCTTCTCAATGATTGCTTCGTTTTCTGGCTGAATTTGCAAAGCTTCCTGATACACAGTTAAAGCTTCCTCAAATCGTCCCAGAAGGTATAAGGTCGATCCATAATTCTCCATCAAATCTTCTGGGGCTGCAGTACCCGGCTCCGTCTCCTCTTTCATCAGTTGGTATCCTCTATGGAAATACATTGAGGCAAGCTCCTGCTCTCCCAGATCTGAAAGCATAATGCCGAGTTCATTGTATCTCTGAGGATTGTCTGTATCCATCAAAAGCCAGTCAAAATTGCGCAGGAACGAATCATTCATCAGTGTTTCATATAATTCTCTATCCATTTTTTTCCCTTTCATCCAGCGTGACATCTGCAGCCTGCCATTCTTTTGATTCATATTCGTTCAATATCTGCTTCAATGCTTCTGCTTCATTCTCAAAATGAACCGCAACACTTTGGCAAACAATATAAAGATTATAGAAAAAATCATGGTGTATTCTGAAGATCTCTATCATCTTTTCTTTGGTATCAATCAGACCCAGATGATTCATGAGATAATAATAAGAAAATACCACCTGCTGGCAAAAACAACGACTAAGATCATCTGCTATATAACTCTGGAATAGATTGATGTTGTTTTTGTAGACGGATTCCAGAAGCGGTCGGTCCTGATCCTGATCCTTCTCTGCAAGACGTATCATCTCGCTGCTTTCGAGCTTCCCTTTATTTGCAACCATAGCCAGGTTCAGGAAGGTAACAATATATTGATCAACACTTTGAATCAAACGACGAAGGCCATCCAGCTTCTCTTTGAAATTCAATAGGGTCTTTGCTTCTGCAATGAAACCGTGAACAGTATTACTCAGCGGTTCATTGCAGTATTTTGTAATTACATCAGATAACGTCTCGCAAATTGTACCGTAAATTTTGGCGCCGCCCTCCGTTGCATTGATCACGGTTTTCTCCGGATGGGATGCCACCTTATGCTCAAGCCCAACTCGAAAATCCTTCCACAGTTTTGTGGAAGGGATCATCGTTCCATCATTTCCTTCAACCAAAACGATGGGCATTGATTGGAGATACTCTCGGCTCTTTCTCCCTTTTTCCTCGTTATACACAGCTCCCTGGCTGTGCGTGACGCCGTCAGGACCGTAAGCATAGTCCTGACCCACAAATACAATGGGATCAGCACCTAATAGCACCGCAAGTTCAAATGCGAGATGAGAAACATTTGCCCCTGCGTCAATGGCGCTTCCATTACCAAGATACCCGTTAATCCATTGATTGATTGCCTCTGCATTGCGGAAAATGGGTATTTTCTCACCGGGGAATGATGGGAATACCATACGGTCCACAAGGCCAAGGCAGAGAAGCGCAATATCACTGGGATAAATCACATCTTTGAAATGATAAAGATAGGTATATTTTGTTCGTTCAATTATGGTCAAAATGTCTGGCGTAATCTGCTTTTTCAGCAGTGGAATAATTGCTGATTCTCCGCATATCATGAGGCCTTTTCCTCTAATGCGATACAGTTCATCGATATTCTTGTCCAGCGAAGGCCCATTTGCTATGATGAAAGCAGGAACACCCCGGTACCGGTCTTTCAAGCAGTCAATTCCTGGATTCTCCATAATCACGCGGCTATTTGCAAGTAAATTCAGCAGGCCGACAAGATTGTCATGGTGATCATTTCCAATATAAAATACAAACAATGCAAGCCTTGAAAAAATAAATTGATTGATTTTCTGATAGATAGGCTTAAAATTGCGTTTTGCAGCATGTGTGAATGCGATTACCGGCGATGTGCAGCTTGCAAAAACAATGCTGAAGAATAGCTTATCAAATGCTCTTGAAAAATCCTCTATCCCCCCCGCGAGAAGAATCAGCTTTCCGGTTTTTAACAAAGGTTCCAGGTCAAAATAAAAAAGCATTGCTTTCAGAAGAAAAAGATTTTCCTCAAAGAGGATTACAACCGTATGTTCCTGCTTTCTTTTAAATATCTCAAAAATAGGATATCCGAATCCGGAACCGTAGAGGAAAATTCCCCCCGCTCCATTGATAGAAAGATTCCTGCACCAAAGTTCAGCTTCTTCCAAAGGCCGCTCACCATTGATCAGAAAGCACTTTTCGCCGTCATGATACCTGCAGACAGGATTCCCTTCAGGATTCCTGATCACTTCAACTCTCTCCCACACATCTCTCTCATCTACCTTCTCCAGCAGATCGCGAATCCATGGGATCAGATTTCTAATGTTTTTTTGATACATTTCCTGTATTTTATCCTGACAGGCGATCTTCATTTCCATTGCTGCATCCCAACTCCTTTACTGCAGGGCAAAGGACAAATTCCATCAAATCCGTTATGCCTGCAATGTCCTGATTTTTTATTCTATTTTTAAGCTCCCGCAAAATTGGCACGATACCGGGCAACGCACTTTCACTCATATCTGATCGCCAATTCAGCTCAAACAACTGCTCCAGATCGTCCATACTGGATAGAAACGCTGCCAAACCAAGCACATCATTACCCTCCCGGTATGCTTGAACAGAAACAAGCGCCGTTCGGGCAAAACGATCTTTAATCCTATCAAACGCTTCTCTCTGATCCATCTGCATCTCCTCCTCTGGGAAACAACTCCATCCAGGTGCTCCTTTGATAAGCCTCAAGATTTCTTATTGTAAAATATACCATCGCCTGCATACTTGCATCAAAATATTCGATAGCTTCGTCCTTTGCCTGGTTTTCTTCCTCAGACCATACCAAGTCTTGCAGGAGTTCAGACATCTCCCTGATCTCTTGAAAAAGCTTTCTGGTATCTGAAATTTCTATCGCAAGCTGTAATACTACTTTCGCATGCTCTTTCAGCTTGGGAGAAAGGGTAGCACCAGCGGTGCCGGTTTCTGCTATTTTCATTGGAATACCTCGTTATACTCTTCTACTGCCCGGTTGAATTCCCTCATGGTCCCAATATCAATCCAATACTCTCTAATGGGGAAAATTGATAGGGGCTCCTCATCGAGAAGCATTTTTTTTAACAGCTGATCCATATCAAAGCATGTATTTTTTGGAATTCTCTCAATAACTTCAGGGTTAATTGCATAGATACCTGCATTAACCAGGCTGGAATATACCGGCTTCTCCTCAAAGCCAATGAGCCTGTCTTTGCTTGCCTTAATCACTCCATAAGGAACTTGATAATCGTAGGTCCTCACAGCAACCGTCGCATGTGCATGATGGCTCTCATGGAACGCAATCATTTGATCCATGCTTAACTTTGTCAAAATATCACCATTCATTACCAGGATTGGCTTATCTGTTTTCACTGGAAGCAGGCTCAGCGGGCCTGCGGTACCCAGCATCATCTCTTCCTGCACATATAGAATTTCAGCCCCCCACTTTGCGCCGTCACCAAAGTATCCTTTGATTTGTTCTGCCTTATAATGAACAGAAATACAAAAACGGCGAAAACCCTGATCCATTAAGTTCAAAATTGTAGTTTCCAGAATGGGTTTTCCACCAATATTGAGCATCGGTTTTGGACAGTGATCCGTCAGAGGACTGAGTCTCTTTCCCAGGCCTCCTGCCATAATGACTACTAAATGATCCGTTTTCTCCGGTTGAATCAATTCGTCCAGCCGTTCAATTCCTATAACCCTCCCCAAACCATCCACAACAGGAAGATGACGGAGTTTGTTAACCTTCAATATCTGTAAAACACTTTTTTTATTGTTCATAACCGGAATTGTGACCGGTCTTTCATTCATTATTTCTTTTACAGAGTGGCTTAAACTGATTCCTTTCAGCAGCCCTCTTCTGATATCCCCGTCCGTTACTGTACCGAGCAATTTCTGGTTTTCATCTATAATAAAAGCTATTTGCATTCCGTTTTTATCGATCATTTCTATCGTCTTTTGAATTTCCGTTTCGGGCGGGATTAATATTTTCTTCCACTCATCCATATGTCTGGCCGCTCCTTGTAGTCCCTTATGAAAGCTTGATCACTGCCGGGAATCCTACTTTCATAATATTATCCGCAACCTATTTTGTGACAGCAGATAATGGAAGGGCGAATGACATGTCACCAGTTTCCGTTCCGCTGGTCTAATTTGCTCAGGGCGAATGACATGTCACCAGTTTCCGTTCCGCTGGTCTAATTTGCTCATAGGCAAAACCCCTTTTTCCCAGAAAAGAAAAACCGCTGCCAGGCAGATAAAAATCTCTCCTGCAGCGGTTTTGATTAAATGAATTCGTATTGATTCACTTATCTCATTTACCAATATCTATTAATACCCATTCTTTAAAAATGTTCTTCTGTTTCATGTTTTTTCTGCCTGGTCATTAGGCTTTTTACTGCCTCTCTGGCATCGGAACCACCGTTGATTACATGGTAGATCTGCTCTGTAATGGGCATTTCCACGCCTTCTTTCTGGGCCAGCTGATAGGCTGCTTCTGTGGTATAGATTCCTTCTACCACCATACCAACCTTTTTGGTGGCCTCAGCAGGCTCCATTCCCTCTCCGATCATTATTCCGCAGCGTCTGTTTCTGCTGTGCATACTGGTACAGGTAACGATCAGGTCACCAATGCCAGTCAGTCCGGAAAAAGTGCCTAAGTTGGCACCCAGTTTTACGCCCAACCTGGCGATTTCGGTAATTCCTCTTGTCATTAGTGCAGCCTTCGCATTGTCTCCATACCCCATACCATCGGAGATACCAGCTCCAAGAGCAATGATGTTTTTCAAAGCTCCTCCCAGTTCAACGCCTGTTACGTCAGAATTGGTATAAACTCTCAGACTGTCTGTCATAAATACATCCTGGATATATTCCGCCAGCTCAATTTCCTCCGAAGCTGCCACCAGGGTGGTGGGCATTCCTCTGCCTACTTCTTCAGCATGAGAAGGCCCGGACAGAACCACATACCTGGAATTAGGCAATTTTTCATTCGCGATTTCAGACAAACGCTTTAAAGTTTTTTGCTCGATTCCCTTTGCTACATTAACGATAACCATTTCCGGCTGCAGAAACGGGATCGCATTTTCCAGCGCACTTCTGAAGTGCTGAGCAGGAGCTGAAAACAGTACCACGTCTGCCCCTTTCAAAGCCTCCTCAATGGTATAAGCAATTTGGACCTGTTCAGGGAG
The DNA here is from genome assembly GCA_029239605.1 of Bacillota bacterium. Classification (GTDB taxonomy): domain Bacteria; phylum Bacillota; class Clostridia; order Peptostreptococcales; family Anaerovoracaceae; genus Anoxybacterium. The sequence goes on along the minus strand of JARBUO010000098.1, from coordinate 1,796 downwards.
CTTTACTTCAGGCAGATATTTTACATTCTCCCGCTTTTCTTCCAGTTCTTTTAAGTGTTCTGCGTTCACGTCCCATATCTTAATTATATGACCGTTGCCGCTGAGGCTGACAGCCAGCGCGGTGCCCCAGCTTCCTGCCCCAATTACAGCAATCTTCTTACTCATTTTTATCCTCCTGTTTCCAATGGAAAACGCCGATTCATCTCAAGCGTACGTCAATTGGGTCAATTCCTTTGACCATTGTCAGCGTCTATTTAATGCTTCTTCAAATTGATCTTTGGCTCCTGCCCCTGAATCAGCCTTTTGATATTCGCCCGATGTTTAAAGATCACAATCGCCGCAATGACAGCGGTGGGAATCAAATAAGCATGATTGAAATACCAGGCAGCAAAGGGCAAAAGAGCTGCTGCAATGATAGATCCCACTGATACACGCTTTGAAGCGATCAGGAAGATCAGTGCCGCTGCTGCCTCTAGCAAACCAAGCATAGGCTCCAGCGTTACAAGAACACCAAAGGCTGTCGCAATTCCTTTTCCGCCACGAAAGCCGAAAGCCATAGGCCAAATATGCCCGATCAATGCCGCCATGCCGCACGCCATAGCCAGATTCTGACCGCCTATGTATCTGCCGATTGCAACGGCAGCAACGCCCTTTAAGATGTCAATTACAAGGGTTGCTGCTGCATACTTTTTTCCGAGAACCCTCAGTACATTGGTTGTACCGGCATTCCCGCTGCCTTCTTTTCTGATATCGATGCCCTTCATTCTTCCGATCAGAATCGCAGGTGAAATATTGCCAATGAAGTAACATACGATGACAGCAACTACAAGTATGAGATTATTCAAAGCTCTCCTCTCCTTTTTCACGAAATACAAATTTTATAGAGGTTCCTTCAAAACCAAAGGCTTCACGGATTTTATTTTCCAGATATCTGGCATAGGAGAAATGCATCAGCTCTCTGTCGTTGATCTTGAATGAGAAGAGCGGCGGCTTTACTCCCACCTGTGTCGCATAATAGATTTTAAGTCTCTTTCCCTTGTCGGAAGGGGGCTGTTTCATCATTGTCGCATCAGCGATCAGACTGTTAAGCTGTCCCGTAGGAATTCTCAATGCACGCTTTTCAGATACGTATTTCACCATATCGATGACGTTGTTCAGCCTCTGCTTTTGCAGCACGGAAATGAATACAGAAGGGGCATAGGACATAAAGGTCAATTCCTTTGCAAGATCCTGCTGATATTCTTTCATGGTGTTGGTTTCTTTTTCAATGAGATCCCACTTATTGACCACCACAATGATTCCTTTTCCTGCTTCATGTGCAATCCCTGCGATTTTCTTATCCTGATCGGTAACCCCTTCGGCGGCATCAATCATCAGCAGGCAGACGTCACAACGTTCAATGGCCGCTATGGCTCTGATTACACTGTATTTTTCAATATCTCCCGTAACTTTGCTCTTTCTTCTGATGCCGGCAGTATCGATCAGGACATATTGATCTTCCCCCCGTTGGAATGGGGTATCAATGGAATCCCTGGTGGTTCCTGCAATGTCACTGACGATAACCCGCTCCTCTCCCAGCAACGCATTGATCAAAGATGATTTGCCTACGTTAGGCTTTCCGATGACCGCGATTTTCGTTGTATCATCATCATCATCGCTTTCTTCTTTCGGAAGTTTCTGAATGATCAGTTCCAATACATCCCCAAGATTGAGCATATTGGCAGCCGAAATCGGAATGGGTTCACCCAGTCCCAGTTCATAGAAATCGTAAAAGTCCTCAGGCAGCTTGGACGAGT
>JARBUO010000097.1 GCA_029239605.1 Bacillota bacterium | reverse complement strand
CCGCCTTTCTCCGACTGGCAACTCCTGCCTGTGCAATAAATTTATTTAAACGCATTTTTTTCTCCTTTTTCATTTAACCCATATTTTCGTTGGCTGGCCATGACGCAAAACGAAAATTTACCAATCGCGCCTGGCTTCAATCCTAGCTTCCCTAATATAAGGATTCCCTCTTTTCTCTAAATTTTAGCATATCACTGAATAAATAGGAAGAGAAAAGCAAAGCCTTGCATTCTACATATTATGAGACGCCTTTTTTCTTGCACTCTTGTAGGTGCTCTTTCGGCTCCAGCCTTCCTTCTTTTCTTACATTCTGTTTCTATTACGGTACTGCCATTTTTAAAAGGCACCCCTGAAATCTTTGGCATAACATCGATGTTTTCGTAATAAATTGTAAAAAGCAGTTTTAGATCTTTTTCGATCTTATGGCTGTCGAAACGAAACTAGCTTTTCATAGAAGGAAGACAAGGGGTAATCCAATGGGCATATCGCTTAACAAAAGTACACTGAAAGTTCTCAGCAACCTTTCTCACGAGCTTAGGAATCCAATTGCGACAATCGCTTCCGGCTTGGAACTTTTGGAATTTGTTGCTGAAAAAGAGAAATTCGAAAAAACGAGAAATATTCTTATCCGGCAGGTAGAGCAGCTTGACCATCTCGTCGAGGATTTGCTGGATCTCTCCCGGATTTCAAATGACAAAATACGGCTAAAAAAGGAATCGTTTCATTTGAATCAATTAGTAAATTGGGCAGTTGAAGACCATTCAATACGTTATAAAGAAAAGGGAATCAGCCTCCAAATGGTTGAAAAGAAAGAAGACATCTATATCAATGGTGATCCTCAGAGGCTCAGACAAGTGATTGAAAACCTGCTTCACAATGCCTTTAAGTTCACAAATCGAGGCGGAAGTGTTGCCCTTAGCGTGGATAGGCAAGAAAATGAAGTAATGATCAGCATCAAGGATACCGGCGTCGGTATTCCTGCAAATATGATCCCGCTCCTTTTCGACCCCTTTGTACAAGCAGAGGCTGCGCCAGAGCAAAATAGCAGTGGACTTGGACTTGGATTATCAATTTCAAAGGAAATCATAGAACTGCACGGCGGCAGAATAGAGGCGCACAGCGAAGGCCCTGGAAAGGGATCAGAATTTGTGATCCGGCTCCCGATGGAGTGAATGCTGACTAAGAAAACCGCCCGAAACCGCGAATATTTGTAATGCCCGATTACAACAAAAAGGTGCCGCGACGTGGGAATTCCCATGGAAACCGTTGGAGCTTCAGTTAAACTGTATGCGACCGTGTTTCCAAGGGAATACCCCCAGGGAGGCACCTTATTTTTTAGATAATCGGTTCCTTATAAATATTCTCAAGATCATACTTCCTGATCCGTTTCCGCACCGCTTCAGAGTCGGTGGTATAAAGGCCTTTATCCTGCATTCGCTGGAAGTATTCCGATCCGGCGAAGGTATATCTTGTCATCAGACCATCCTTAGTCCTTACCCGCTTGTTGGCGTAAGCGATTAAATCTCCGATGGCGATCTGCTTGGGGAGTTCCAGAGGCCTGATCCCCTTTAAAAACCGAACACTGTTGTAGCCTGCAAGGGTTCCGGTTGAAATTGCTTCCGTATGACCTACAAACAATCCCGATTTTTCGCCTCCGCAGAATAGATTTTCAATGCCTGTTACTTTCATTTGGTTGTCTCGCTCCGCGACGGACAGGTACCGTATGGAATTCCCTTTTCCGCCTGCGTAAGGATCCGCATATCTTGCATTTTCAAACCCAGGTACCATTCTCAGCTTTTCAAGAGGGAAAAACGGAGTCATGATTTTTGCATACCCGGTATCGAGCAGAACAATATTTTCAGCGTATTCGTCCAGCGCATACTGCTGACAAACCTTCATATCCAATTTTTCCTTTGCGACCTGCTCTGCTTTGAGCGGAATCACAGCAACCCCTGTTTCATTCAGCTTACTCTGGATTTCTTCTGAAAGCGATGATTTCTCCAGCTTGCCTGATCCGCTGAAGGCGCCGAATGCACCGTCCTTCCGCTGCCCCATAATGTCATTCATTCCTGCCTTTTGTGTGATACTGACTCTGGGTCCGAACGCAGGGCACCTAAGAATGCACATACAGCACCCGTTTCCGTAAGTAAGGCAATTTCCCATAGGTCCGGTAGAACCCGTGCATTCAATAAAGACATCTCCTTCGATTACCGTGTCATCGGCGAGGATGATGCCTTTCATAACTCTGTTTCCGCCGTGTGTTTCCCATTGATCCATTACAACGTCAACAGCCCGCGCAATTGTTTTTATTGTGATTCCCTTTTCCTGCAGCAGCCTTCTTACCTGAGGCTCAACCTTAATGACATCGTATAAGCTTGCGTGTCTGTGCCCAGGAAAGTCTACATTTACATGCCTGGAGAATTTATCCGTAATGCCGAAGAGTTCATCGGCTCCAAGTGCTATATTTTCTTCAGCGGCAGTATATCGGCCGTTGTTTCTCATGATTCCGCCTACGTTGCCAAGTCCGAGAAGCATATCTGTCTTTTCAACTAAAGTAACTTCAGCGCCCGCTTTTTTCGCAGCCAAAGCAGAAGCGACACCTGACCAGCCGCCCCCTATGATAACAACCCTTTCCATTTAGTTGCCTCCATTGTTCAGAATATATATCAGCATATTCTGGGGCAAGGCAAAATGATACCCGAAGAAAAAGCTTTTTATATGGGCTTGTGCCTGTTGAACCAGCGAGGCGTACGAAAGCCAGCGCCTTGAGACGCTGGCCGGAGCTAAGGCTTATAGACCAAAGCAAACCATCCGTTTTATGGATGGTCATGATTATTAATTTGACGCCCTTACTGCACCGCAGTACTTTAGCGTAGTAGAAGAAAAGCTGCTGATTTTGACGTCTTCACCGGATTGCGGTGAATGAATGAAGCTCCCTCCACCGACGTAGATGCCAACATGGCTGATCCGTGACGAAGAGGTAAAGAAGACGAGGTCTCCCGGCTTTAATTGCGATTTTTCCACGTAATCTCCGGTGCCGTATTGCCCTGCAGATGTGCGGGGTAAACTGCCACCAAAATGAGCGTAGACATATTGGGTGAATCCGGAACAGTCGAAGCCTTTCGGGCTGGAGCCCCCATGCACATAGGGAGTGCCCAGAAATGATTTTGCATACGCAACGATCTCACTGCCGGTGCCATTTACGGAAATCGCTCTTCCGCCGCCTCTGCTGGCCATATAGGATCCCGCTTTTGTACCCTTCAGTGCGACTTGATCTTTCGGCTCTTCCATTACAGTTGATGCAATGACCTTTGTGTCAACCGGAACCCCGTTTTCCTTGGTCACTTCAGAGCTCACCTGTTTTGAACCGTAGACACCCGCTGTTTTCACTTTAATTTCACCTTTATTTAAGGTGTTGGTTTCTTCATAGACTGTATTAAAGTCTATCTTCTCAGTCGCCGTTATTCGTTCTTTTGTCAAAACCGTAATATATGGTTTCAGTGCAACCAAGTTCAGCTGCTGCCCGATTTTTAATTTGTTAGGATCAAAACCGGGGTTCGCATTTTGCAGCTCAGCTTCGCTCATTCCGTTTGCTGCTGCAATATCCCACAGTGTGTCGCCATCCTTCACGGTATAGGCCACGGGGGCTGTTTCACCAGCCAGAAGCTTTGCTTCTGCATTCTCGGGCTCCATGAACGCAGCAATCCGAACTGCTGCCTGCGTAACGAGAACATTCTCTTTGAAGGCTGTGCTGATTGTCTCACTGCCGCTTGTAAGGTAATGATTTTTTATTTCCTCAAGAATTTGATTTGCTGATTGTTCTGAGGCTACTACAGCAATATTTTTACCGTCGATATTAATGGCCCATCCATTTGCAGTACATGCTTCCGACGCAGCAATTACGTTTTTCAGATCTTCCAGATTCAAGGCGGTAATGCTGCCTTCTTTCAAATCTGTAGGTTCACAGGAAATCGCCTCCTCATCGATGGTCAGCTCAATCCCTTTTTCTTTATAGTCAGCCTTAATGTTGGACGCTGCCTGCTTGATCAAAGACTGTTCCGTCAAGTACCCTGCCTCTTTTCCACCAATGGTCAGGCTGTATACTTCAGCACCGGAGAATTGAATCCATAGAAAAGAAAGTGCCGCAATGCTCAGCGCAGCTACCGCTGCAATTTTTGATTTTCTGCTCCGCCCAAATTGTTGATTATATTTTTGCACTGCAAGAGCAGTACCTCTTGCAAATTGTTTTTTGAATTGTTGTTGGAATTGTTTCTGAAATTTTGAAATCTGTTTCATTCTCATTTCTCGCTCCTGTGTTTTTATTACCTAAATAAATTACTACATTGTCATGAAAATTTCAAGGAATTCCAGAAAAAATTCACATTGCCCAAAATGCATTTGAACGACATATCGTTGAAATACAAACATTTAACCTTAAATATTTATTTCAATCACTCCTGATCAAATTTAATATTTTATAACTAATTTGCTGTTCGCGGTAATTCAGTTGTCTATCCCCTTGCACATCATTATTCAGCTGTTTTGAATTTTTGCATATGCCTCGGTTTTTAAGCCTTCCCTCCCCAAGAAGCGAAAAAGCGTAAGGATTGCTCCAAGCAAGCTGATTCCCCCCGCAATCACATAAACAACATGCATCCCGTAAATAAAGGCCTGATCCTGTCCTGCCGTATAGTCTGAAACCTTGTATGCGAGTTTGAGGCTCATCATACTGTAAAGCACGGTAGTGGCCAGGGCGATCCCTGATACCATTCCCAGATTTCGAACCAGTGCATTGACGCTGCCTGCAATTCCCAGTTTACTTTTTGGAACGGTAGACATGATCAGAGAAGTGTTTGGCGATTGAAACAGTCCCATTCCAATTGCCATGACAGCAATAAATAAAACAAGGTGAAGCAGCGATGAGCTTCTATTTAATGTTCCCATACCAAATAGTCCTGCGCTTGCAAGGGACAGCCCTATCACCGTCAGCACCTCTGAACCGATTTTATCAGAAAGATGACCGCCGAAGGGGGCAGCAACCATCAAAATCACCGGGTAAATCATCAGGACCAGCCCGGCTTGCTGCGGGCTGTATGACATCACATCCTGAAGATAGAACGGGAGAATGATATTGCTGCAAAACATCGCAACAAAGGTCAGGAAACTGCAAAAGATGCTGAGCGAAAACAGTCGGTTCTGAAAAATCTCCAGTCTGATAAGGGGATGTTCCCTGTGCCGCTCAAGCTGTATAAACAGAAAGAAAGAGACGACAGACACACCGAATCCGCAAAGAATCAAAGAATCCGTGAACCCTCGATTCAGCCCTTCGCTCAATGCAGTAAACAATGGAATAATGGAAAGCAATAAAAGAAGCGCCCCCAGCCCGTCCATTTTTTCACCGGAAACACGCTTCCCTTTCGGCAGCAGCCTGCAGGCAAAGAAATACGCCGCGATTCCAATGGGAACGTTGATCAGAAAAATATACTCCCACCGTGCTACGCCCACAATTATTCCTCCGAGTCCGGGTCCAACCAAAGACCCCAAAGCAACAGAGGTTCCCGAAAGGCCGAGCGCTTTGCCTCTTTCTGTAGGAGGAAACACCTCAGCGATAATCCCTTGATTATTTGCCATCATGGCTGCAGCGCCTACCGCCTGAACGATCCTTGAAAAAATAAGGAAAACAAAGGAGTAGGAAATACCGCAAAGCAGAGACCCCAGGGAGAAAACCAATAGGCCATATCGGAAGGTTCTGGTTTTTCCGATCATATCCCCCAGTCTTCCGAAAATTAAAACCATGCCAGAGATTACGATGAGATAGCTCAGCGCAACCAGTTGAATTCGCGAAGTCCCCACGCCAAGCGACCTTGCCATGTTGGGAAGTGCTACATTGACGATACTGCTGTCCAGCGTTGACATGAAGGTCGATACGACAACTACCATCAAGACAGCCCATTTGTTCATTGCCTTTGTCTGTTCCATAATTAAAGATCCTCTCCTCGTAATTGTTTTGCCTGTTCGAAGATCTTTTTCAGCGAATTCATCGTAATCTGTCGTTCGTCTTCCGTGAGATCTTTCGTGATTGTTTTGACCAGAAGATCTATCTCCCGATGCAATTCCGGAAGAATATCTCTTGATTTCTGTGTCAGATAAAGCTGATATGCCCTGCTATCGTTTTCATCCGCTTTTTTTGAGATGTGTCCCGACTCAATGAGCTTTGTAATGGTTCGGGCTGACATTGCTTTATCGTTGCCGATTTCTCTGCTGATCTTATTTTGGCTGACTCCTTCCTGATGCTCCAGAAAAAAAAGATAGGAAAAAGCTCCGCTGCTCAGGTCATATTTCTTTAATACCCGCTCCAGGTACCGTTGGGTATATCGAAATATTTTGTTATTATATTTCAGAAACAACATGATTTCCGATTTCATTTTTTCACCACCATTTCGTTGATTCATCAACCATATTTTATGTCGTTATGGTTGACTTGTCAACCGTTTTTAACATATTGTTTTTTCTTGATCTTGCAGATCCCAAAAAAGGAAAGAACCGGGAGCAATTCCCCCGGCCCTTTCCTTGTATGAAATGACAGTTTTAATGTAGCTTGCGAATTCATGGAAACACTGATCAATCAGTGTCTCGTTATAAGTCTTTTACCTTTGTAACGGAAACGCCGTCAAGGCGTTTAATTTCCGAAGTGAACCCATCTTTGTCGATTTTCTTACTGGATTTATTAAAACCGAACTTAGATGTAACATGGTACAATACCCGGTCCTCTCCAATCTCCTCTGCGATATCCACGTCATTCAGAATTACGTCATAGCAGGGAGCAATCTTTTTAATATTGATCAACGTTGTTGAAATATCTGCGCATACCATATCCATAGCGATTCCCTTCCGTTTTACTTTGCGGAACCGCTTCTCCAAATATTCGAATATGGTCAATGTAATAATGATGGCAATGGTGCCTGCGACTGCAGCTTCATAGAAGCCGCCGCCTGCTGCCAGACCAAGGCAGGCTACAGCCCACAAACTGGCAGCTGTGGTTAGGCCTTTTACCGTTGCCCCTTCCCGCATAATGGTCCCAGCTCCTAAGAAACCGATACCCGAAATTACCTGAGCACCAAGTCTCGTGGGGTCCATTGTGGTGATATCTGCATAGGTTTCAAGAGATAGTTCTCCCATCAGCATTACTACGGCAGCACCGATAGCTACCAGCATATGGGTTCTCAGACCTGCAGGCCGATTGCTGTTCTCTCTTTCCCAGCCGATAATTCCTCCGATTGCCATGGCAAGCAGAACTCTTGCGCACATTTCCAATAGAGACATAGTTTTCACCTTTTTTCCTGTATCACTTGATGATTGCCCTTTCGGGACAGACAGTCCTCCTTTGATTTCCGATTCTTACCCGGAGTCTATTATGGGAGGAAAGGGCGGATTTCTCCGCCCTGAAAAAGATAAATCGCACGGCTCGGAGGTTAAATTCATTATTCTTTTAACGAACCTGCGTTATCAATCTTAGCTTTGAAATCCTCAACAAGACGTTCTCTGTTTTCTCCGCTCCAAACAGCGTCATAAGCGATAACATTGATATCACTGATCTTCTTGAGACCATCGGATACCTTTGCATTGACGTTGATGGGCAGACGGTTGCTCTTGGATTCGATGAAGCATTCCTGACCTCTCTGTGACAGTACCCAATCGACAAAGAGTTTCGCATTCTCTTGCTCTTCTGCCTTGCCATTCTTAATAAGAGCAATGGCTCCTACTTCATAGCCAGTTCCGTCTTCTGGAAATACTACTTCAATGGGGTAGCCTTCATTTGCAGGCTTCAATCCATCGTGAGCGAAGGTGAGCGCGATAGCTGCTTCTCCCAGCGCCACTTCCATCGGAGGAGCTGCGCCGGCTTTTGTATACTGACGAACATTCTGGTTCAGCTTTGACAGGTAATCCCACGCCTTGTCTTCACCCATCATCTGAACAATCGTAGCCAGAATGCTGAAGGAAGTACCAGAAGTAGACGGATGAGCCATGGAAACCTGACCCTTGAATTCAGGCTTCAGCAAATCGTCCCAAGTCTTGGGATATTCCAGTTTGTTCTTTTCAAACCAGTCTTTGTTGCACGCAAACGCAAGTGCTCCAACATAGAAAGGAGACCAGTTGCCATCGGGATCCTTATATTCATCAGGAACATTGGAAAGTTCCGGTGAAGTATATGGCTCCAAAAGACCATCTGCAGCTGCAGCGATGTAAGTGTCGCTGGAACCGCCGTACATCAGCGAAGCGTTAGGATTAGCGCCTTCTGCCTTAACTCTTGTGAGCATTTCGCCGGCAGACAATCTGACATAGTTCACCTTGATGCCGGTATCCTGCTGGAATGCATTGAAATAGAATGGCAGCTCGGTTTCGGGAAGAGCGCTGTATACAGTGAGTTCCTTATATGCAGGCTCCTTCTTTGCGTTGTCGGTGTCTCCATTTTCTGAACCGGAACCGGAAGAACCGCATCCGGCCAGCGCGGCCACTACCATCATGAGGGCCAAAAGCAGAGCACACATCCGCATACTTTTTGTAAACATTTTCATCCTCCTCTTTTTTGTAAGTGATAGTTAAATGTTTCTATATTAAGGAACTGCCGAACAGCTTATACTGTTTTCAAATTAAAATATCAATTTAACTGAAAATAGTATTAATATTCGGGATACAGTTCCTGAATATATTCTTCCACATCTCTCCGGTTCCCCTTGAAGGGGCCGAAGGTTTCCATCTTTAAGGATACAAGGGCCGATGCATATAATAGTGCATCCGGAATGTTTTTGTCAATGCGTTCTGTTATGTAACTGCCGAAGGTGCTGTCGCCCCGTCCAGTTCTGCCGCTGAGATTACGCGCCCGAATCGGACAGGTATAAAAAGTTTCTCCGTCATAAACTAGTACTTCGGTGTGATGGGTGATCATGATCTCTTTCGCACCCCAGTCGAAGAGTTTTTTGGCCGCCTCCCGTCTGTCTGAAAGGCCTGTCATGATCTCTGCCTCAGCAGCATCGGTCTTCAGATAGGTGATGTAGGGCAAATAGTCCTTTTTCTCTTCCCAATCGTAAAAGAGCAGCGCTCCATCTTCCGCTCTGCGCAGGAAGCCCTGCATATCGCAGGCTACTTTTCCTTTTTTCGCAAGGAAGGGAAAAAGTTCATAATCATAATCTCCGTAGATCAGTCCTGCCATCTGAAAAATTTCTGCTTCTACGTCTGGAATATCCGCTGCCCGAAAGGGATCCATGGTTCCGCGTACTGTAGCGGTTCTTCTCTCCCGGTCGGCTGTATAATACACGACACCGTCAAAGGCTTCATCATAGTCGAGGGAAACAGGCCCGATCAAGTAGCAATCATATTTCATCAGTTAACCTCCTAGTGAAAAGCTGGTAAAAATCAAAGTTGATTCTGGTATCATTTCAGCTTGTATGTCTACAAAATACAACCCTAAGCTCACACATTCTCAATTTCTCTTCGAACTCGCTCCTGAACCTCACGGTTAAAGGGTACAAAGCTTTGGTTGTAATACTCACAAAGCCAGAATCCCCGATAACCTGCCTTTCTAATGATCGAAATCGCTTCTTTCAAAGGAGCTTTCCCCCAGAAAGGAGGTACATGAATGTCCCCTCTGCCAAAAGCAAACCGATAATTCCGGTCCATGGTTTTGTAGAGGTCGAAGTTGGTCAGCCGCATCATCTCAAAGTCACCGGTGTTATCATTGATGTGCAGGTGACTGAGCAGCGGCGCACATTCTTTTACCGTCTCCAGATAATCATAACCAAAATGCTTCGCAGAGAGATACAGGTGTCCCAGATCCAGCGTCATTCCCAGATTAGGGTGGTTTACAGCACGAACGAAATCCGCTGTTTTTTGGGCTATCTCAACCTCAATATTCTCAACGCTCAGCTTAACGCCCTGAACCATTGCATATTCCGCTGCTTCCCTGTGCGCATCGAAGAATGCTTTCTCCCTGTCTGTATACTGGGATTGTACTTCATAATGCAGGTTCAAAAGCTCAATTCCGAGAGCTGCGCATACATCAACGGAGGAAAAGAGCACCGCCCGGTGCATCTCCAGTTCTTCCACATTGCGAAGATCCAGCCCGTATCCGGCATGGGCGGTATATCTCAGAGGGTATCGGCTGAGGATTTCCTTGACGTAGTCCACAACGATGGGCTTAATCTCTCCCCCTATGATCATGGGGAAAGTGGATAAATTAATCTCACAGGCGTTAAAACCGTCCGTCACATATCGCCTCAGAACTTCCTCCAGCTGGGGAAGTCCGGTGGAATCCGGAAGATTCACGCCGATGATGTAGTCGTTCATTTTTTTCTCCAATTCTGCTGCGGCAATTTAAAGTTAAAGATATAATTTTATCTGCCGCTCTGTATCTTATTTCAGGATTCTGACACAAGCGTCATCCAGCGCAATGCTGACGCGGTCTCCCTCGTAGAAGCGCTCCGAAAGCTGAGGATTATAAACCTCGACGATGATCGGTCCCGTTCCGATTTTAATCTCATATTCCACTTTGGAACCATAGTAGACCGCTCTGGTTACTTCCCCAGTGATACTGCCCTGGTCGGCTCTTACAAGACGGACGGATTCGGGTCTTACCGATAAGGCGCATTCACTTCCTGCTTCGATCCCGCTCATAACTCCCGGCTTCGGCACTTTATAGACCGTGTCTGCAAGGGCAACCACCGCATAATCTCCGTCCATACCCCTGTAAACACAGGGAATAAAATTTGCCTTCCCAATGAAGTTTGCTACGAAACGGTTTGCGGGAAACTCATAGATCTCCTGCGGGCTTCCTACCTGCATGATATTGCCGTCTTTCATGATGACGACCTTGTCGGAAATTGCCATGGCCTCCGATTGGTCATGGGTTACGTACAGACTTGTAATGCCAAGACGCTTCTGCAAGGCACGAAGTTCGTCTCTCATATGTTCTCTCAACTTTGCATCCAGGTTGGACAGCGGTTCGTCAAAAAGCAGTACCTTGGGCTCTATGATCACGGCACGGGCCAGAGCCACACGCTGTTGCTGTCCTCCGGAAAGCTGATTCGGGAAACGGTTTTCCATTCCTTTCAGTTCCATCAATTCGATGACTTTTTTGGTCCTCTCCTGGAGCTGGTCCTTTGGAAGCTTCTGAACCCGTAAACCGTAACAGATATTCTCATAGATTGTCAGGTGCGGAAACAACGCATAGGATTGGAATACCATAGAAATGTCTCTTTTATTTGGCGGAACATTGGTAACGGATCGGTCACCGATGAAGATTTCTCCGCCGCTTGGTGTTTCAAAACCGGAAATCATACGAAGCGTCGTAGTTTTTCCGCAGCCGGAGGGGCCCAGAAGGGTCATCATTTCTCCCGTTTTAATTTCCAAATTGATATGATTTACGGCAACGGTGTCGCCAAGTCCCTCGTGGGACGGAAAAACCTTTGCCAGATTTACCATTTTGACGCCGCTTGAACGCTGCCTCAGATCTTCCACTATATCTTTACTCATGTTTACGACCCCCTTCACAGATCATTTCGTAGTTGCTCTTTTCAGATATTTCGGTTTGAACAGCAGATTTACCAACAGATTGATCAGCGCTATGGCCGCCAGTATAATGACGATCATAATAACGATGTATGCTGCAGCCCCGCTGTATTGGCTCGATTCAAACAGTGCGAAGATTCGCGCTGTGGACAGGTTCCATTTCGGTGAGATTAAGAAAATAATCGCACTTACTGCGGTCATTGCCTTTACAAAGGAGTAGACCAGGCCTGAAAAAAATGCCTGCCGCAGCAAAGGAAGCGTTACTCTCCGGAAGGTGGTTCCCGCTCCGGCTCCAGATATGGTGGAGGCTTCTTCAATGGACCGATCAATCTGAAGCAGTGTTGTGGTTCCGGCCTCGATTCCAACGGGCATGTTACGGAAGGTAAAGGCTGCCACCAGAATTACTGCAGTTCCTGTCAAGAGCAAAGGCTCATGATTGAAGGTGAATATGTATCCTATGCCCAGGACTGTTCCCGGGATAGCAAAGGTTAAAATTGAAGAGAACTCCATGATTTTCTTTCCAAAGAATTTCTGACGAACGATGAGGTAAGCAATGGCCATTCCCAGAAGCCCTGAAATTGGTGCTGATACAGCAGCCAGTATAATGGAGTTTTTCACCGGATCCCAGCCCATGGAGAAGACATATTTAAAATGTTCCAGCGTAAAGGTATTGTTTACGCCCCAGGTCTTAACAAAGGCTCCGGCGAGTACGGTTCCGTACAGCAGGATAACGACTGCACTTACAAGAGAACAGGCTCCGAATAACGGCCATACGATATGTTTTTCATGAAGCTTCCTGCGTTTTTGTGTGGGTTTTCCCGTAACAGTTACGAAGGATTTTCTGCTGATCCAGTAACGCTGGACCGCAAATGCAGTGAGAGTAGGAAGCAATAGAACGATTGCCAGAATTGTTCCTCCCTGCATGTCATACATTCCGGTAATGACCCGATATGCTTCTACTGACAGGGTGGAGTAGTTTCCTGCTATAACAGCAGGATTCGAGAAATCCTCAAGGGACTGAATAAATACCAGCAGCATCGCGCTTCCGATTCCCGGGAGGGACAGAGGCAGCGTCACTGTTCTGAATATATGCCATCTGGAAGCGCCTATATTGTATGCGGCATCTTCCACGGAATCATCGATGGATTCCAGGATTCCCGTCAGAGTCAGAAACGCAACGGGAAAGAAGGACACGGACTGTACGGCAACAAGACTTCCCAGACCGTATACGTCAAAGCTGTCAATATTCAAAAGCTTGTTGGTGATCAGGCCCATTCTGCCAAACAGAAAAATAATGGAAAGAGACAGAACAAAGGGTGGAGAAATAATTGGCAGAGTAGCGATGCCCCGGAAGAATCGTTTGCCAGGCATCTCCGTTCTGGTGATGGCAAAAGCAAAGATATAGCCCACAAAAGTAGAGATACAGGCTACCAATCCTCCAAGTTTCATCGTGTTCCAAAAGGTTTTCTGATATCCGGGATCAGATACCATTCTTATAAAGGTTTCCGCACTGAAGCCTCCGTCAGGACCTGTAAAGCCAAGTCGGAAAACATTGATAAGCGGCAGGATGATGAAAATGATTAGAATAGCGAATATAAATAGTATTGTCAGTAACAGTGCCGGCTGATTTAACAGCATTCGGAAGTTACTGAAGCGCTGCGGCTTAGACACATCGACACGCCCCCTTTTCGACCGCCGGGTTGAGCATCAATTGATGACTGGGTAAATTTATCTGTAATTTACGCAATACATCATCAACTGATGCAATCTTCTTGATATCCACTATAAACAAAAGGGCGGTAATTTGGAATTGATAGATTTATCAAAAAAATGCATTCTTTTTATTATGAATATAGATTCATGCTAAAAAGTTATAAATTTTTATCGAAAAAAATCTTTAATATTTGCAGCTTTTACAAACTGCTTCTGAATTCCTTAGGACTCATACCAGTGTTCTTTTTAAACACATAGCTGAAATAATGGGGATCGTTATAACCGATGGCCGGTGCGATTTCGTGGAGTTTATTCTTCTTGTCCTGAAGCATGGTCTTTGCAGCCTCAACCCGGCGCTTGGTCAGATATTCAATAAAGGTCTCTCCCGTCTCCTGTGAGAAGATTGCGCTGAAATGACTGGGAGAAAATCCCACTTCTTTTGCCACAGTATGCAGTGAAATATCGGGATCGGAATAATGTGCATCAATGTACTCCCGGGCATTGCGGATTTCCTGCCCGTACGGAATTGTGCTGGAAGCGCTCCTGAGGGAAATCATCTCTGTCAGAAGTTCCATGGCAAAGCCCCGGCTGTCTTCCAGCGAAGATGCCAGTTCGAACACCTGCCGGGGATTTTCGGAAATCAACTTCTGCATCTCCCCTTTTTCCTGGGTCAGGCGGGATGCTGTCACGATCAGATCCGTTAACAGATAATACCGGAGCAGATGACTGTCAAGGCTTTCATCGCTGATTTCTTTGAAATAATTGTCAAGAATCTGAGCAAGATCCTTTTGAGATGCATGACGAAGCTGTTCCCCAAGGGGAACATTGAGTGAAAGCATCTGTTTTTGCGAGATCCGGTCAAGTTTCACATCCTCTGAGCCTATGACTTTACTGCCCCGGAAGATCAGACCGCTGCCGAACACACTGCGGGCATCCGCATAGGATTTCGGCAATTCACCGATTCGATCCACAATGGATCCAATGCCTACCGATACGTCCATGGATAGATACCGCTTCATTTCATGCCGCAGAATCTGGGCTGCTTCATAGGCCGCCTCCCGTACCGCCGCTTCGTGCTCTCCCTTTACAATAAAAACCATCTGATCGGTACTTTGAAGAAACCAGAGGCAATCGTTTCTTTCTCCAAAGACATGATTCCCAAGCAGGCGGATTCGAGCAGGCTCATCGCCTGCAGCAAATCCCGATAAAGCAGCCTGACAAACCACATATTTTTTACTGATCAGACTTACCTTATGGCGCTGAGCTGCCTGAAGCGCTTCATTCAAACCGATGGCACCCACCACCAGTTCACTGAGAAAATGCTCCCGAAGAATGGTGGTTTCCAATTCATCCCGCTTTAGGCTCTCCTCGATGTCCAGATACGTTTTCTTTTCTCTTTCAATCCGTTCTGCCACCTCATTCAGAACCTCCAGCAGTTTCGGAGAGTTCACCGGTTTCAGAATGTACGCATCCACACCCACGTTGAGGGCCTTCTGTGCGTATTCAAATTCATCGTGACCGCTGACGATGATGATATGCACCCAGGGCATGGTCCGTTTCACCAGCGCAGCCAAGTCAAGACCATCCATAAAGGGCATACGCACATCAGCTATGAGGATGTCCGGTTTTAATTCCTGTATCAGAGGCAGGGCCATTTCTCCGTCCTCCGCCTCACCACAGATGGTAAAGGACTCGGCCTGCTTTTCAACACAATTTCTTATTCCTGCACGGATGATATCTTCATCATCGGCTACAAACAGTTTCATCATTGTTTTTCTCCCCGCACGGAAGGGTAAAGCTGATGCTTGTCCCTTGCCCGAATTCACTCGTTATTTCTAATTCTCTGTTGTAGTACAGGCGAATACGCCTGTTGACATTATAGAGGCCAAACCCCGTATGTTCCGGGAGAATTCCTTCCCGCAGTCTGAACCGAAGCCGATCCAGCTGCTCTGGCATCATCCCGATACCGGTATCTCTTACGGTGAAGGTCATGGTATTGTCATCATTTTTCCTCGCAAGAACCTGGATCTGACCCCCGCCCCTCTTATTTTTAATCCCGTGATAGATTGCATTTTCCACCAGAGGCTGCAAAAGGAGTTTCAGGATCGATTCTTTCTCCAATGCAGGATCAATGTCGATATGATAGGTCATAATACGGTTGTAACGAGCAGACTGAATGCTCAGATAACTTTGAACATGCTTCTGTTCACTGCTGACTTCCACATAGTCCTTTCCCTGATTGAGAGAAATTCGAAGGAAATCTGTAAATGCCATGGCAATGTCCACCAGCTCCTGATTTCGTTCCTGTTCCGCCAGCCATATGATGGTCTCCAGTGTATTGTACACGAAATGAGGGGTGATCTGTGCCTGAAGTGCCCGCATCTCAGCCTTCTGCAAATCCTTCCCCACCTCAATACGCTCGTCGATGAGCCGCTGCAGCCGCTCTGCCATATGGTTGAGGCTCTTTGTAAGAGGAATCATTTCAGCCACTGCGTTTCCGGTTACTCTGGCATCCAGGTTTCCGTCGGTTATAGCCCTGGTCATCTCCTGGAGCTTTAAGATTGGGTTATGGATAGAATCCCGTAAATATTGATAGGAATTCACAGCAAAGTAAATCACCATCATCAGAATCCCTGCGGTAAAAATCAGCACCAGCGCCGCTACCATCTGAATCCGGCTGTTAAGTTTCGAAATATTGGTCAGTTCTTCATTGATATATTGTTCCAGAACGGAGTGGATTAAACTCACAACCCCGGTGATGTCACGATAGGTGCTTTCCTGCAGGCTTACCGCCTCCTGATTCATGGTCTGGAACCGCAGGGTATCAACATAGGAGCGCAGCGTATTGCTTGCACGCTGTGCCGCCACCACATATCGGGCAGCGTTGGCATTGTTCTCCTCCAGCTCCGCGAGCCCCTCCTCCATCTGCTTCATCATTTCGCCCTGACTTCCGTCCATAAAATCCATTTTTCCCGATACGATATTCCAGATTTCTCCGGAGAACTGGTTCTTGGCGATGTCGCGGATTTCTGCAGCCTTATCGATATTCTCAATGAGATCATCGTACCTTGCCGTCATCAACATCATGGAAGCAGTCATAATAATGGTTGGAATCACCATTGCTGCAATAATCGTCCGATATGACTGTTTCAGCATCGTCCTGATGCTGTCTTTATTCCGAAGAATAGTCATGTTGAGGTATCGTATCATTGTGCAAGCGCCCCCTTTGTGATCACATTTGTTTTGACCAGGCGCAAAGCGTCCTCAGCATCGGCGCCGCCTGCCATCAAAGCTGCCGCCGTTTCCATAACCGTATCTCCAAGAAGCGGATCACACGCTGCAAGATATTCTATTTTACCTTCTTTTACGAGAGAGACGACTTCTTCGTCCCCTCCAAAGGCATAGATTTTAATATCCTCTCCCGGGACTTTGCCTTCCTGCTCTATGGCATCGATGGCGCCCAGGGTCATTGCATCATTATGAGAGATCAGAATGTCGATTTTATAGTTGTTACGCAGGAGCCCTTTTACGATTTCCTTTCCCTTGGATCTCATATATTCCCCGCATACACTGTAGTTAATGCGGTAACGTCCGTCCTTTTCCAGGGTCTCCCGGAATCCTCTGGTGATTTCCCGAACAGGGTAAGCTCCTGTCGTACCACAAAGTTCTACAATGGTCTTGTCCCCTTTTATACTCTCCAGCATTGCATCCGCCGCCTTACCTGCCGCAGTATAATAATCATACCCCACATAGCTTGCGGTAATTCCGCCTCTGCCCGAACGCACCGCTTTATCTACTGCAATAATAGGAATGCCGGCTCTGTTTGCCTCTGACAAAACCTTGTCCCAGCCGTTCTCCACGAGAGGAGAAAATACGATGACATCCGCCTGGTAAGCAATCAGAGCTCTTAAGGCGTCAATCTGTGCATTTTGATTGCGTTCTGCCAGGAGAGGCATTACCGCCATATCATACCGCGCTGCGGCATCTTCTATGGACCGTTCCAGCTCGTCTTTCCAGGAATCCTCAGTAACAGTCACAACAAGTCCCAGAATTTTTGAAGAGGAAGGCATGGTGTCCTTCCGCTGCAGATTGATATCAATGGCTAAAGCAACAAGTAAAATTAAAACCGCAATTACGCTTACCAATATCTTGATGTCTCGATTCATAATTGGACTCCCTTCTCTGCAGAATCAGTTTAACAATCAGCGCTTGCCTCCTTATCGTAGGATGCAAGTACCCACAAGTACCCAATCATTATATCGGTTTTTCCTCCTGTTTTGCACCGGTATTCTTTCTGCAGGAGAAAAGTTTTTGAAAAATTGAATACAGCGTACCGGAAGAAGCCCTTCTGGTACGCCGTATGGAGGAATCGCCGGCTGAATGGATGGATCAGCCGACAGTTCCGGGGAAGCACCGTTTCAGAAACAACACTTCCCTGATACTCTGTAACACCTACTTTCTTAAGTTAAATGTTACAGAGCACTGGTATGAATTGACAGTTTTACTGATACGTGCGGTTTTCACGACGCTGCTGCGTTTTCGTAGCTGCCGGTCACAGCGGTGTCTGCCGGCTGCGGCGGTTTCTTCTCAGCAACATTGCGATGGCGTTGTGAGATTTAAAGGTCGCTGACCTTTGTGACGCAGACGCCCTCCAGCTTCTTTAGCTCTGATGTGAACCCATCCTTATCTATTTTTTTACTGGATTTGTTGAAACCGAATTTAGAGGTCACATGATAGACAACTTTGTCTTCACCAATCTCTTCTGCAATATCCACATCGTTGAGGATTACATCGTAGCCAGAGGCAATTTTCTTTGTGTTGATCAAGGTGCCCGAGATATCAGAGCAAACCATTTCTATGGCAAGTCCCTTTCGTTTTACTTTTCGGAACTTTTTCTCAAGGTAATTGAAAATCGTGAGCGTTATAATAATTGCTATGGTTCCAAGAACAGCTGACTCGTAAAATCCGCCGCCCGCTGCCAGACCCAGACAGGCGACCGCCCAAAGACTTGCGGCAGTGGTCAGCCCACGTACCGTCAGCCCTTCCCTCATAATGGTACCGGCTCCGAGAAAACCGATGCCGGATATCACCTGCGCGCCCAGCCTTGTGGGGTCCATGGTCGTGATTTCTGAATATTTTTCCAGAGACATCTCGCCCATGAGCATCACTACAGCAGCACCGATTGCCACAAGCATATGTGTCCTCAAACCTGCTGGCCGATTGTTATTTTCCCGCTCCCAGCCGATAACCCCTCCGATTATCATGGCCAGAACGATTCTGATTATCATTTCAAGTAACGTCATCGTTTCCCTCCTTTCCAGGCGAAAAGGCTATCTATGATATCCCACCGTGATTTCTCCGGTGTCTTCCCTGCAATCAAAAACAACAGCACAGGGTTTTTGCAGCGCAGAATCCGCGTTTTCCGCGTCAGCCAGACTGCCTGTAATGTACACGCCTCCCTGTTTCCCATTTTCCCTCAGATAGGTGTGAATTCGTTCTATGACCTGCGGATGAGCACTATTGAACCGCCGGTCTTGAGAAGAACAGATTACAAAATGATCCGGCCGTGCAACTTTGATCATTGCCTCAGGAAGTCCGTCTATCTGACCATGGTGGGTCACTTTGAGAATCCCGCAGTCCAAATGGTCTGTGTGCTTTTCAAGAATGGCATCCCACCCGTCTACTTTATCCCCGGATAATAAAACCGCCGCTCTTCCCGCTTTGACTCTCAGGGCGATGCTGTTGCTGTTCTCCCTTTTATCAATATTGTAGAAGAGGGCTTCTGCTTTTTCTGTATCCTGTTCAGCGTATAAGTATTGATACGCCTCATTCATTTCGTCCTGAAGCTTGCGTCCAGGTGTCAGAAATTCCAGTTCCAGACCGGAAACCGGCGAAACGGCTCCTGCATCTACATCAATCTGTTGAATTGGAATTCCCTTTTCCTTGCACAGGGAAACCATCTCTCCATAGCTGGAAAGGGCTCTTTTGAACAGATTTCCGCTCAGATTTCCCTTTCGAACGCTCTCAAAAGTATCCACCATATCCTGTGCCAGAACCGGAGGCTTCAAATTGATCAGAATTTCGTCTGCCGAAAAACTTCTGATTACCTCCGGCAATCCACCGATGTGATCGTCATGAATATGAGTTGCAATGATCATGTCGATTTTCGAAACACCTATCCGCCTCAAATAGTCCGTAATCCGAACAGCACCCGGTGCTTCATATTCTTCGTCCCGGTTTGTTCCGCCGTCAACAAGCAGATAGAATTCGTCTTTTTCAATCAGAATCGCTTCTCCATAGCCAACATTCACAAAATGAACCCGCATGATACTCTCCGTTCTAAAGGCAAAGCGCTTGTTACACCTTTTGTTTATCAAAGGATTTTTTAATGTACGCTCCGGCAAGGATCAAAACAATAACCGTCATAATCAGAGCTGCCGCGGAACCATATCCGACCTTAAGCCCTTTGACACCATGCTGGAAGATATACTGAGTAATGGTTGCAGTTGAGTTAGCCGGACCGCCTTTTGTCAGGATATTGACTTTATCGAACAACCGGAAGGTATCGATGGTACGCAGAAGCACCACCATGATGACTCCGTTTGCAATATTCGGAAGAGTAACATAAAGAAACTGCTGCCAGATGCCTGCACCGTCTATTCTTGCAGCTTCATACTGTCCCTGCGGAACTGCCTGCAATGATGCGTAAATTAAAAGGAAGGCAAAGGGCGCGTATTGCCAGACGTCAATGACCAAAATAGCGTAGAAAGCAGTGTTGACATCCATAAGCCAGTTTACAGGATCAATTCCGATCCCGCTTAAAAGTTTGTTGATAATTCCGTAGTTATTGGAAAACATGATCTGCCAAATCAACGCAACGGTAACGGGAGGCAGAAGTGTCGGCAGCAAAGAAACGGTCCGCATTGTTTTGCGGCCTTTCTGAATGCTGTTTACCAGCAATGCAATCCCAAGACCCAGCAGCGTTTCGAAAAATACTGCCAAAATGGTGAATTTCACGGTGTTATAGACTGCCTGCTGGAAATAAACATCTTTCAGGATGTTTGCATAGTTATCCATTCCAATGATCGAAGGGTCTTTCCGGGACAAGTAATAGTAATCTGTAAAACTATAAAATATATTAAAGATCAGTGGAAAAATGCTAAGTGCAATCAAGATTAACATTGTTGGCGAGGTCATAATATAGGCAAATCCGCTTTTTCTTTTTTTCATATATTCCACCCTGCTGTCGTCTTATTTTTATCCGATGGGGAGAGCCTCTAGGCCCTCGGATTTCACAACTTCGCATACGGAAGTAACTTGATCCCTTCCGTAACCGAATCATAAACTGCAGGGTCCGGGCCGATCCCGGACCCTGCATCGTTTTACGATTATCTCATGAAATGCATGTTCTAATTTTGTTTATTTCATGATTGCTTCAATTGCTGTTCTTGCGTCAGCAAGGGCCTGATCTACAGATTTTGTTCCGGAAATCGCACTGGACAGCTCTGCGCCGTAGGCGGTTTCAATATCGGTCCAAAGAGGTGTTCTGGGTCGTACAACAGAGTTTTCTGTTGCTGTCAGTATCGTCGCAAAATAAGGATATTTGGCAACCAGTTCACTGTCTGTAAATACGCTTGTTCTCGTTGGAACTCCGCCGAATTCGGCAGCCTTCTTCTGAACATCTGCGCTGGTTACGTATTCCAGGAACTTCATTGCCAGTTCACTGTTTGTGGAATTGGCTGTTACACCCATCATCCAGTTACCGATCATACCTGTTGGATATGAAGTGCTGGAAGCGGCAGCCTTGGAGGGAATGGACGCATATTCTGCAGCGGCATTCTCTCCGGATATGTACCACGAAGGCCATCCAAGACTCATTGCAGCCTTGCCGTCGGATACGGCTGCCACGATGTCATTCTTTTCGTAGTTGGCTCCGTTTGCCAGGAGTTCCATATAAAGCTTAAGGGCTTCTTTTGCTTCCGGGGAGTCAATTGTAATATTCCAGTCTTTATCAAAAACATCACCACCGAAGGCCCAAAGGACCGGAAGATAATCGGATACGATAGGATTGCCCTGCTGACCTCTGATGACAAAGCCAACCTTGCCGTCCTTGCCGTTTACGGCCTTCGCAATATTCAATACATCTTCCCAGCTTTCGGGTACCGGTGTGCCGGCACTTTCCAGAACGCTCTTGTTATAGAATAATAACTGTACATTTCCTGCAAAGGGCAGTGCAAACAGATCGCCTTCGCCGTAAGGATCACGGCCGATATCGAGAGAAGCCTTGACAAAGTCAGAATCAGCCTCATATCCAAGCTCAGTCAGATTTGCGAAAATTCCAGCCTCGCACCATTCGGGCATCCATGGGTCATCTGCCATGGCAAGGTCATAGGCGCCCTTGGCATTTTGGGAATCAAGAGAAACTTTTTGTTTGAGATCGGTCGCTTCCAGGCCAAGGATCTCGATGGTGCAGTTGTTTTCTGCCTCGAAATCAGCTTTTACAGCCTCAAGCACATCCACATGGGATCCGCCTCTTGCTGCAA
>JARBUO010000240.1 GCA_029239605.1 Bacillota bacterium | reverse complement strand
AAATGGTGGTCCATGGTTGGTTTACCGGTTTTTTTCCGGTTGAGAACCCTCAATATGTAATTACTGTATTCATTGAATCCGGAGGGTCCGGCCGTGCTTCTGCAGTTCCGTTGTTCCGTCAAATGGCGGAATATCTCTACTAAAATTTTGAGAGATCATACGCTTCAGTAAACTAAAGATCGTATTCTTCAGAAAAGGCATCCTTAAGCTTCAGGATTGCCTTTTTTTCTATTCTTGACACGTAGGATCGGGATATCCCCAGCTCTTTTGCAACTTCTCTCTGCGTTTTGGCACACTCTCCGGCAAGGCCGAAGCGCTTTACGATTACAAGTCTTTCTCTATCCTTCAAAAGATGACAGATTGCTTCATGAAGCTTCTTAACCTGCATTTTGTTGTCAATATCATCGATGATCGCGTCGGTGTCTGTACCGAGAATGTCGTTAAAATTGATTTCATTTCCATCCTTATCAGTACCAACCGGATCATTGAGAGAAATTTCGATCTTGGTCTTTTTCGTTGTTCTGATATTCATCAAAATTTCATTCTCGATACACTTTGCAGCGTAGGTTGCTAATCGGACGCTTTTATTTCGGTTATAGGTGTTTACAGATTTGATCAGACCGATTGTGCCGATGGAAATTAAATCGTCGGGATTCTTCCCTGTATTTGCATATTTTTTTGCTATGTGCGCCACCAGCCTCAGATTGCGTTCCACAAGGATATTTTTGGCTTCCTTGTCCCCTTGCTCATAGAGGGAAAGATAATAGGTTTCCTCTGTGTCAGACAAAGGCTGGGGAAAGGAATTTCCCATTGACACGTAAGAAGAAAGTAAAGCAAGCGGGTTGGATAACAGCAGGGATGTGAGTATTAAAGAAATGCTCATAATTGAACCCCTTTCAGTGCATATCAAATGTTTATACTGTCCCGGTGGTTCTCTCGCAGGAACAGTTTTATACTATTTCTTTTTTAGTTAATTCGAAAATAGTATTAGATTTATATGCATTTTTAGGGGGAATAGTGCCTGTCTTTGTAAAAAGAGGACAGTAAGACCTGTCTCATTCCTCAAGCATTGAAAGATGGGATGGGAAGATTAATATCGGGCCACTGGCTGGATAAAACGGAGTGAATGCTGCTCCATGGAAAACCGATTACATTATCAAAGGAACCAACGATATGATCGATGTGCTTTCCCCAATATCCCTGAATGGCATAGCTTCCTGCCTTATCCCAAGGCTCGTCCGTATCCAAATAGTGTTCAATTTCGTGGTCGCTGTAATCTTTAAAGACTACCTCAGTCACATCACAGAATACATTTCGCTGATTCGTTCCAGGACGAATCAGAGTAACTCCAGTTGCAACAAAATGACTGGTGTTTCTTAAGCGTTTCAGCGTTTCAGCAGCATCCCTGCGACTTGTGGGTTTTCCTATCATACCATCCTTATAAACGATGGTGTCTGCAGCGATGAGCACTGCCGGCACAGATTCGCTTCCATATTCTGCGAGATATTGCTTTTCTGAATAAAGCCCTTTTTTCAGCGCAAGATACATAACAGCCTGTTCCATTGAAACGGGCAAAGGAAGATCTTCACTGACGCCTGAAGGTGGAATGATGAGAGGAGTGATTCCATTGCTCTTTAATATTTCGATTCTTCTGGGAGAAGAGGATGCGAGAATGATTTGTGTATTCATAAAAGCCGCCTTTCGTTTATTATAATGGATATTATATAACAGAATTTCATTGCTTTCCACAGCCTCAATAAATGAATTGAAAAAACCAGCTTAACTTGTGTTATGCTGGCCTTTTCAAAGCTTTCGATGAATTAATTAACGCATGGCTACAAAGGATTGGCAATCAGTACATTGATCTTTTGTTGGATTTTTTTCGTGAGTACCTACCTGAATTTGGCTTAGAGCACAGTATTCACCGCTATCACAATGATTTTTGCAAGAATCTACAGTACATTTAATACTATGATTTTTATTTGACTTATCCATAATTACCTCCTTAAATACTTAAATCTTTTTTTTTCATTATTATTATGTGTCGACAGGTCAATAATATATAAGGAAATATTTTATAAGCCCAATCAGCGAGGCTGTCAAAATATAACATGACTGGCGCTGTCAGCCATCTGGAAATTCATTGGACAAATACCGACAAGAAATGATTTTATTTGAAATTTTAACAATTCTAATTGTATTAAATGAGGCAAAATGATAAAATATTAAATACTTATGGGAATAACGAGTTTAGGGGCAATATGACATAAAGACATGTTGTATTTTTTGGATAAGAGAGGCATTGATTGA
This sequence comes from Bacillota bacterium, assembly GCA_029239605.1. Lineage (GTDB taxonomy): Bacteria > Bacillota > Clostridia > Peptostreptococcales > Anaerovoracaceae > Anoxybacterium. The sequence continues at coordinate 563 of JARBUO010000240.1, read as the reverse complement.
TCAGTGCAGCTATGTTATTTTTTGTCGATCAATGCAAAAGGGAGGATAAAGGAAACAACAGGGGGAACGTGATGAATCACATGAATAAGAATACCTTGATTAAAGAACTGCCTTCCGAAGAACGACCCAGAGAAAAGCTGATACAGAGTGGCGCTGGAGCATTGTCCAATGCGGAACTGCTCGCGATTCTTATTGGGACAGGGACCAGGGAAATGTCAGCGGTCACGCTTGCAAACCGTATCTTGTCTATGGAAGAAGAGGGAATCTCTTATTTGGCTGGATGTCTGCCGGAAGAGTTAACTATGATTCCTGGTATGGGCATGGCAAAATCCTGTCAGATCATTGCAGCAATCGAACTGGGAAAACGAATTGCGACAAAGCCGAAGCGAAAAAAGATCAATATCAAATCACCAGGTGAGGTTGCTTCCTTATTTCTGGAAGAGATGAGATATTTGAAAAAAGAGTATTTTAAGGTCTTGCTCTTAAACACCAAGAATGAAATCATCATGATTGAAACGATATCTGTCGGAAACCTGAACAGCTCTGTGGTTCACCCCAGAGAG
>JARBUO010000096.1 GCA_029239605.1 Bacillota bacterium | reverse complement strand
CAACCGTTTCCCTATGAGACCTCTGGGATGGAAATCTCCTAAGCAGACTCTCATGGATTTTTTGATAGACGGTGTAACCTATGTTTGACAAACCTACAAGGCAGGATCTTAACCTGTACCGGAGCCAGCCATGCCGGCAATGCTCCTGCATATTTCTCAATGAGCAGAGCAAGGGTTCTTTCGTAACATCCAATTGAGGTTCTATGAATCACATAAGGATACTTTTTTTGGCCGTCGCTGTCAACATACTGCATTCCGAATTTTTCTGCAAGCTGAAAATCAATCTGTACCGTGATCAGGGTATCCTCTTTTCCATGGACGTTTTTAATCTGGATATCCAACTTGGGACCATAGAAGGCTGCCTCGCCTTCCTCTTCCTTGTAATTGAGCCCCAGATGGTTCAGGATTTGCCTCATCCGATTTTGAGCCTCTTCCCATTGCTCTTCGGATCCGATATACTTCTCCTTGTTGTTAGGGTCCCATTTAGAGAAACGATAAGAAACATCATCGTCCAATCCAACTGTTGTGAGCATAAAATTTGCAAGATCAACGCAATCAGCAAACTCCTGTTCAAGCTGGTCCGGAGTACAGGCGATATGACCTTCTGAAATGGTAAACTGCCTCACTCGAATCAGCCCATGCATCTCTCCAGAGGACTCATTTCGAAACAGGGTGGATGTTTCATTAAACCGCATGGGGAGATCCCGGTAGCTTCTCTGCTTCGCCAGATACACCTGAAATTGAAACGGACAGGTCATCGGTCTGAGCGCAAAAACTTCACCCTCTTCCTTTTCTGCGTCTCCCATGACGAACATCCCTTCTCTGTAATGGTCCCAATGCCCGGAAATCTTATAAAGATCATTTTTCGCCATCAGGGGTGTTTTGGTTAGCTGATATCCACGGCGCTCCTCTTCATCCTCAACAAAACGTTGGAGGATCTGAATAACCTTCGCTCCTTTCGGCATGAGTATGGGCAAACCCTGGCCGATATAGTCTACCGTAGTAAACATCTCCAATTCTCGCCCGAGTTTATTATGATCCCGCAATTTCGCCTCTTCCACCCGAGCGAGATATTCTTCCAGCTCGCTCTTCTTCGGAAATGCAGTTCCATAGATCCTTTTCAGCATCTTGTTTTTTTCACTTCCGCGCCAATAAGCACCCGCTGTCCCTGTCAGCTTATACGCCTTTACCTTTTCTGTTGAGGTCAAATGAGGCCCTGCGCAAAGATCGATAAATTCCCCCTGCTTGAAGAAGGTAATCTCTTCCTCTTCCGGCAACTCCCGGATCAGTTCCAGTTTATACGCCTCCCCTTTTTCCTCCATCAAAGCTATGGCCTTATCCCGCGACAGAGCAATTCGCTCGATTGGAATGGCCTCTTTTACGATTTTTCCCATCTCCTGCTCGACGTTTTGCAGGATTTCAGGCGAAAAGGTCATCTCGCTGTCAAAATCGTAATAAAATCCGTTTTCAATAGAAGGCCCTATGGCCAGCTTCACCTCGGGGTAAAGCCGCTTCACCGCTTGGGCCAGAATATGGGATGCGGTATGTCGAAACGCTGATCTGCCCACCTCACTGTTAAAATCAATCAATCCTGTATTTCCGTCTTTCCAAGTCACTTTAAACATATTAAATCCTCCAATCATCTGCGCTTTATTCTATATCACTTAAGGCAATGTAAGAATATACTCCCTTTTTTTATCTAATTAGAACGATATTTTTTAATAGATAAAAAAAACTCCCGCCCTATACAAAACTGTAAGGGACGAGAGTAATACCCGTGGTTCCACCCTAATTGAAACTCATTGTGATGATAACGGAATCACCGTTCCTGCTCCGAGGCGGTTTTCAAAGGGATTTCCAGGCAAAAGCACTTTCAGCCTGCGATGCTTTCTCTCTGGTTAGGATCTGCTCCTTCTACTCTTCTCATCATAGCGGATAGTTTTGATTTATTATAGGATGCATCAGCACCGTTGTCAATTCACAAAGTTACCCATCCTGTTACCCAACACAAAAGTTACCAAACAAGATTCAGTTGTGTGATCAAACTGATATCCCACAATCATATTTTCAATAATTCGGAATTAACCAATTGCATCCAGAAATTCCTGATTATATTTCCTGACATATTTCATATTGCAGGAGTCCCCATGTCCCGGATAAATGATAATCTCATTGCTCCACAGATTGATAATATCTCGAATGGAGCGTTCCATTGCTGACGGTGATCCGTCGCTGAGATCCGTTCTACCCAGATCTACATTAAAGATCGTATCCCCGGTAAAGGCAAGCTTGCTCTGCTCTGAATAAAAACAGACACTACCGTTAGTATGACCCGGTGTATGGATTACTTTGATCTGTTCCTCTCCGAGGGTTAGGAGCTCCCCATCCTCTAAAAGCACTTCTGCATACTTTTTATACATGTCGGCATCAGCCCTGTGAATGTATACGGAACAGCCTGTCATCTCTTTGATCTTATCCACACCGCCCACATGGTCATAATGATGATGGGTCAGAAGGATCCCTTTCATGTTCAATCCCAGTTCCTTGATGATCTTTACGAATTTTTCTCCGTTATAGCCCGGATCTACCACAAAGCATTCACCCTGTTCCCTATCGTAGATCACATAACCGTTACTTTCCAGATTACCGCCTATCAGTCGTTTAATTTTCAAAATTCCCACCTCGTTTTATATAAGATCACAGCAGTTATAATGCCAGTTGTTACCCGAAAATTTGATATCGGGATAGAATGCTTAGATATTTCTATAGGTTTATTTTAGACTATTTTGAGAGAATAACAAATAGGATCTGATAAATTTATCAGGAAAAAGGAAAAATATATTGCTTTCACAGCAAATAAGGATACAATATTAGATATTATTGTAAAGTCATTCTTTTTGAAAGAGGTTAGAAAATGAAAATTGCCATTGTCGGAGCGGGAAAGCTCGGGATCAAAATTGCAGAAGCGATTTTGGGCGGTGACCATTCCGTAACGATTATAGATAAAAATGAAGCTCTGCTTCAGAAGCTGTCATCACAGATGGATATTCTTACGGTTCTTGGCAACGCCAAGCAGATCAGCCTGCTGGAAAGCATTGAGATCGATACATACGATTATCTGATATCTGCTACCAACACCGATGAGAAAAACATCGTAATCTGTTCCTTCGCAAAAAAGCTGGGGTGTAAAAAGGTCATCGCCAGAGTAAGAGATCCCGAGCACATGAATCAGCTGGACTTTCTGAAGGATCTGATGAATATCGACTATATTGTGAATCCCGATTTGTCCATTACCATTGAAATTTATAAATATCTCGTTGAGAAATATACACTAAGCAACGGTATTTTCACCAGCGGAAAAATATCTTTGGTAGAATTCTCTACAGAGAAAATGCCTGAACTCATTGGAAAAACCGTTTATTTCGTTAACGAGTCACTCGGCAACATGCATTTGGTGGCAATCTCGCGAAATGGCAAGGTAATTATCCCCAAAAGAGAAACCGAGATCATGAAGGATGATTCCCTCTATGTGGTTGGAGAAAAAACCCCTATCATGCGCCTGAATCAACAGGTTCATGTAAAGGGTAAATATACAAATCTGCAAAAGGTTATGATTCTTGGAGGCGGCAAGACAGGGCTTTATCTTGCACAAAAGCTCTCTGAATTTGGCATTTCTGTTAAGATAATTGACAGAGACAAGGAGCGGTGTCAGTATTTGTCCAATCATTTGGATGATGTGCTTGTCCTTCATGGAGACGCTACAGATATGAGCCTGCTGGAGGAAGAGAATATTGATGAAATGGATGCATTGGTCACAGCCACAGGCTTTGACGAAGAAAATCTCTTACTGGCACTTATGGCAAAACAGCGCGGCATTGAGGATGTCATCGCTAAGGTCAGCAGAGAAAGTTACGCAACGCTCATTGAAAGCATGGGAATCGATGTAGCACTGAATCCTCTTGATATGACTGCAAGCCATGTACTGCGCTTTATTCAAGGTTCCAAGCGTGTAATATCATCCCAGCTCATCCAGGGTCAGGCTGAAATGATTGAAATCATTGCAGACGATCACATGCGCCTGACAAATCGTCCCATTGAAGATCTTGATCTGCCTGACGGAGTTATGATTGCAGCGATCCACCGCGGTACCGATGCCATCATTCCTGAAGGCAGTACTGAAATTCTGAAGGATGACCGCGTTATCATCATCTGCCTGCTATCAGAAGTCCCGAATCTTGAGAAATTTATACGTTCGGGCAGGACAGGCTTTTTCAAATAGGGGTGTCTTAATCAACATGGTTCTCAATTACAAAGCAATATTCAAATTATCCGGAATCATCATTGTCATGATGGCTGTGCTTATGGTTCCCTCCCTTTTGGTTGCCTTCCTTTACGGCGAAACAGAAACAATGCGGGCTTTTATCACGACGATTCTGCCAATGTTGTTTGCAGGCGGTATGATCGCTGTAGGAGTCAAAGCACAATTTGATCATTTAAAAGTCAGAGAAGGATTTTTCATAGTAGCTCTGTGCTGGACGCTTTGCTCCGTTCTGGGCTCCTTTCCTTTTATATTATCAGGTTATATTCCCAATTTCTTCGATGCCTTTTTTGAGACGGTTTCCGGTTTTACCACCACAGGAAGTTCCATATTAACGGACGTAGAGATCCTGCCAAAGGGTCTCCTTTTCTGGCGCTCTTTTACCCATTGGATCGGAGGAATGGGGATCATTGTATTTGCAATGGCGCTTCTTCCCATGCTTGGAATCAGCGGACAGAGAATAACAAAAGCGGAAACCACCGGTCCTACCTTTGGAAAGCTCACTTCCAAAATGACAGAAAGCGCTAAAATTCTTTACTTGATTTATATTGGAATGACTCTGCTTCAGGTATTCCTTTTGATGCTTGGCGGCATGAGTTTGTTTGATTCTCTGATCAATACCTTTGGTTCTGTAGGGACCGGAGGGTTTTCCAACTACAACGTAAGCATTGCTCACTATAACAATCTGTATTTTGAAATCATCATCTCAGTATTCATGATTCTGGCTGGAACGAACTTTTCATTATACTATTATGCCCTCAGAGGTCATTGGAAGGATTTATTTTCTGACAGCGAAATCCGCTGCTACCTCATCATCATAGGCTCTGCTATCCTGCTGATCGCTTTGAACCTTTGGTCCAGCAACAGCTATGATACGCTGGGAGAATCTTTTCGGTACTCGATATTTCAAAGTGCATCCATTATGACTACAACTGGGTTTGCCTCTGCCAATTTTGATGTGTGGCCGACCTTCAGCAAGATGATCTTGTTTATCCTCATGTTTATCGGAGGCTGCTCCTCATCTACTGCAGGAGGAATCAAGGTAATACGAATCCTGATCCTGTTCAAACTTCTGAAACGGGGAATCGCAGTGCGGCTGCACCCTCGAGCGATTGTTTCGATCAAAGTCAACCACAAGCCAATCTCAAGTGACACCATATCAGCGGTGGTTTGCTTTGTTTTTCTCTATTTCGGAATTTTCTTTGGAGCGACGCTTTTGCTCTCACTTGAGGGCTTTGATTTAATAACGAATTCAAGTGCCGCAGCAGCCTGCCTTGGCAATATCGGTCCTGGATTTAACCTAGTTGGACCTGTTTTGAATTACAGTCTTTTTTCTGACCTGTCCACCTTCTTACTGTCAATCCTTATGCTGGTTGGCCGTTTAGAACTGTTTACCATTATTCTTTTGTTTACCAGACATTTTTGGAATCCTGATAAGTGAGGTAGCCTATGTCGTTTAATTATAGAGTAATCATCCGTATTATCGGTACAATCTCCATCATGATCGGCTTATCAATGCTGCTCCCGCTTACCGTTGCTCTGATTTATCACGAAAAGGAAGCGGGGATTGCGTTTTTAAAGTCGGTTCTCATCGCATTACCGCCTGGCTTACTCGTATTAATTTTTATCCGTACCGAATCCACCACACTAAAAATCAGGGATGGCTATATGATCGCTGCGTTGTGCTGGTTCATCGCCTCTGCTTACGGTGCATTTCCCTATTTATTTTCCGGTGTTATTCCCTCCTATCTTGATGCATATTTCGAATCAGTTTCAGGCTTCACCACCACCGGAGCTTCAATCATTGAAGATTTTTCTGTTATGCCGAAATCAATCCAGTTCTGGCGGTCCTTCAGTCATTGGCTTGGTGCCATGGGAATTCTGATTCTAGCAATTTCGCTTCTACCAGCTCTTGGAATTGGAGGGCTTAAGATCGCCAGTGCCGAGGCACCCGGGCCAACCGTGGAAAAAATGTCTACAAAAATAGCAGATTCTGCCCGCAGGCTGTATCTAATGTATCTGTCATTTACAATGATTGAGATCATATTGCTGAATTTAGGCGGTATGAACCTCTTTGATTCCCTGATTCATACATTTGGAAGTATTGGAACAGGCGGACTTTCCAATTATAAAAACGGGATTTCTCATTTTGACAGCCTCTTTATCGAATTTATTATTATTTTGTTTAGCGCAATTGCATCCATCAACTTTATTCTGTATCATCAGCTGCTGAAAGGAAGAGTAAAAGATTTCTTCAGGGACAGCGAACTGAGGATTTTTCTTACGATCCTTTTGATTTCCGCCCTACTGATATCATTGAATTTATATATGACCGGAACTTACGATTCCTTTGCGTACTCAGCACGAAGGGCCTTTTTCCAAGCTACAGCCTTTATGTCGACTTCAGGCTACGCCATTGCAGATTATACATTCTGGCCATCCTTCAGCCAGATGATTTTGTTTTGCCTGATGCTCATCGGAGGCTGCTCCGCTTCTACCTGCGGTTCCATCAAGGTGATTCGTTTCATCATCCTTTTTAAGCTGATCGTAAGAGGAATATATAAAAGACTCCATCCCAATGCAGTGGTGCCAATAAAAGTAGGCGGCAAAATTATCGCTGCAGATACTGTCTCCAAGGTCAGTTCATTTACAATTTTGTATTTTACCGTCCTGATCTTCAGTTCTCTTGTAATATCCTGGGAAAATCATGACATGTTGACATCCATAAGCGCTGCTGCCAGTACGCTCTCAAATACTGGGCTTGGAATGAATCTGCTGGGTCCAAACGGCAATTATGGCATTTTTTCTCTTCCGATTCGGCTTTATATGGCGGTTTTAATGATTGCAGGACGTCTTGAACTCTTTACAATTATTATGCTTTTTTCTCCCTCTTTCTGGAGAGCAAGGTAACGTCAGAGTTGGATAAAAATTCAAGGAAGCGATCTCTCGTGTAAGTCGGCTGATTCGAATATTCTCAATAAAAAAAGGGCAATCTAAGAAAAATGATTGAACTGCGAATATGAAGGAGGCCTATATGCGAGTTAAAAATTTAATGTCTACTTCCGTAACCTGTGTGAGACCAGAAACATCCATAGAGCAGGTTGCGAAGCAAATGAAACAGGAGAACATTGGTTCCATACCGGTATGCAATGACCGCGGCGAGGCCCTGGGTATCATCACAGATCGTGACATCGTAATCCGTGCCGTCTCAAACGGTGAGGGCCCTAAAACAGCTCAGGATATCATGACAAAACATTTAGTTTTTGCAGAACCTGATATGGATACTCACGAAGCCTCTCTGCTCATGGCAAAATACCAGGTCAGAAGGCTGCCTGTTGTGGAAAACAATAAAATTGTTGGAATGCTGGCTATGGCAGATATCGCCAGAAAACAGATTTATGTAGATGAGGCAGGAGACGCTCTTTCTGCCATCTCGAAACAAAGCACTATGAATTAATGCAAACGAAAAAGAGAGCCGCTGGAATTCTGATTCAACTCAGGACTCCAGCGGCTCAAACTTTTAAATCTTTTTTTTAACTAACACTAGTAGCCTTCAACTTCTTTACGATTGATACTGATATTTAGAGATATCTTCCCGCTTCGGTTTTGGTTCTGCTACAGTAAAATTGATTTCTCTGTTGAGCAAATCCACCGAATGGACTTTTATAGTTACCTTATCTCCGAGGCCATAGATCTTATTGGTTCTTCTACCGATGAGTCTGTATTTTGTCGCCTCATAATCATAATAATCATCGTTCAGATAGTCGACCCGGACCATACCCTCTATTGTATTTTCTATTTCAACAAAGAATCCGAAATTCGCTACGCCGCTGATAATGCCGTCATACACTTCCCCTACGTGATAGGACATGTATTCGGCCTTTTTCAGCTTTTCCACTTCCCGCTCAAGCTCTTGGGCCTGTCTTTCGGTTCCGGATGAAATATCCGCTGCTTTTTCCGTTTTCTTTTTCAGTGACTTGATTCGCTTCGCATCCAGTTTTCCCTGAATTGCTTCCTTTATGATACGGTGGATGATCAAGTCCGGATATCTTCTGATTGGCGAAGTAAAATGAGAATAGTATTTTACACCAAGGCCAAAATGCCCTTCGCATTCTGTTCCGTAGAACGCTTTTTTCATGGAGCGCAACATCACTGTATTTACTACATGCTCTTCCGGTTTCCCTTCCACTTTTTTGATAATCTCATTCAGCGCTTTCGGGTGAATATTATCCGGATTTCCTTTAAGGATCAATCCAAAACTGCTGATAAACCGTTTGAATTCTTCAATTTTCTCCAGGGAAGGTGATTCATGCACCCTGTATACAAACGGTACTTCCATCCAATAAAAATGCTCTGCCACTGTTTCATTTGCAATCAGCATAAATTCTTCAATGATTCTGTTTGCAACCCTTCGTTCAGCCGTTTCCACACTGGTAGGAATCCCCTGATCATTGAGCTTAATATAAGCCTCATCAAAATCGAAATCAAGACTTCCTCTGTTATCTCTCGCTGTCCTCAGTATTTTTGCCAGTTCATCCATCAATAGAATATTATGGTAAATATTCCTATATTTCTCAATGAGGTCTTTTTCATTTTTCTCCAGAATATCGGATACATCTCCGTACACCATTCGGGCTTTCGAATGAATAATACTCTCATAAATGTCATGATTTACGACTTTTCCTTTACTGTCAATTTCCATATTGACGGATAAGGTCAGTCTGTCTACTTCTGGATTTAAACTGCAAATCCCATTGGAAAGCAGTTTTGGCAGCATCGGAATCACCTGGTCTATGAGATAGACGCTGTTTCCCCTTTTCAGCGCTTCTTTGTCCAGTTGGGAGCCGTCTTTTACATAGTGGCTTACATCTGCAATATGAACACCGAGGAGGTAGTTTCCATTTTCAAGTTTTTCCACAGATACTGCATCATCAAGGTCCTTCGCATCCGCCCCATCCATCGTTATAATGGTTCTATCTCTTAAATCGGTCCTTTTTTGTATTTCTTCTTCCGATATTTTTAAAGGGATTTTTTTGGTTTCCTCTTCTACCTTTTCCGGGAACTCCTGGGTCAGATGGTACTGTCTGATCAGTGCCTTAATATCGCCTCCAGCCTCTCCGCTTCTGCTTATGATTTCTTCGATCCGGCCTTCAGCACTGTTTGACTTATCAGGATATTTTGTAATTTTGGCAACTACCTTATCCCCTGCTCTTGCGCCGTTGAAGTCTTTTTTCATTACAAAAATATCATCATTGAACCGTCTGTCATCGGCCACAACAAATCCGAATCGTTTGCTTTTTTCAAAGGTGCCTACGATTTCTTCCGCAGCTCTGGTAACAACTTCCCGAATTACGCCTTCTCTTGATCTTGTGGTCTCTTCCGGCGGCAGAAGCATGACCCTTACGGTGTCACCGTTCATTGCCCCATTGATAGCAGGAGGAGCGATAAAAACATCGCCGCCTTCGCCCGACTCCGGTATCACAAAGCCAAACCCTTTTTTATGCTTTGACAAAATACCGGTGATGATTTCCTCTTTTCGTTTCTTGCCTTTTAAATTACGTTTCATTATTGTTGTATTTGCACTCATATTAAAATCCACATCCGTATTATTATTTATATTTGTATTTATATCTGTATTCATTCTATATCACCATTCTACCACAATTTGGTTTTCTTAAACAGAACATATTAATTTATTGAAGGAAACCGACTCGGATTTAAGAAAACAGCAAAAGGCCTTTCCTCTCCTCCTGAATAAACAAAGAGCACAAAGGCCTTTCCTCTGTGCTCCCCGCTTTTATTGATTCGTATTGTTATTAATGCCGCTGTCCGTTGTCAATCCTGTCCCATTATCAGTTATTCCGTTGTTGGTATCATTGGTACCGCCAGTACCGTTTGTACCACCGGTTCCGTTTGTACCACCGGTTCCGGTACCATTGTCTGTACCGTTATTGGTAGTATCCGGTACACTGGGATTTACATTGTCATTGGTGCTGCAGGCAGCAAACATAAACAGAGCGAAAACCAATAAAAGCATTAGAAAAACTTTCCGATTTTTCATTTCTTTCATCTCCTCTCTTTCTCGATTATATTATTTGCCGTTTTTACTTTTTTACGCTTAAAAAAATAATAAAGTATCAAAAGTGTGGAAATGTTACGGAGGTAACTTTTGGTTTTTTTCAGAAATGAATGTTTGTGTACTTTCCATTTTGTATCGAAGAAAACGGATATTGGCTGCGACACAAAAAAGCGGCTATGTCTGGCGTTTTAAGTGCTCAGCATAGCCGCTTCTGAATTCAATGAGATTAACCTTCGTTTCTAATGACGTTTTCAATTTTATAGCCGTTTTCCGACAATCTTTTTTCATGTTCGTCAGTATTGATGGCATTGGTTCGGATTACAACATCACTGTAGCCGCCGCTGCCTCTATAAACAGCAACATGGGTGATGTTGGAATCAAGATCGCTGAATATTTCAGCAATATCAGCCAGCACACCTGGAACATCCTTCGCCTGTACAGTAATTCTACTGCCGGAATCACGAAAACCAAGCAGATCAATGAACGCATCGAAAATATCGCTTTCCGTAATAATCCCCACCAGCTTGCTTTTCTCAACAACGGCCAGGGTACCGATTTTATTGTCCCGCATCAGAACCGCAGCTTCTTCAAGAAGTGCTTCGGGTGATATGGTAATGACATCCTTACTCATTGCATCACTGACCTTGGTTTTCGCCAAAAGGTAATTCAATTCATAAATGCTCAGAGTAGTTGCCTTCGTAGGGGATACCTTCTGAAGATCTCCGTGCGTCAACATTCCGACTACTCTGTCCCCATGGACAACAGGAACTCTCTTCAGATTCTTTTCCCTCATCAGTTCAATTACTTCCGTAATTGGTGCATCAAAAGCTATGGTATACGGATTCGTAGTCATTCTGGTCTTTACGTACATACTATTCCCCTCCTAAATAAGCTTTTTGAATTTCACTGCTCTTGGCAAGTTCCTCCCCGGTTCCTGAAATAACAATGGAACCGGTCTCAAGTACATAGGCCCGATGTGCGATGGATAATGCCATGCTGGCATTCTGCTCAACGAGAAGTATTGTTGTTCCAGCTTGATTGATATCTTTAATAATTTCAAAGATCTCTCTGACAAGAAGCGGAGCAAGACCCATGGAAGGCTCATCCAGCAGCAGGATTCTTGGTCTTGACATCAGTGCCCGGCCCATGGCCAGCATCTGTTGTTCTCCTCCCGACAGCGTTCCCGCTGTTTGCTTGATTCTTTTTCCCAGGATGGGGAAACGTCCGAAAACCATTTCCATATCCTTTTTAATATCTGCCTTGTCATTTCGGAGAAATGCGCCCAATTCAAGGTTTTCCAATACGCTCATAGCCGGGAAAATTCTTCTTCCCTCGGGAACCTGTGAAAGCCCCAGTTCCACGCGCTGTGGCGCAGGTACAGTCGTTATATTTTTACCTTCCAGCAGAATTTCGCCGCTGGTTGCCTTATTCAAACCGGAAATGGTTCTCAGTGTTGTGGTCTTCCCTGCTCCGTTGGCACCGATCAGCGTTACAATTTCTCCGGCGTTAACCGTCAGTGAAATATCCTTCAGGGCATGGATGACGCCGTAATGAACATTAAGATTTTTTATCTCAAGCATGGTTAACATCCTCCCCCAAATAAGCCTCAATTACTTTTTTATTCGCTCTGATCTCTTCCGGCTTTCCTGATGCAATGAGCATACCGTAATCCAGCACATAGATCCGTTCACAGATCTTCATGACCAGAGACATATCGTGTTCAATCAGAAGAATGGTCAGATCAAATTCCTTCCTGATCCAGCCGATAATTTCGGTGAGAGCCGCTGTCTCATGCGGGTTCATGCCGGCTGCGGGTTCATCCAGAAGCAACAGGGAAGGCTTTGTTGCAAGAGCTCTTGCAATTTCAAGGTGCCGCTGTTCTCCGTAAGGAAGATTCTTCGCCAGTTCATCCTTCTTGTGAGACAGATGAAAGATATCCAGAAGCCGTTCTGCCTCTGCTCTCAATTCATCTTCTTCGTTATGAAATTTATTCATATGCAGGAACGCAGAACCTAGCCGATACTTTACGTTCTGATGCATAGCGATTCGGACATTGTCCAGCACGGAAAGATCTTTAAACAATCTGATGTTCTGGAAGGTTCTTGCGAGTCCTTCCTTTGTTACGTGGTACGGTTTTAATCCGCCGATCTCTTTGACCTTGCCGTCCCGTTCCACTTTTATTGTACCCGAAGTCGGAACATATACACCTGTAAGAAGATTGAACAGAGTAGTCTTACCGGCCCCGTTGGGTCCGATCAGTCCA
>JARBUO010000095.1 GCA_029239605.1 Bacillota bacterium | reverse complement strand
GTGAATGTGTAAATGCACTACAGAACGCAGCTCAGATTGTGGTTGGGGATTTCTGCTTCTATGCCGGAATGCCGAACGCTGACCTTGTGAAACAGGCTGGAGCGCCAATTCTTGTGCACCGAGATATAGCAAATTTATTGGATGAAGAGTATACGCTTAAATTGATTGCTTCCTCCTATACGGTTTATAACGGTGGTATTGAGATAGAAGTTGATACAAAACCGGAATTCAGACGAAAGGGACTTGCAGCAGCCTGCAGCGCAAGGCTGATTTTAGAGTGCTTACAGCGTGAATTATATCCGAGTTGGGATGCACACGATTTACGTTCTGTTGCACTGGCAGAAAAATTAGGATACCACGCGGATGATCCGTACACCGTCTACATTAAAAGATAACGGAAAAATCATCAGGATACTGCGAACGAAATGCTTGCATGGAAAGAGATGTATGGAAATTTTGTGATTGTAATATTTAAATGAATGATGCCCTACTTGTCAAAGGAGGGTAAGAAAGCAGGGATAATATTGTGGAGAATAGAGAAAACTGTTTGATTTGTGGCAGGCCCTTAATTTATAAGCAGATTGCCGAAGAAAAAAGATGTGAACTATGTAATGGAACATTTCAATCCTATGCGGCGTGTGAAAATGGACACTATGTATGCGATCAGTGTCACGGTAAAGATGTAAATGATTTGATTCGATCTTTTTGTGCCACGTCATCAGCAACAAACCCCATCGATATTTTACAGCATTTAATGGATTTCAAGCTGGTAGCTATGCATGGACCTGAGCATCATGTATTGGTAGCTTGCTCATTGCTAACTGCTTATAAAAATTGTGGGGGAAAGATAAATTTTGAGGAGAGTATCGAGGAAGCGATTGAACGTGGTAAAAATGTTCCGGGCGGAATTTGCGGATATTGGGGAAATTGTGGTGCTGCAGTTGGTTCCGGAATATTTATGAGTATCATTACAGGTTCAACACCTCTAAATGAAAAAGTTTGGTCTTTACCAAACAAGATGACGTCAAAATGTCTTAACGTCATAGCTGATTGTGGAGGGCCAAGATGTTGTAAACGAAATTCAATTTTAGCTGTTATGACCGCGATAGATTATACCAAAGAGGCTTTAGGAATTTCAATGGATACAGAATCACAGGTTATCTGTAAATATCATCGTCGAAATAAGGAGTGCATCAAAGAGAGATGCCCATTTTATAAGCACAACCTGCGTTAGGCTGTGCTTTAAGAGAGAGAATTCATTGAACAGATCGTCAAAATACGGAAGTTGAATAGAAAAATTGGCGGCATTCGATTGCAACTGAAAGGATTTTATGAGGCTGACATAGCAGAAATTCAAGATTCAGGAGAGGAATATGAAAAAAGTATTCAGTAGTATTATATTAACCATCATTTTAGCACTAATAGTCTGCTCTTGCAGTACCGAAAAAGGTGAAGAGGAAACAAAAAAAGTCGAAGTGGTTGATTTTGATGTCAAAACGGCAGAGCATATGCTGGAAAAAGGGGAGAAAATAATCGCAGACATATCTATCAAAGGCACTGTTTCAAGGCAAGATTACAACCAATTTCTAAGCGTTATAGATGAAATATACGGAGAAGGCGATGAGCCATGGAACTATATGTTTTTCAATAATGAGGAATTTGAAAATGAGCAAGTGGAAACTCTGCATTTAAATAAGGAAATGTTTTTCCCCACCATATACCATAAAGGAATTATAGTGACATCCGCCCAGGTGGAAAATACATATTATGACGATGAATCTCATAATACGAGCATATTAATTATCCGGGAAGAATACACAGGAAACGATCAACAATTTGATGATTGGTATCGAGAACACTACTATCAAAGGGATGCTAATGGTGACTGGGAATTTCATGGATTTGGAGGTCAAATTAATTTTTTAGGAGATGGCTTTAAACCAGACTATCTCGAATTAAAGGAGGACATCTGAACTGCATTTTAGTGAACATAGTAAAAAATAAATCTCAGATTTAGGTGAGACGATTCAACACTAACGAATTACCAGGAATTCGTAGATAGCGACTGCAAAATATTTCTTGTGGTTTATGATTATACCGGAGTTATGATTATAAGTAAAGACAGACAATTAACATCAAAGATTTGCGATTATGCACTGACGAAGGGTTATGAAAATGCAAGATACATCAGTGAAAATGAATTAATTGAAGGAATATGGAGATTGTCATAAGAGTGTCCTACCCTGATACTTAGTCTTCATTATGTTTTCAAAATCATTACCTTATGAGGAGGAGACTAATGAAATCAAGAATTAATAAATTATACAGTCGATGCATAGGGATAGAGTGGTTAGACCATAAAAAAAAGAACGGATTAGAATAGGGGGTTAAGATATAAAATGAAAACGATTTTACCTTTGCTGATTTTAAGTATGATACCCTTGGCTTTCATTATTCTCGCAATAAGATCGTCAAAGAACAACAGGGACCGCTATTATCAAGGAAATGAATATAGAATGTTGTGCAGAAGTCAAAATAATCGAGTGATTGCAGGAGTCTGCGGCGGGATTGCCGAGTATTTTGGATGGAGCGCTACTATAGTTAGGTTATTTTTTGTCCTTACTGGGGTTGGCGTATTTACCTATATTATTTTGGCAATTGTGCTGCCTGACTCGCCTAGTTCGTTGCTGTAAAATATATGCCCGAGCTCACCTGTAGCTATTTTGAGTTTATCCTTTATATTTAGAAGGAGTTATATATGTGGAAGCAAGATAAACGTGCTTACATAGGCTTATACGGAAGCATAGCGTCAATGATCCTTTTGGTAATTACAGGTATCATATTCGAAAATAAATTTTCTCTTTTTTTAAACTTCTTGTGCTTTTTCTTTTTGCTTGCTGCATTGTTTTTAATGGGGCTATATTTGAAGGGAATAAAATTAGGGATCATTTTAACGGTAGGTTTCATGAGTTTTTTACTGGTTGGTTCGCTATATGCTGATTTTAGTAGATATTTGGTCAATAACGATTACCTTTCTAAAAGCAGCAGCAGAATATTGGATCACTGCGCTTTTATTGGATTAATACTTTTCATTTGCTTCTTACCGAAATTATTAGCTAAGAGGTCCAATCGCACAGATGGTTTTCCGCAGCAGATCGATGATGGAATCAGGCGAGAGGAATCCCTTGATGGTACATATATCATATTAATAAAGCCAAGTGAAATTAAAGTAGATATGGTTTATAAAGTTTTTAAAAAGGATTATAGTTTATTCTTTTGCCGGGTTGGCGGGCAATTTTTCGAGATCAATCAGCAGTTTCTATGTGACGCAACGCCTGATACAGATGGAGAACAACTATTGTCTGGAAAAAATAACTTTGCGATTAGATGTGAAGACATTGTTAATATTATGGTGTGTAATAAACTTAGTTACGGCAGGCCCAATAACGGAACCGTTCAATTTTCTTCAGGTTCAAATAAAATAAAATTTTTAATTCATCCGGTTACTGAATACGACTATCTGATCAAATTCTTTAAAGATAATGATATCGAATATACAGAACGAAAGTGGAAATATTTGTTTGAAAAAAAGGCAAATTAGTGGAATGGAGATAATCAGAGGAGATCGTAACACGATCAGCGATTGGTGGCTCTATTAATAAAAATACCAAGGGGTGATCAAATGAAAAGATGCATTGTAGTTGCTGGAATAGTTAAATAAGAATAAAAACTCAGGAGGATTTTATGACTATTCCAGATAAAAAGATATATCCGCGAATGAATGATTACGAAACAGTATATTTAAAAGGCGTAATATCGAACCCCAATATCGTGGTTGGTGATTATACCCATTTATAATGATTTTGTTTCAGACCCGGTACAATTTGAAAAGAATAACGTTGTTTGGATCGGCTATGAAGCGGTGATCCTGTCCGGCGTTCGGATTGGTGATCGTGCAAATTGTAGGCAACATCTGCAACATATTATGAATGGAGAAACAGATAAGCTTTGCCTGTAAGAGGCTGTTTCTATAGTGTGTACTAAGGGAAGCCTGTACTCAGGCTTCCTCAATTCTATTTTTTAGTAAAAGTTCCTTCCGTTGAATTTGTAGCATTATAAAATTTCCAGGAGAATCAAATGATAAAAAATAAACTCGAAAATCCAACAAAATCAATTTTAATGATTTACTTGATCTGCTTTTTGTTTAGAGCGATTGAATATTTCTATATCCGCACTGATCAAACTATTTTTGGTGAAGCATTCCTACATAAACTAGCTGGTATCATTGCGCTGGCAGTTGTTTTACGGTATCTCTCTTTCAAGTGGTCTGAAATAGGCTTCGCTTGCCGGTCGATCGGAATAAAAATATTATATGGTTTGTTACTTGGTATTATAGTGTTCAGTATCTCATATGGAATAGAATACTTTATACTTTTAAAGGGAAACAGCCCTTCGTTCCAGATCTTTGTGACGAGCTACTCTGTTGGTGGCAATCGAGCGATTCAAAACGGTCTCATTTATTTTGTCATTTGCATTGCAGGAAACATCATCAATGTAATTATGGAAGAGGGTATCTTTCGCGGACTTTTTGTTAAGCTTGCGGAAATAAGATATCCATTTATGAAAGCTGCCATATTATCATCCGTCCTCTTTGGAATTTGGCATATTGCGGCTCCTATTAGAAGCTTCCTGGATGGAGAAATCGATTACCGTAGGCTTTCCTGTGCAGGAATGCCAGCTTAATGAGCATGATACGATGCATGCAGGATTCATCGCAGCTGCGTTTGATGAGGCTCTTGGTATTTTTGCCTCTCTTCTTTCCGGCGGAAAATCAAGTGTTTCTATCAATATATCTCTAAACTATATAAAGCCAATTCCAAAGGATGACACAATCATGATAACTGCAAAAGCAACCTCTTTAGGAAGAACGCTGATCACAGTATCAGGTGAATGTATATTGAAAAGCAATGGCTTACTTACGAATACCGCTCTTGCAACCTTTGCAGTTGTTGGATAATCCAACGCAAAGAAGCCTTTTGGTATCAAAAAGTTCTGGAAGCATAAAGGAGAGAAAAATGAATCAAGACACAATTAAGAAAACTGAAGAATTAAAAGAATATCTTAAAAAAATAGAGTATCTGGTCAGTACAATTTCATTGTTGCATTGGGACAGCGCTGTTTATATGCCCAAAGAGGCAATTGAATACAGAAGCGAAATGATTGGATACTTATCCGGAGAGAGCTACAAGCTTACAACGTCAGAAACAATGAAAGCGTTCATCGATTATTTTAGTCGGATAGATGACTTAGATGATTTGACAAAAGCCATGGTAGAAAATATCACGAAGGAATACAACCAGGCAATGAAAATTCCCGAAGCGGAATACGTTCAGTACGAAATTGATAAGGCACTCTCCCAAAGCGCATGGGAGGAGGCAAAAAAGAAAATGGACTTTTCAATTTTCAAACCTCATCTTGCTAAGATGATCGCATATAGTAAAAAATTCTCTGAATACTGGGGCTTTGTCGGCAACAAGTATGACGGCCTCTTGGATCTCTATGAACCTGGCATGACAACGGAACGGCTTGATGTCGTCTTTGGAGAACTGAGAGAATCACTCGTTGATTTACTTCAAAGAATTAAAACTTCAAAGATAAAAACGGACGATGCTTTCTTGAAAGGCAATTATTCGGTTGAAAGTCAGAGAAAGCTGGGGGAAACAATTTTAGGAAAGATCGGCTATGACTACGAAAGAAGAGGGCGAATCGATGAATCGGAGCATCCATTTACGACCAACTTCGGGAATAAGGATGTCAGAATAACCACAAAATATGATCCTTCTGATTTCAGACCTGCCATCTTTTCTATGATTCACGAAGGCGGTCATGGAATCTACGAACAAAATGTTCCGGATGAACTGGAGGGAACATCTTTAGGTTCCGGAGCATCAATGGGCATGCACGAATCTCAATCACGGTTTTATGAGAATATCCTTGGGAAAAGCATGGCGTTCTGGAGCTACTTTTACCCGGAATTTCAGGATGCCTATCCAGAGCTCGAAGGAGTTGACCTAATGTCGTTTTATCGGGCAATCAACTGTGTGGAGCCATCTTTAATCAGAATCGACGCAGATGAATTAACGTATAGCCTTCATGTCATTATTCGCTATGAAATGGAAAAACTCCTGATTGATGGAGAGGTTGACATTGATGATGTACCGAGGCTTTGGAATGAAAAGTATAAGGAGTATCTGGGTGTGACACCGGAAAACGATGCCGAAGGAATCTTGCAGGATGTTCATTGGTCCGGCGGTGATTTTGGATATTTTCCAACCTACGCCCTTGGCAACTTGTATGGAGCACAAATTTTCAATAAGCTGAAAGAGGAAATTTCGAACTGGAATCAAAAAATCTACGGCGGGGACTTCGCATCCATAACCAGATGGTTAAAGGAAAACGTGCATCAGTATGGCGCAACCTTAAAGCCAGCGGAATTAATCACGAAAGTTACCGGCGAGGAGCTAAGTGCAAAATACTTTATCGCGTATCTCAACGAAAAATTCGGCAAGTTATATGAGGTGTAAGCAGCGATTAAAGCGCACGCTGAGAATAGATTCGGTGAGTGAGTCAGCGATATAAAGGCAATAGACAAAGATGGCATCAATATGACTTTGGGATTTATTGGTGATATAATAGAAATGACAGCCGCCCAAAGAGTTGAATGGAGAAAAGGATATAGAAGGAATGAATAAGGAAATTCGAATAAGGGACATCATCATTATCATCTTAGCTCTTGTTGCATTTACTTTTGTAGGACTCTTTCAATTTGTTTTCCAATCAGAACTGGCATTGATTGCTTTGACAACACTTTTGATTTTGATCAGTATCGCGAGCGGTGTTAAATCAATGATCAAATCAAGGACTTGGTCATGGCGAACGAAACTATTCATTATATTATACATCGCCCAATTCGTTTTGTACGCATATACCATGGTAAAAGGAAACGACTTCTTATTTTATCTGCTGGCTGCATCAGTTCCATTTATTAGCTTAATGGAAACGATCGTTTTATCAAGAGAGAATTCGTAAAAGGTTAAGGGGGAATCAACCATGTTGGAAAAAGAACCGACAAATGAAGAAATGATTTGTTTGATTGGACAGCCACTGTTTGAAGTTTGGACTGCTCTGTGTGAACTGATTGAATCAAAATATGAGATGGAAAGGCTTTGGAATCACGGCGGTAAGAAGTGGAAATATGAGTATAAATATCGCAGAGGCGGAAAAACCTTATGCGCGTTGTATGCGAAAGAAAATGTTTTCGGCTTTATGATCATCTTTGGAAAAGCGGAAAGGGCAAGATTCGAAGCAAATAGGAATGATTATTCGCTAGTGGTACAGAAAATTTATGATGAAGCTGCGACATATCACGATGGAAAATGGGTGATGTTTGAATTGACTGATACCTCCCTGCTTTCGGATATGGAAAAATTGCTGCGAATCAAGCGAAAACCTAACAAAAGTAACGGACCTCTATGTGAAGGGAAATCAACATATGAATAATTGGTTTACAACAGACCGCATTGACGCGGATACATACATTATCAGCGAGTATCGGCATTGGGAAGAAACGCATTGTTATCTTCTGAATGGTTCTGAACGCAGCCTTCTCATTGATACCGGTCTTGGTATCTGTGACATCCATGATGAGGTGAGGAAACTGACGGACAAGCCGATTACCGCCATAGCCACACATATTCATTGGGATCATATCGGAGGTCACAAAAATTTTCCTGATTTTTATGCGCATCAGGATGAATTGAATTGGCTCAACGGTGCGTTCCCCCTGACTATGGAACAGATCAAAGATATGGTCGTTGACCGCTGTGACCTTCCGGTAGGTTATGATGTCAACTGTTATGAATTCTTTCAGGGGAAGCCGGCAATGGTGCTGCAAGATTGTGAACGAATTGACCTTGGGGATCGCTGCATTCAGGTTCTGCACACTCCAGGACATTCCCCGGGACATATGTGCTTCTGGGAAAAGAATCGAGGGTATCTTTTTACAGGCGATTTGGTTTATAAAGATACATTGTTTGCATACTACCCATCCACAGATCCGCAAGCATATCTCGTTTCTTTGGAGAGGATTTCCGCATTGCCGGTGAAACGTGTTTTCCCGGCCCATCACTCTCTGGATATTCAGCCAGAAATCCTGAACCGGATGCGCGATGCTTTTCGGAAGCTCCAAGCAGAAGGGCAGCTGCATCATGGAAGCGGAACCTTCGATTATGGGGATTGGGCTGTATGGTTATAGGTTACGGAATCGGAATCGACGGGTTTCCCAGCACCTTGCCTGCAGTCCGTCTATGCCAGGACGGTTTCGCGGAAGTAAGCGGCAGGTATATTACGGTTACTGATAGAGGAGTTGTATCATTGCATATCAATAAATGATGATTATCTAGATGATTGGTGGGAACAATTATCACTGCTGAAGACCTACTTTCATTGTCATGGAAGGCCAGCATTTGCATTGGCAAGATGGGGCATCACACTGATACCGCCAGAATCACTGGAGCCATTTTATAATATTGTGTCATCAGACAGCCGGTCAAGATCTACAAAAGAACTGCTTGACTTGATGATTCTGATTAGGAAAGCAATCTCTGAAAATAAATATGTGATTCACTATGGGGTTTGAATTTAAAGGAGGAAGTTATGAAAGCAATCCAATTTTCAATTGATATCAATGCCTCGAAAGAAAGAGTCTGGGCGACTCTTTGGGATGATATAACTTTTCGGGAATGGTCAAGCATTATTGATGAAGGAACATACATGAAGGGCGTAATGAAAGAAGGAAATGAAATTCAGTTTATATCATCTGTAAGTGAATACGGTGTCACAAGTCTGATCGAGAAACTAAATACAAATGAATTTATATTATTCAGGCATGGTGCTGACACGAAAGAAAGCGGGCAACAGGAACGCGAAAAAGAGTGGACCGGGGGAGCCGAAAGTTATTCCCTTACTGAAAAAGATGGAGTCACTACATTAATCGTTAATACCGATGTTCCGGAGGAACAAGAAAATACGTTTCTAATCAGATTCCCCAGAGCTTTGGAGCGTTTAAAAACTCTAGCAGAAAAATGAAGCAAGAAATCTTTCTAAAAGGAGCGATGGAAATGAAAATCATCAATATATTAAAAAGAATAAAAAAGGAAATAGGGATATATTTAAAGGTCTTCGTCAAAGTCAAAGGCTATAAATAAGGAAGTGTCATTTATCTATTTCCACGGAGGTCTACAAACATGAAATTACTGACCGTTAAGAGCAATGCCTTTGCAGAAGGCGGGCTCATACCAATCAGATACACAGCGCGGGGAGAGGATTTGTCGCCTGATTTTGAATTGGCGGGAATTGCTGAAAATGCAAAGTCCATCGCCATTACCTGCGATGATGCGTCCCATCCCTTATTTCCAAACTACAATCACTGGGTAATATGGAATATCCCAGTACAGGAGCTTATTCCGGAAGGGATACCTCGGGGCGCAACTGTGGATCGTCTGGGTGGCGCAATTCAGGGATTGGCTTACGGAAGAAACAGGTATAAAGGCCCAAAACCGCCGCTGAAAGCTCTCCATACATATGTGTTTACTGTTTATGTTTTAGATTGTAAAATAGATTTGGGGGCTAACAGCAGAAAGTGCGACCTTTTGAATCAAATGGAAGGCCATATTTTGCAGCAGGCTTCGATTGCGGGGAAATTCAAGAGTCGCTGATTACATCAATAGCAAACAATAAGGAGAATAAGTCAATATCTCCGTATGAGCGAAGAAGAGGTTAAGGGTATCATCGACTTGGAGAAATCTGAGTTAGAGGAAATCGGAAGCTTTGACGGCAAAATGTTTCCCTACTTTACCGTTGATGGTCAGCAATTCTTCTACAAGGACCAAATTGATGAATGGTTAAATCGGAAGGTTGATAATAGTGACAAAAGAACAATTTATAAAAGCAGCCAATTTTTTATAAGCGAGGTATCATGAATATGAGGGTTCTCTCAATCCTTCTGATCGCAGCACTGCTGACCGGGATTTGTTCCTGCAGCCCGCATCAAAATAAGACAAGCAGCCTTGAGCGCAATCTCAAGGAGATAAACAATGGAATTGAAGCGTTTTCCAAGCTGAAAAACGGCACCTTAAAATCGGATTTTTACTTTGATTCCGAAAAAAAGGCAGTGGAATCCCTCTATTATGAAATAACGGATCAAACCTTTATGACTACGTTTATCCTACAGCCGAAGGGCTATGATTACCTTGAAGAGACGAAAGCATTCAATGAAAAAACCGGTATGATTGAGTACAGCGCAGCAAAACAGGAGAACGGCACACTGAGCCATTCACAGCTCATTGATTCTCAATCAGAAGATCGTACCACCCCATACCAATGGTACCCGGTCAGCGAGCCAGGAACAAGCAGCTACGAACCTAGTGGGATTTTGCGAATGATGGCAGTACCTTCTAAGATGATCAGTACAAATCAGGAGTTTATCAAATCCATTGCGAAAGAAACCAAGGGTAACCTGATTCAGTACACCATTACAACCAGTAAGTCATATGCCGAATATCTGCATGATATAACGCATGGATTACAGGAAAACTACATTGTCCAAGAGCATTGGGAAATTTATTGGATGGATCAAACCGGTCTGCTGGTCAAGCGGCAAAGCTTCGACAGGTCGGAATGGACGGTTGACGGCAAAGCGGATACGTATACTTCAGAAATAACAGTGGAATTAACGGGTTATAATTATAAAAATTTGATTTTAAACGGAGCAGGCTTAGCTGGTGGAAAAGGTCTATAAACAGATCCGGCGTATAAAAGTTACAGGTCAGTTCTACGTAACAGGAGGCTTTAACCTGAGGCTAAATCTGTGGAAAATAAAGAGGCTTTATGAAGAGAATAAATACCTGGAAAGAAATCCTGCACGATATTATCTTTGAATCAACGACTCCTGCAGGCAGGACTTTTGATATATTTCTGATCATTGCGATTGCTTGCAGCAGCCTGTTATTGATGGCACAAAGTGTTCAGAAGCTGCAAGTCCAATATGGGACCGTAATGGCATATGGTGAAATGTTTTTCTTCCTTTGCTTTTCTGTCGAGTATGTCCTTCGCGTATTCTGTTCAAGGCGCAGGTTGAAGTATGTTACAAGCTTTTTTGGTGTGATTGACTTGATGTCAGTTTTGCCTGCGTTGATTGGCTTTTTTCTGCCGGCCGCCAATTATCTGGTCTCAGTAAGGATTTTTCGCCTATTGCGGTTATTCCGTATTTTCAAAATGTTTCGTTATGTAGGTGAGTCAAGACTACTGCTTCGATCATTAAAAGCCAGTGGTCCGAAAATAGTCGTTTTCGTAATTGCAGTTTTTTCAATCGTAACAATTGTAGGAACTTTGATGTATGTTGTGGAAGGGCCGAAAAACGGATATGCGAATATACCCGAATCGATGTACTGGGCGATCGTTACGATCTCTACGGTGGGGTACGGGGATATTTCTCCACAGACAGGTTTGGGTAAGTTTTTTGCGAGCGTTCTGATGATCACAGCCTATGGAATCCTTGCAGTACCCACTGGAATCATTTCTTATGAGCTGGCGCATAACGCAAAATTCAGCATGAGAAACTGCCCTCATTGTGAGACTCCATATGACGAAACGGATCGTTATTGCAGAAAGTGCGGAAGCAAACTTGGCAAGTAAAGAACAGCAAAGGCTTGGGAGCACATCCTAAGCCTTTCCCTTTGATATCCGTCGCTGAATCTGGTATAATATGGCATAGTTGCGTGCTGCTTCCGATCCGGAACACCTAATCACCAGGGAAGACAGCAGATCTTTTCCAGATAAGTATAAGAGGGCAATTTGACAGAGATTTAAGGGGGAAACATCATGGATGATTATAACAAGGAGAATACTGTAACGTTCAATGAAGAAGGGTCACTTGCCATTGGGCAGAAATTGAAAATCAGCGATATCATCAAGCAGATATTTTATGTGTATCTGGCCGGATGGAAGCAGTTTCTGGTTCTTTCACTGATTACGATGATTACGGTTCTTGGAATGGCTGTAGTGCAGGTGGTTTTATATTTCTCATTACCAGTAGGTTTCATTTTATTTTTTTTATCGCTGCTGACCATTTATTTTGCACTAAGAGCCAATGCAGGAATCATACTTCTAACGAAAGACATTCTTCAAGGGGGAAAAAGAACCGTTAAGGAAGCCTATCGCCAGTCAAATGGATATGCTGGACATTACTTTTCAATTGCGCTGATGTACACCTTGATTCTGTGCCTGCCGACCATCGGGATCTGGATATCTTATGAGTTCATTTTAAACGATGCTGTAAAATATGGAGTGATCGGCTTGCTGCTGATTCCGCTGGCTTTTCTTTCTGCAAGGTATTGGCTGGCAATTCCTTCTGCAATACTTATCGGAGATTCCGGGGGACTAAAAAGCAGCGTGCAGCTTGTGAAAGGCGATTTCTGGCGCGTACTCAAGGCTTTATCTTGGTATGTTTGCAAATAATCAGTAAGAAAGGCACTCCTTTTTTAATCGGTTTGGCAGCAATTCTACTGTCGGGCTGTGGGAGTAACAAAGCGCCTCTTGACGATGCGGAT
>JARBUO010000239.1 GCA_029239605.1 Bacillota bacterium | reverse complement strand
GCTTTATCCCTGATTACAGCATTCCGGCTTCCGGCGTTACTCCGGCTTATCCTTCATTGCTGAAATCGTGGAGTAAATCACCTTGAGCTCATGAACACTGCAGTCGTGCAGACTTCTTTCAATTTTATAAATCAGTTCCTTGTCATCCTTTCTTTCCGGGAAAAAGATCTGATCCACTGAAAGGTTCAACGAGTGTGCTAATTGGTACAGTACCTCAATGGAAGGGCTTCTGTTTCCGGCTTCCAGCTGTTTAATATGGGAAGGGGCTACGCCGATCATTTCTGCCAGCTGCTCCTGGGTTATTTTGTTTTCTGTCCGCGCCGCTTTGATGGCCGTTCCAAGCGCTTTTTTATCCATCGTCATATTCTCTCAGTCTCCTTTACAGTAATCTTACAGATTATTGCAGCTCTTGAAAACTAACTAAGAGAGTACTGCGAAATACACTGAAAGTAAACTTGTAACTTTATCCAGCGGAGGGCTGGTGTTCTGTGAGTTGCTTGTTTTAAAGCCGAAGGACCCTGATCCCGAACCAGCGTGCCTTCGCCAAAGCCTTTTATGTGCAAGAAAAACTTGAAATGCAGCTGAAAGAATACTAAAATATATACTGCAAGTATTCTTTGCGATTTAACAGAAAGAGTACATCGCAAAGCCAGGGAAAGTTGTTTTGAATTCATTGCTGTAAATGCAAACGGGGGAGAGCGATGCAAAATTTAAAAATCATGGAGAAAAAAGAAAGAAATGATGCGGAAGGAACCATCCGCGTACTGATTTTATCAGACAGGTTATTGAAAGAGGCGCAGTCACTGGCTGAATATCTGATCAGTCTGGATCATTTTGAAGTGGTGGGGATTGCTTTAAACAGGCAGCAAGCCATGGAACTGGCAGAGGAAAGTAATTTTGACTTTCTGATCATAGCGGGATATCTCAGGGTTTTTGATTCCTATGAAGTGATTGCAGAGCTTCGAGGCCTTAAAAAGAGTTTTCAGACGGTACATTGGGCAATCCTTGATTCTCTTATTTTAGAATTTTGCAAGCAGTACCAAATCGTATTGACCTTCGACAGAACTCTGCCAATGGAGTCCTTCGCAGCCTTTCTTTGGGAATGCAAGTACGACAAGAAAGGGTTTGAAGAAGGTCAGCGACCAAAGAAAGGGCATGCAGAAGTTTCTGAATCAAATGACCAGAAACTTTACCAGACAGTTCATTGCCGGAGCTTGCATTGAATTGCAAGGTATTGCTGCCCATAAATAATGGCAGAGGAGCAATTGCCAATCCTTAATTGATTTTAAGGGCATTCTATAGTAAAGTTTAATGAGAGCAATGCTCTGCAGCCAGGAATATCTTTCTGCAGGCAGAAAGGAACGATCCTTTTGCCAGAAGAAGATGCGCCATGAAAAGAAAAAGGGGAAAAGGAGAAGAAAATGAAAACAAAAGCTTTGAGCATCCTGTTATGCACCTTGCTGATACTTTCCGCGGTGCCATGCTCCACCATAAACGCATGGGCAGATACGGGCGGGGGTGAACCGATTTTGGCCTATGTTCCGCTGGACAATCGGCCAGTAAACGTGGACCGTGTAATTTATGAGGCGGAATCTGCCGGCTTTAAAGTTATGATGCCGGATGAGGATCTTTATGCCACCAGACTGGACGGACAGCCGCTGAATTCCAATGGAACGCCTTACGGTGACAGCGAAAAACTGATGGAATGGATCACTGAGATGGACAAGCAGACCGATTATTTTGTCATCTCGCTGGATCAGCTTCTTTCGGGGGGCCTTGTTAATTCCCGCTCCATCACGAGCAGACAATATGCGTCGGAATACAAGCTGATCGATGCTATTGTTGAACTTTCCAAGACAAACCACGTCTATGTTATGGATACGGTGGCGCGGCTTGCGACCTGTACCGTAGGCTATAAGGGTGCAACGCTGGAGACCTACAATTATCTAAGGCAGTATAGTCTTAACCCGCGGCCGGAATTAAAGGGAAGTAACCTTACGATCAGAAATATTGTGATGAATTATTCCTATCATTCCAACGGCAATATGATCACCGTAGGCGGAAGCCATAGTGCCGTGGTAAAAGAAGCACTCAATACAAGAGCGCGAAAGCTGAATCTCATCGATTACATATTGACCAGGGATGAACCTGGGAACATCAAGTACTTCATTGGAATTGATGACTCCAATTCTCAAAGAACCATACAAAACAATGAAATCAACTATATTACAACGAAGCTTGGCAACAGAGGATTGATCTATTCCGGTACAGACGAACTGGGAATGATGGCGGTTCTCAGCCTTATGATCGATTATTACGGGTATGATGTGAAAGCTGCGCCGGTTTATTTCGGAGGTACAGAAAAATCTTCTTCCGGCTCTTCTTACGATATGGAAACAGTTAAGGTAAACCTGGAAAAACATCTGGAGAGCATCGGAGTCAGGATAACAGAACCAAAGGATGCCGATCTGGAAATTGTGGTGCTGACCGCTCCTGAGCAAAACACCCTCAATTCAAAATATATTGACAGGACGATTGATCATATTAACAGCAATATCGCAAAAGGGATTCCAACCATTCTGATCAATTCGGCTCCGTCGGTCTACGGCGGCAACTTGGAGTACCGGATGATTCGGGAATGTGAGATGAGTATGCTCCTTTCCTACAGTAGCTGGAACACAGTCGGCAATTCCATCGGCCTTGCTTTAGGCAACGGAATTTCCCGCTATCTTTACCTGCACAGCAGGGATAACAGCAGTGACAGGGCCGATATTGCATTTCTAAAGGGGCTGACTTTTTCTTATGCGAAGGACGTAAGCTACCAAAGAGGCGGAGGCAAAGCGCTCTTCGACAAATATCTGGCTTCAAAAAGCTGGTCTTCCAGCAATTTCTATCAGAGCGACAGTCAGGTGGCAGAGGTT
>JARBUO010000238.1 GCA_029239605.1 Bacillota bacterium | reverse complement strand
ATCACAAGAAAATTGCTTTGAAATTTACAAGGAACTTGCTTTTACCAACGCATTTTTTATCTTTGCTTTTTTATTGCATTTACTTTTTCAATCAACCAGAAAGAATAGGAATTTCTTGGGAAAAAATTGGATAAATAATATAAATACGAAAACCGAAAGAGAAAAGGCCCCTTTACGAGGCCTGATCTTCAGATTCCTTATAGTTTGCCTTAGGAAGCAATATTGTAGTTCTAGTACCGATGTCCTTCCTGCTGATGACCTCGATGGAGCCGCCGTGGCGGTCAATGATCCATTTCATGATCGCGAGGCCAAGACCTGATCCACCTGTTTTGCGGGCACGAGATTCATCGGATCGATAAAATCGATCAAAGATATAGGGAAGATTCTCAGGATCAATACCAATTCCGTTGTCCTGTACGGAGATTCTGACCAAATCGGAATCCTCCGAAACGGATACTACAATTTCACCGTTTGCAGGTGTATATTTAATACTGTTGTCAATGAGAATTCGAAGCGCCTGCTTCAGGAGCTGGCGGTCAGCGTTGACAAAAGCCAGTGCATCGTTTTTTATTCGGAACGTATGCTGAGAATCGATTAGTTGTGTTTCCTTGAAAATCTCCTCGATCATTTCAGAACAATTAAAGAGCTCCAGATCAAGATGCAGGGTTTCATTATCGCCTCTGGCAAGGAATAGCAGCTGTTCGATCAAATCTTTCATACTCTCGGCTTCGCTTTTAATGGCATCAATGGCTTCCTGGAGCGTTGCTTCGTCATTTTTCCCCCATCGGTCCAATAGATTCGCATAGCCCTGAATCACTGAAATCGGAGTTCGCAGTTCATGGGAGGCGTCGGAAACAAACCGAACCTGAGATCGGTAGGCTTCGTCAATTCGATTCAGCATATTGTTGATTGCTTTGGCTAGATCTTTCAGCTCATTTTGTGTACCGTCTAAGGAAAGCCTCTTATCAAGCTTTGTTGCGTCAATGTTGCTGATGGTTCCTGCTAACTCTCTTAGACGCTTCATTTCGTTCGCCTGCAAATCTCCCGCAGCGGAAGCGCTGAGGTTCTGAGCCTGTTTTGTCATAATAAGCAAGGGACGGAGAATTCTTCTTATTTCACGTCTACCTCTGGTTATTCCGGTTAACAGAATCAACACCTCAAATATCAGCAATGCGTAGAGAAGATACAGGTACTCGTAGAAAACTCTGCCAAGCGGATAGATTACAGTGGTCTTTTCCTGCTCGAAAACCATTTTGTATTTCAGATCCGTTAGTGGATGGCCGCTGTCTGTGTCAAACCAAATCCATCTGAGCACCTGATAATCGGAAAGAGGAGTTAAGTCGTTTGCGGCATCCCAGAGCCGGAAACCCACCGAGCCTTGCTCGGCGGGTTCGAAGGTGAACTCCATTATTGATGTATCATGAGGTGAAAATTCCTTGAGTAAGGCGGCGGTACGGTCCTCCGCCTTCCAAAGAGTAAGGGACATTACAGCAAGACAAAGCACAATATTTACCGTTAACAATACCCCAAATGTATAGAAAATTGTATGCAGGTTCAGCTTCATCACCAGTGAGAAGCTCGTTCTGCCTGTGTTGCCTGCTGTGTTGCCTGCTGTGTTGCCGTTTGCTTGATTTCCACCCGTCGGGCTGGTACCGGCGCTTCTGTCGCTCGCCGAATTACCGCCTTTATTTCTCTGATCTTCCATATTACTGTTCCCGGATAATATATCCTACTCCTCGTATGGTTTGTATTATTTTTAAGCCGAAGGGCTCTTCTATTTTGGCACGGAGGTACCGAATGTAAACATCAATGGCATTGGTCTCTCCAACAAAATCATAGCCCCAGACACTGTCAAGGAGACGATCTCGGCTCATGACCAGGCCCTTGTTCTGGACCAGATAAGCCAGGAGGTCAAATTCCTTCTTTGTCAAATCAACAGGTGTATTTCCAACCCAGACTTCTCTGCTGTCTAAACTCAGCTTGAGATCCCCTGCTGTGATGGTATGTTCTGCTGTTTTGGCACTCTCTCTGGCTGCGCCTGAATTTCGTAAGACCGCCCGGATTCTTGCAAGCAGCTCCTCGATGGCAAAGGGCTTTGTGATATAATCATTGGCCCCTCCATCAAGTCCTGCAACTTTATCCATGGTATCATCTCGGGCAGTGAGCAGGATGATCGGTACAGAAGAGGTCTGGCGGATTCTTCGGAGTACTTCAAAGCCGTTGAGGCCCGGAAGCATAACATCAAGCGCAATCAGATCATAATCCTTTGACTGGGCCATTGAAAGCCCTGTCCGGCCGTCGGCAGCCTTTTCCACCACATAACCTTCAAAGGTGAGCTCTAACTCGATGAATCGTGCCAGTTTTTCTTCATCTTCCACGATCAGTATTCGTTCCTGCATAGCGATCCTCCATTGCAGCCAGCTTTTTTATCCGGCTAGTTTCTTATATCTTTTTTGATTTCTTCCGCTGCATTTGCAACGTTGTTCATGGCATCATTCACACGGCTGCTCTTAATGTCCGGCCCAGTAATAAGATAACGAAAGCCAAAGAACATACCGATAACCATCAGCGGTACAACTACCCAAAATGCGAACAGCAGCAACAGTACAAGAACAGTGATGGGAAGTCTCATAACATGGCTTCCGTCTTTTTCCACTACAAAGGAGTTCACGTTGCCTTTATGAAGTACGCTGCCCATCCAAAGAAATAACCGTCTCATATTTCTATTGAATGCTGACTTCTCTCCAGTGCCATGTGAAGACTGGCTACCTGTATAGCCATTGTCTTCTGCATTGGAACTGCATACGATTGCACTGCTGCCAGACCGGTACTGGCCTCCGCCCTGAGGTGGCTTTACTTTGCCTTGTCGCTCAAGATCGATCAATGCCTGAAGAATATCTCCACCTGTGTTTTCCAGGGCTGC
>JARBUO010000237.1 GCA_029239605.1 Bacillota bacterium | reverse complement strand
AGCCCCAGCATCAGGATAAAATATCGAAGTACAAGTTCTTTTCTATTCATTGAATGCTCCTAATTTCTGTCTATTTTCTATCACTTTTTAGTATTTATTGCAGTTTTTCGGGATCCGTCATATTACAGCAAATTTTATAGAGTGTATTGATAAATTGTGTTTGTTCCTCTTGTTCGATTCCTCGAAGCATTTCTGACTCCAGCTCCAAAAAAATCTGCCTTACTTTTTCACTTTTCACTCTGCCTGATTCTGTAAGATATACATAGCTGGAGCGACGATTGCCTTCTTTTGCCTTTCGTTCCACCAGCCCCTTGCCCTCCATTCGCTCCAGAATTCCCGTCAGGGTTGCTGGGTCAATCTGACATCCATGGGCTATATCCTTTTGTATGCTGCCATCGTGTTTGCCAAGGTAATCCAATACTTTTGGCTGACCGGGGGTCAGCCCATCCTGAATTAAAGCATTTAAGACACTTTTTTGCAGTAAGGAATGACTTACCATGATTAAATAATGAAAACTCTGATCCATAGATCCTCCTGTATCTGTTTCAATTTCACTCGTAAAGTCCAATCAAGCCTGCTTTTACGAATAGTTCTGACACATAACTATTTGCATGCTAACTATTTGTTTCATAGAAAGTATAATGACATTTTTCTATGTCGTCAAGTGGATGAAATCAAACACATGATAATTGTATCAAGATGGAATAAAACTTTTATGACAGGTAACGACGTAGCTTACCATTAAAAATGACCTGCCCAAAATGGCAGGTCATTTTTTCAAAATTCTTACTTCCCTTACAGGCAGGTTCTTTACTCCGCCAATTCTTACTTTGATGCGTTTTGGAAAATTCACCGGCAGCCGTGCTGATCTTACTTGAAAACGAATACCTGCTGCTTAACGGATGATGCTTTTTCCCGTCAGATATTTATCCACTGCTTTTGCTGCAAGCTTCCCTTCCTGGATGGCCCAGACAACAAGACTCTGTCCGCGCCGCATATCTCCGGCGGCGAAAACTTTATCCACGTTGGTCTCAAAGGTCTCATATTCGGCCTTAATATTGCTTCTGGCATCCCGCTCCAGCTTCAGCTCTGCGGGAATGGTGTCCTCCGGTCCCAGAAACCCCATGGCAAGCAACACCAAATCCGCTTTCCAAACCTTCTCACTTCCAGTAATTTCCTTTGGCACAAGTCTGCCCTGAGCATTTTTATCCCAGATCACCTCTACCGTGTGAACCTCGGTCACCTCACCCATATCATTCCCGACAATCTTTTTTGTGGACAGACAATAGTTTCTCGGGTCTTTTCCATAGAGAGAAATGGCCTCTTCCTGGCCGTAGTCCACCTTGATTTTCACAGGCCATTCCGGCCACGGATTTTTTTTATCGACCCTGTGCTCCGGCGGTTTTGGCAGTATTTCAAACTGTACAACGCTCCTGCATCCGTGGCGAATAGACGTGCCTACGCAGTCCGTACCCGTATCGCCTCCTCCGATGACGATGACATCTTTTCCTTTTGCGTTGATATACGCACCATCCTGAAGCTCGGAATCCAGCAGACTCTTGGTGTTTGCCTTAAGAAAATCAACAGCAAAGTGAATTCCCTTCAGATCCTTGCCTTCCACCTCAATCCCTCTGCCCTTTGTTGCTCCCCCGCAGAGAACGACAGCATCATACTCATCGATGAGCCTCTGGGCTTTAAAAGTCTTTCCGATTTCTGTATTCAGCACAAACTCGATGCCCGATTCAGAAAGGAGCGACAGTCTTCTTTCCACGACATCCTTCTGCAGCTTCATGCTTGGAATTCCATACATCAGAAGACCCCCAGCCCGGTCGGCTCTCTCATAGACCGTGACCTGATGCCCAACGGAATTCAGGTAATACGCTGCGGACAGCCCTGCTGGTCCGGAGCCCACAACGGCAATCTTCTTGCCTGTAGGCTTTACTTTTTTCGCCTTTACCCAGCCTTCTTCAAACGCTTTTTCTATGATGGCATGCTCCAGGCTATTGATGGCCACCGGCTCCATGATGTGACCTTCCGTACAGGAACCCTCACAGGGAGCGGGACACACCCTCGCTGTAAATTCAGGGAAGGGATTGGTTCTTACAAGCCGTTTATAGGCTTCTTCCCAGCGGCCATGATAGACCAGCTCGTTCCACTCAGGGATCAGGTTGTGTACCGGGCAGCCCGCCGCCATTCCAGCAAGAAGGATTCCGCCGTGACAGAACGGTACGCCGCAGTTCATGCACCTTGCACCCTGTATTTTCAACTCTTCCTCTGGATGAGGAATTTTCAGCTCATTCCAGTCTTTGATGCGCTCCTTTACAGGCCGCTTCTTTTGGTCTGCTCTCTGATATTCTAAAAATCCTGTTGCTTTTCCCATTGCTTTGCACCCCCTAGTTTCCTACTGCCTTTGATCCGTCGCCATGATTCTTTTCAAATGCCATCATGATGGCTTCCTCACCGGACAAGCCGGCTTTGTAAGCTTTATCGATGTTTTCCAGCATTCTCTTGTAATCCTTCGGGATCACTTTGGTGAAGCGGTTTACATAGGTTTTCCAGTTTTCAAGAATGGCTTTTCCAAGAGGGCTGTCGGTGTACGACACATGGTTTTTGATCATATTCTTAACCTGATACATCTCATCTTCAGAGGTGATTTTCTCCAGTTTTACAATGGATTTGTTGCAGTAAACCTCGTCAAAATCAAGAATATAGGCGATACCGCCAGACATACCTGCCGCAAAGTTCCTTCCGGTCTTGCCCAGAATCACGACCTTGCCTCCCGTCATGTATTCACAGCCGTGGTCCCCCACGCCTTCCACTACAGCCTTAACCCCGCTGTTTCTCACGCAGAACCGCTCACCGGCGATTCCGTTGATATAGGCTTCTCCGTCGGTTGCTCCATAAAAAGCAACATTGCCGATGAGAATATTA
>JARBUO010000094.1 GCA_029239605.1 Bacillota bacterium | reverse complement strand
GTACATTAGGATTGTAATTCATCGTCAGGAAAAATACTGCAACAAGAAATACAGGAAATCCCATAACATACCAAATGAAGAGATACTGCAGGGACCGGTCAATAAAAGGAAGTACAACTGTGCCAGACACTTCTGCGATTCCTGCAAACATACCGATGATGGTAAGAGGATTTGATATCTTTTTCATCCTTCACCCCAGTTAGAAACTAAAGATGATTTAACCTTTTATGACATTATATTATTAAGCGGTATGATAAATACGGAAAACTAACGGCGGAGTGGTGAATGTCCTGACCAAAGCAAAGAATCGTAAGGGAAGGATTGGATTTTAAAAAAAGCGAAAAAGAAAAAGGCCATACTTCTTCATGGCCTTCATCCTGAGTGAATTGTACAAAAGATTTGTTTAGTTATAGTGTGCTTTTCTGGTAAATGCATTAACGATCAGTAACAGGATAATTGCGCCTACACAAGCGACAACTAAACTCCATAGATTAAATCCTGTCACTCCGATACCTCCGGCAAGATTCATGATCAATCCTCCAATAAATCCTCCGATAATACCGACGATGATATTTTTGAAGGCACCCATTTCTTTATTGTTGCCCGTAATCATACTTGCAATCCATCCGGCTGCAGCGCCGATAATGATCCATCCTATAATACCCATAAATTAAAACCTCCTTTTGTACCTTATTATTTACGAAAAGAGGCTTTTTCATTCAAAAGAACACCTTATTGTTCTTTATCTGATTCTACTGCTGCCAGTTTACGGTCATTTCGAATTTTAATCCATTTGAAAATAAAGGCAGAAATCACATATCCCAAAATGACAATACCATAAATATATCCATTCTCAGTGTTCAACAATTGCGTCAGTAATGGTAAAGAAAATCCGAAATAGTGTGGGGTAAGAAAATACAATGCAGGGAAGAAAGCAATGTACAGAAACGGAATTCCTAATAGGATTAATTCCAAGATTACTGCCTTCCTGGAGCTCCAGTATTTTGTTCCCACGAAGACCAGGGCGGCAATCAGACAGCCAAACAACATTGGAGTAACAGCATATGACCACATCCTAACGTTGAAGTCCATGGTCTTTCTGTAATAATCCAAAACCCACAATTCTTTCAGAGAATTTAGATATAGGAGCAGGAATACCGCTGCATCCCAACCGATATAGAACGCTGCTAATTTCTTCATCTCAAATCCCTCCTGCATTCATAGTAATCCATATAATTCCATTATTCAACCATTTTTCCCAATGCTAAACCAAACTCATCGGAAAAAGGTTTTATTCGTCCGATCGATTTCATATTTATTATAAATTAGTAGTTATCGAGAAGAAAAACGTGAGGTGTTATATATGGCTTGGTATCAAAGAACAGTCGAAATGCCGGAGACTGTTGATGTTCCCATTTCTTTATATAAGTCAATGCAGGGAAAGTATTTTGTAGGTTATGCAGATAATCTCGATTTTACAGGTCCGGGCGTTAATGCCTGGGCGAGCTTATACAATCCGCCAAATTCGGGTGTTAAACTCTATGTCAATGTCTGGACTGCAACCAGCCTTTATGGGATCTTCCGGGCTCAAATATGGTTTAACGCAAGAATGCCTGGGTCGCCCCGCATATCAAATCTGGTAACTGCGGCGAATACGTCTGTTGAACCAATCCCTACTCCGAAAGTATTGCTGCTGGAAGCAGCAAATATTACCGGTGAGCCTGTGGGAGGCGTCAAAGCCTTTGTAAGAAGAGGGGGACCGGAAAGCACCCTTACTTCAGAAGTAGGCGGAAGATATATCTTCGGCCCCGGCGGCTCTTTTTCCATCCTGCTTTCTAATCCGGAAACACCGGAGGAACCTGCCTCGGGGCGTGTAGCCTTTGGATGGTGGGAAGAGCCAATTTGCACTTTTTAGCGCTGCAAAGAACCTGTTGATTCCTACGCCCGACTCCAGCTTTGAAGTTCAATAATGTTCCCTTCAGGATCTTGCGCATAAATAAAAACTGCTTTCCTGTTATCGGGGTACTCTGCGGTAACCAATTCTCCGACTGTGCTTCCCCCTGCCTTAATAATTTCCGCCAGCGTCGCCTCGACATCATCTACTTCGAAGGCGATATGCGCGATACCGGGACGATTAATTTCTGCCGGGACAATTTGCTTCATCTCATCGTAAGAGAAGATCTCAAGGGTGGGATGATCTTCTCCATAACCGGGCAGAAGCAGATGTTCCCCCTTGATACGGGCTCCATTCAAACTGGTGAGCCGATCCAGCCATTCTCCGCTCAGATCCCGTGTCTCGTTGATACTTTCGCAGTGAAGTACCTTTTTATAGAAGTCGATCAACAACCTTGCATCTTTTGCAATAATATTTGTATGGACATATCGAAACAATTTCAACAGCTCCTTCCTGATTCCTGCATGGCAGGGGAACAACATTAATTTATATGAATTTTATCACAATACGCAAATTGCGCAAGAGGACTTTGCAGCTTTGCTGCGCAAATCAGCCGCCCTTGCCCAAGCACAGGGCTTCGGGCCATGTCGCTGAAAACCATCCACGATGGTTTTCTTACCGCTCCATGCCTTTGCAGGTTCTCGTCCTCTTCTACGTCAAAAACGAAAAAAAGATAGGTACAAGACCTATCTTTTTTTCGTTGGTGCAGGCAACGCAAGCTAACTTGCTCCAGCGGGCGTTGCCTTCCGCTGCTGTCCCCATTTTGCACTGTGGCTAAAGCCACGCAAAATGAGCAATTTGACTCGAACCTCTGTCGGTTCAAGTCTTGTCAAAACCATAAAAAAATAGATACCTAAAGGTATCTATTTTTTTATGGTGCAGGCAAGAGGACTCGAACCTCCATGAAGTAACCCTCACACGGACCTGAACCGTGCGCGTCTGCCAATTCCGCCATGCCTGCATGGCACTTAAATAACTTACTATAAAAACAAGCCTGTGTCAAGTGTTCTGAGGAAAATATTTAAAATAAAAATTATAATTCTTCCTAAATAATGATATCTTAATCGAGGAGATCTTGTCGAAACCCACCAATTAAGCAGGTTCAGCCGATACCCCTTTCAGGCATGCGTTTTTTATCTTGTAAGGGGGCAAGCTCCGAATGATTGAATAAACCATTGAGGAATTGCCCCCTTCTTTTCAATATTATTTATATTTTTCTGCCAGGTTTCTTGCTGCCAGCACACCGCTTGCAGATGCCTGAGACAGAGAGTGGGTCACGCCGGAGCCATCTCCCAGTGCATAAAGTCCTTTGACCTTAGTTTCAAGATTGCTGTCAACGTTAACCTTGGAATTATAGAACTTTACTTCTACTCCGTAGAGAAGCGTATCCTCGTTGGCCGTTCCTGGAGCGATTTTATCCAACGCATAGATCATCTCAATGATATTATCAAGCTGGCGCTTAGGAATTACAAGGCTGAGATCTCCGGGCGTTGCCTTCAGGGTAGGCCTTGTAAAACATTTCTCCATTCGTCTTGCGCTGCTTCTTCTTCCCTTTACAAGGTCTCCAAACCGCTGTAGAAGTACGCCGCCCCCCAGCATATTGCTGAGCCTTGCGATGGATTCACCGTACTCATTACTGTCCTTAAACGGCTCGGTAAACTGATTGGATACCAGGAGCGCAAAGTTGGTGTTTTCCGTACGAAGCTCCGGATCAGCGTAACTATGACCGTTAACGGTAACAATACCATTGGTATTTTCCGCAACTACCTCACCGTAAGGATTCATGCAGAAAGTTCTGACCATATCATTATATTTGTCTGTTTTATAGACAATTTTGCTTTCATAAACATCATCGGTAATATGTTTGAAAATTTCCGCAGGCAGCTCAACGCGAACGCCGATGTCCACCCGGTTTTTCTTCAGATCGATTCCGAATTTATCACAGACGCTGGAGATCCACTTTGATCCGGAACGTCCCGTTGCGAGAATGAGCTCACTGCACTCATACTCTTCCTGCTTGTCTGTTACGATTCGGAAGCCTTCTTCCATCTTCTCTACATCAACAACCTGGGTATAGAATTGGGTATCAATTCTTTCCTTTATATACTCAAAAATTCTCTCCAGTATTTTAACATTTCGATCTGTTCCAAGGTGTCTGACTTTTGCATCGAGCAGGTGCAGATTGTTTCTCAGCGCAAGTGTTTTCAGACCCGAATTCGCTGTAGAATAGAGCTTTGCGTCTTCACCACCCATGCTGCAAAGTACCTGGTCAACATATTCCATCAGGTCCAGGGCTGCTTCGGTACCAACATAATTATGCAGATCACCGCCAAACTGGGTTGTGATGTTGTATTTTCCATCAGACAGAGTGCCTGCACCACCGTAACCATTCATGATATGACAGGGAACGCATCTGATGCAGTTCTGGACCTTACCCAATTTGATCGGGCAAACTCGCTTCTCCAGTGGCGCACCTTTGTCAATCATAAGAACCTTGGCATTATTGGTAAGCTTCGTCAGCTCATATGACATGAAAACGCCGCTGGCTCCTGCACCCACAATAATAATGTCGTATTTTTTCATCTTTATCTCCACTTTCTTTTTCTTGTTCTCAACGTAGTTTGGATTTTCGCCAACAGAACTATTATATGTTCTTCGCTACTTTCTAGCAATAGATAATTTTATGCTTCCAGCAACAGCCAGTTAGATTGCTGCGCAATAAAAAACAATGAAACGAATATGGCAAACACTGCCGGTCAAATCCGTTTCATTGCGATCTTATTATTTAAGATTTGGTAATTCAACTTGTTATCTGTCCGGCCGGAGCCCGTTTTTATGCGATCTGTGTTGCGATCATGCCTTCTATTTCCTTGGATAAGCCCTGGATGGAATCAGCTGCGCGGTTCCTCGTATCTAGCATTTCCGCTGCGTACTTATAGAAGACCTTACCGTAGTCGGTCAGGAATGCTTCTCTTCCCGTCCGGTCAATCAATCTGACGCCCAGTTCTTTTTCCAGCGAAGAGATTCTTGCACTGATGGTCGGCTGAGTCAAAAAGCAGACATCTGCAGCCTTTGAAAAGCTTTTGTGGTCAACCACCGATACAAATGCCTCAATTTGTTTAAAATCCATAATCCGTCTCCTTTCCTTTTCCCCTAAGCAGTTTCTTCCGATTCTTCAATATATTTCCCGGCCTGCACCGCGGCAATCGCACCGTCTGATGCTGCCGTGACCACCTGCCGCAGGCTCTTTTCCCTGATGTCGCCCGCTGCAAATACACCGGCAATATTGGTTTTCATATCCTCATCCGTTATGATATAGCCTTTGTCACTGAGATTCAGCTTACCCTGATACATTTCCGTTGCCGGTGAATAGCCGATAAATACGAATATGCCAAAGGTTCCGTCATTGGGATCTGCCTTAACCTCCGTTACGGTACCGTCCTTCACGTTTTCCAGCACCATGGATTCCAGGATTCCGTCCCCCTTGACCTCCTTAATGACCGTATGATACATGAATTTCAGTTTGTCGGTCTTAAACGCCTTATCCTGTATTGATTTTGCAGCTCGCAGTATCCTTCTGCGGTGAAGTACTGTTACCTGCTTTGCAAATTTCGTAAGATACATGGCTTCTTCCAGTGCAGCATCACCGCCGCCCACCACATATACGTCAAGGCCTCTGAAGAAGGGACCGTCACAAGTCCCGCAATGGGAAATTCCTCTTCCTACAAAGTCGTCCTCTCCTTTGCACCCAATGGGCTTAGCCGTTGCACCGCCGGCAATAATTACAGTTTTCGCCTGATAAGTTCCCCTGCTGCATACAACCGTCTTAGTCTTGCCTTCCAGGGAAACTTCCGTAACCGTATCATACACCTGTTCAATGCCGAACTTTTTTACCTGGGCTGACATTCTGTCAATCAGAGTTGCTCCGCTTTCCTCAAGCTCAGAGCCCGGATAGTTCTCAATTTCGGCTGTCTGAAGGATTTGGCCTCCATCCTGTGCCTGCTCAATAATCAAGGTATCCAGCACGGCTCTTCCGGCATAGATTCCTGCGGAAAGTCCTGCCGGACCGCCGCCGATAATAATTAAATCATAAGTTTTCAACCTGTCACCTCTAATAAATCAATTTATCCCAAAACAAAAACAGAGCAGAAAGAATAAACGCCTTTCTGCTCTGTTATTAACCTGAGAGATTCCTCCCTGACGGAGTTGCCCCTTCGGTGCAATGAAAAATCGTATCCCAGCAAAAGCCGGCAATTTCTGTATGGCACCGGCCAAACATTTTATATGCAAAAATGTAATTAGGGTGCGCAACGCTTTCCAGAGTTCTGTCCAGCTACGGTCCACTTTACCTGAGATCATCACACTGATCAATGGCACGATCAGCGCTTATTCCTTCGGTGTTGCCTGAGCAATCTCTCCCGCAGCTTTCATCCAGTTTCTTATTCAATTTTTTGATAGTTATCAATATTTTCTATAGTAATTTATATTATACCAATGAAACCATAATTTAAGCAACTATTTTTTCATTTATTTATCAATGCAACGATGGGCTATTTCTTGACCTGGGGGATCGGCGTCTGATCAATTTTTTCAATATTATCATCCTTCAGATAATAGTTTGTCTCTTTCGCGATAATCCCACTAAGAAGCAACACACAGATCAAATTGGGAACAGCCATCAGCATGTTCAGTGCGTCAGCGATATTCCACACCGTACCTAAGCTGGCAACCGCACCGATGAAGGTAATCGCAACATAGATAATTTTATAGGGGATAATTATCTTTTTGCCGAAGAGATACTCTGCACCTCTTTCACCGTAATAGGACCAGCCAAGAATTGTGGAAAATGCAAAAGTAATGAGCCCAAAGGTCAGAACGATGGGGCCTACAACAGGAATCTGGTTAAATGCATGACTGGTCAGAGTAGCTCCGTCAATTGCTCCGCCGCCGTCTGCCGTTATACCAGGATTCGAAATCACTGTACTCACCAGAACCAGGCCTGTCATCGCGCATACGATTACTGTATCCCAGAAAGTACCTGTTGATGAAACCAAAGCCTGCCTTACCGGATTTCTTGTCTGTGCAGCCGCAGCTACGATAGGAGCGGAACCCATTCCCGATTCATTGGAGAAAAGTCCTCTGGCTACGCCGAATCGCGCTGCCATCATAACGCTTGCACCGATAAATCCTCCGCCAGCAGCATGAGGCGTAAAGGCAGCTTTACAAATCAAAGCAACAGAATCGACAAGATATGCTCTATTCAAAACGAGTATAATCACACATCCAATCACATAGAAAATTGCCATGAAAGGAACCAGTGTCTCACATGTTTTTGTAATAGATTTAACGCCGCCCAGAATAACAACTGCAACCAGCACAGCCATAATCAAACCGGACACCCAAAGAGGGATTTGGAAGTTTTGAAGAACTACTTTAGAAACGGCATTGGCTTGTACTGAGGCGCCGATCCCGAATGCTGATAAACCGGCAAACAGTGCAAACAAAATACCAAGCCACTTCATATTCAATCCGCGCTCCAAAGCATACATTGCGCCTCCCAGCATGGTTCCGTCTGAAGTTTGCACTCTGTATTTTACTGCAACAAGAGATTCTGCATATTTGGTTGCAATGCCAAATACCCCAGTAAGCCACATCCACAAAACCGCACCCGGACCTCCAAGGGCGATGGCGGTTCCCACACCTACTATATTTCCCGTTCCAATGGTTGCGGCCAGTGCTGTCGTCAGTGCCCCAAACTGAGAAACATCGCCTATTCCATCTTTATCCTTCGTAACGGATAGCTTAATGGCGAGGCCAATTTTTCTTTGAATAAATCCGGTTCTTACCGTCATAAAAAGATGAGTCCCAACTAATAAAATGAGCAGCGGCGGTCCCCAAAGATAACCGTTCAGCCATGTGAAGAAGTTATTAACAGCTTCCATAATAATAAATATCCTTCCTTTATTCTGTTTTTGTATAATACATTACCCATTATATAGAATTTTTTAATAGTTGGCTATTTTTTTTATTATCTTTTCAAAATAATATTGTATACATATTTTTTGTCATTCATACTAAGCTGAAATCAGATATGGGGATAGCGTTAAATAAAAACGCATCCTTATCATTAAGGATGCGTGCTCTCCCGTTTCATTTCTTAATTTTTGGTATTGGGGTCCTATCAATTTTCTCAATATTATCATCTGTCAGGTAATACTGTGTTTCTCGTGCGATAACCCCGCTCAGCAGCAGGATGCAAATCAGATTGGGAATTGCCATCAGCATGTTCAGTGCATCTGCAATATTCCATACCATGCCCAGACTCATAATAGACCCAGCAAAGGTAACCACAACATAGATTATTCTGTAAGGAAGAATTCCCGATTTTCCGAAAAGATATTCTGCTCCCCGCTCACCGTAGTAGGACCATCCAATCATCGTCGCTATTGCAAAAGTTACCAGGCCAAACGTCAAAACAATCGTTCCGATGACCGGAATCTGATTAAATGCATGACTTGTCAGTACTGCTCCGTCAATAGCTGTTCCTCCGTCGGCATTTACGTTGGGATTTGCAAGGATTGTGCTGACAAGGACCAACCCTGTAATGGCACAGACGACGACCGTATCCCAAAAGGTTCCGGTGGAAGATACCAGCGCCTGCCTGACCGGATTTCTTGTTTGCGCGGCAGCCGCCACAATGGGCGCAGAACCCATACCGGATTCATTGGAGAATAGACCTCTTGCCACACCATACCTTGCAGCCACCATCACACTTGCACCGATAAAACCGCCGCCGGCTGCGTGGGGTGTAAAGGCCGAAGTGCAGATCAGAACCAACGCATCGAATAGATAAGCCTTGTTCAGAATAAGAATAATAAAACAGCCTACGGCGTAGAAGGCTGCCATGAGAGGGACCAGCGCCTCGCAGGTTCTGGTGATCGATTTTACACCGCCAAGAATTACAATCCCTACAGTTACAGCCATCACGATACCGGAAAGCCAAAGAGGTATATTAAAATTCTGATGGAGCACCTTGGAAACGGCATTGGCCTGAACGGATGCTCCCACGCCAAAGGCTGACAGACCTGCAAATGCAGCAAATAAAACGCCCAGCCATTTCATATTTAAGCCACGTTCCAGGGCATACATCGCTCCCCCCAGCATCGTACCGTCTGAGGTTTGAACCCGATACTTTACTGCAACCAGAGCTTCCGCGTATTTGGTGGCAATGCCGAAGACTCCTGTCAGCCACATCCAGAGAACTGCACCCGGACCGCCAAGCGCAATGGCAGTGCCCACTCCGACGATATTACCCGTTCCCATTGTAGCTGCAAGTGCTGTTGCCAGAGCAGCAAACTGAGATACATCGCCTACCCCGTCCTGATCCTTTGTAACGGATAGCCTGATGGCAAGCCCGATCTTTTTTTGAATGATACCCGTTCTCAGGGTCATAAACAAATGGGTTCCGAACAGCAGAACTAGCAATGGCGGCCCCCATAAGCAGCTGTTTAGCCAGGTGAAAAAGTTATTGACACTTTCCATAACGCCTGCATCCTTCCTATGCTCTGATTTTGCCTTATAGTTCATTGTATTTGCTCTGTCCCCTGGTTATGACAATGCAAAGCCGTTACTGGTCATCCTGCGTTTGCGATCCCAATGAGCATCCTGAGTTGGCGATCCCACTCTCCATTTTTCATCTGAAAGAAAACGGTAATTTCCATCCATAAAAAAAGAGCCCTGCATCGCAGGGGCTCTCGCGCTTCATTTACTCTTCTACTGTGAGCTTTTCGAATTCCTCGACTACTCTCTTGAACT
This sequence comes from Bacillota bacterium, assembly GCA_029239605.1. Taxonomy (GTDB): domain Bacteria; phylum Bacillota; class Clostridia; order Peptostreptococcales; family Anaerovoracaceae; genus Anoxybacterium. The sequence continues at coordinate 12,875 of JARBUO010000094.1, read as the reverse complement.
CTTCGTCATCTTCGATGTCGATCAGTTCAAATTCTTCGTCGGTAGTTTCCTTATATCCATAGATGTATACATCATCGGTGCCGTCATCCGGAATCAGTGCAATGTATTCTTTTCCTTCGAACTCGAATACGCCCATGATCTCGCACTCCACTTCCTGTCCGTCATCGAACTCAAGTGTGAGGTAATCTGCATCATCCTCGGCACAGCTGCAGTTATCACCGCATCCACCGTGAACTACTTTATCTTTATCTGTCATAATTATCCTCCATTATCTTCTAATTAGAAATTGGTATATTTTCAATATCGCAGTCCCATAAGGCTGCCTGCGACGGGTTCATTATAACATTATATTTTACGTTAATCAATTGAAATATTCATTTTTTCGCTGCCCATGCCAGCACCTTTTCCGCTGCTGGTCTTGTAATTCCGGAAACCTGACACAGTTCTTCCAGAGTCGCCTCTTTTATTCTGTCAATGCTGCCAAAATGCGACAAAAGCGCATTTCTTCTCTTCTCACCGATACCCTCAATGGTATCCAGCGCGGAACGCTGCAGAGATTTTTTTCTGAGTTCTCTATGATAATCGATGGCAAAGCGGTGCACCTCTTCCTGAACCGAGGCAACAAATTGGTACAGCACCGGATCTGTTTTCAGGTCCAGTTCCTTTTCCATATGAAGCAGTCCTCTGGTTCGATGTTTGTCATCCTTGACCATTCCTGCCACCGGAATTTTTATCTTCATTGCAGCAAGCACCTGCTCTGCAGCTGAAACTTGTGGCTTACCCCCATCCATAAGGATAACATCCGGCATTTGGGAAAAGCTCTGATCTCCCTGAAGGCCTCGTTTAAACCGCCTGTAAAGCACCTCCTGCATGCTTCCGAAATCGTTTGGCCCTTCGATCGTCCTTATTTTAAATCTTCGATAATCCTTACGCTGAGGGCTAATGCCTTGGAAAACAACCATGGCGCCAACAGAATCTACTCCATTGGTATTGGAAATATCGAAAGCCTCAACCCGGTAGGTTTTTCCAGCGTCGGCTACGGCTCCGCTGTATTTCTCCTTCAACGATGGAATGAATGCCTCCAGAGACGTACGAATTGCAGCGTTCTTTTCCCTCTGCAGGTTTGCCTTTTCATCAAGGGTTTTCATCATTTCGATCACATCACGTTTGGCAAGATCCAGCAGCGCCTTTTTATCACCCTTTTGGGGAACCGTAATCCTGACTTGGCTTCCTCTTATTTCTGCAAGCCAATCCTCAATGATTTCAAGCTCTGCCGGTTCACTCTCCACCAGAATTTCCTTTGGTATCATTGTACTGCCGGAATAATACTGTTTGATAAAAGCAGATATTACCTCCTCCAGCCGGTCTTCCTCCATAGCTTGAAGATGGTAGCTTTCCCTGCCGCTGAGTCTTCCCTGCCTGACGAAGAAAAGGATTACGTGAGCGTCGTTTTGTCCCTTCGCACCCAAGATCACATCCATGTCACCTGCCGAAAGCAGTACGACTCTCTGTTTTTCGGCAATGGCATTGACGGCAGCAATATAATCCCGGTACTCTGCGGCCCTCTCATAATTCATAGCTTCTGCTTCTTCTATCATTTTTCCGTTGAGATAATCCAGAACTTTCTTGGTTTTGCCGTTTAAAAGCTCGATCACTTGATCCAGCACCTCAGAGTATTCCTTCGGAGATACATTTCCCGTACAAATTCCTTTACACTGGTTGATATGGTAATTTAAACAAGGTTTGAACCCTTTGGGGAACTTCTGTGACGAGCAGCGTTTCAGCGCGAAGATACCGTTCATCAAGTCGATGATCTGGTTCACAGCGTTGACATCTGCATAGGGGCCAAAATACTTGCATCCGTCATGAAGGATTCTTCTCGTCTTGAGAATTCGGGGATAAGTCTCATTTGTTGTAATCTTAATATAGGGATAAGTCTTATCATCCCGCAGCAGTACATTGTACTGGGGCATATATTTCTTGATCAGATTATTTTCAAGAATCAGCGCTTCCATCTCGGTATTGGTGGTGATGTACTCAAACTCCTCAATATGGGAAACCATAGCCCGCACCTTGGGATCCATGTTTCTTGAAGACTGAAAATACTGGCGCACCCGGTTCTTCAGCGAAACTGCCTTTCCCACATAAATAACCTGCCCCAGTTTATCTTTATGAAGATATACACCCGGCTTGTCCGGGAGTTTTTTCAAATTTTCCTGTATGTCAAACATATGCAAACTCTAACTTTCGTTCTTCATTATTTCCTTTTCGCTTTATTCTTTACTTTTTTCCTTAACTTGATCCGGTGAAACTCAGCGAATCCGGTTCATTCGGCCAATCCAGTTCAGCCGGCAAATCCAGTGAATTCGTTTCATTCGATTGATCTGGTCCATCCGGCAATCCCATTTTAACATTCCTGATCAGGGTTGACAAGCCGCAGCCTCTTTCAGGCAACTTTTTGCCGGAGTCCAAATTGTACCGCAGCCGCCATCAATTTTTGCGGATGCTAGCTTTCTTTTCGCGGATTTGCACCACAGTTTCATTTTAGTGAAAAATATATCATATTTACGGTAAAAATTGATACTATTTATTACAATAGTCGTTCCAAACAGTCTCGGCGCCGTTCATAATCAAAGATATATCAAAACTGACTGTCGTCAGAAATTGTCCATTACTGCATATTGGGTTATTTTTCTCTGTTTTTATATTCAACATATCAATCATCAGACCCTTTTTTTCAACAGCACTCGTTAACACTTTTGACAAGTCTGAGTGAAACAAATAACAATTATATGTTAATTTCATCACAATTCCATAGACAATAGCATTGGTATTGTTATATTATCAACTTAGCATTGATTGGAGTCAACAGAAACCATCCTTGCAAACTTTGTTATGTCTAAAGACTGAAAGGAGTAAGACAAATGAATCGCACCAAAACCGAAGGCTTTGGTATTCTTACCCGCGAACTGGCTCAGGAGATTGATAAGACCATCAATCTGTACCAGAGCAATTCCACAAAGCTGGTAGGAATTCTCCTGGATATTCAGGGCATCATTCCAAAGCAGTATATCCCAAGAGAAGTAGCCGCTTATGTCAGCGAAAAGATGAATATTCCGCTGAGTAAGATCTACGATGTCATTTCTTTTTATGCAGCCCTTTCCGATGTACCGAGAGCCGACTATGTCATCCAGTTATGCGACAGCGTCGTCTGCAAAGTCACCGGCAACACCACACTCCGCGATACCATTTCTCAGCTGCTCGGCATCAAAGAGCAGGAATCAACACCAGACGGTAAATATTGGCTCGAGTATACACCGTGCTTCGGAGCATGCGATATTTCGCCAGCCATGCGTATCAACGGGAAAGTATTCGGTCATCTGACGTCGCAGGACAGCGTCAAAGCTGTTTTCGATCAGTATCGCTAGAGGAGGAGGAGCTATGTCTAAAACAGTAAGCATTATTACAGAGAACTTTGGCAAGTATGATCCGGGTTCCATCGACTCCTATCTCTCCATCGGCGGCTTTTCTGCTGTAAAAAAGGCTCTCACTATGTCATCCGCCGAAATTATCGAAATGACAAAAAAAGCCGCAGTGAAGGGACGAGGCGGAGCCGCTTATGACACGGGCAGAAAATGGGCCCAGGCAGCGTCTGTTCCCGGCGAAGACAAGGTCGTCATCTGCAACGCAGACGAAGGAGAGCCCTGTACCTTCAAGGATCGAAGCATTCTGTCAAAGGACCCCTTTCGTCTGATTGAAGGAATGATTATCGCAGGATATACAGTAGGTGCGAAAAATGGGTACATCTACCTCCGGGAAGAGTATCGTCATCTAAGGCCATTGATTCGGAATGCAATCGATGAGTCCGTGGCCAAAGGCTATCTTGGAGAAAACATAATCAATACAGGTTTTTCCTTCCATATCCATCTCTATTCCGGTGCAGGCGCTTACGTTTGCGGAGAAGGTTCAACCCTCATCGAATCCATTGAAGGAAAGAGTGGAAGACCGAGAATCAAACCCCCTTTTATTAAAGAATGCGGACTTTTTCAGCTGCCCACCCTGGTCAATAATGTCGAAACCCTGGCCATCGCTGCCGCTTTCATACAGCATGGCGTTGAGGAATACCTGAGCCATGGAACAGCAGGCTCGCCCGGAACCAAAATCATCAGCCTCGCTGGCAATGTTAAAAATCCCGGCGCTTATGAGATCCCTTTTGGGCTGACGCTGAAAGAAATCATCTACGATATCGGCGGCGGGATTACTGACGGTCACGAGTTAAAATTGCTTCAATTGGGAGGTGCTTCGGGCAAAATCGGCCCTGCTGCCATCGTCAATACACCGTATACATATGAAGATCTCGCCAAGGAAGGTCTGGTGGTAGGCTCCGGCGGTATTCTTGTGGTTGACGATAGAACAAGAGTTATCGACTTCGTAAAATCCATTCAGGACTTCTTTATCCATGAAAGCTGCGGGAAGTGCACCCCCTGCCGTGAAGGAAACAGGCAGATCTCAAAGATTATCGACCGCTTTGTAGAAGGACGTCAGCAGCCCGACGATTTGCAAACAGCAGAACGCTTTGCAAATATCATGAGCAACTGCGCATTTTGTGGTCTCGGAGAAACCGCTCAGAGTACGCTGCTTTCTGCCATCAAGCATTTCCCGGAAGAGTTTGGTTTAACGGAGGTGGCTGAAAATGAAAAACATTAAGATAAAGATTGATAATATTGACGTAATCGTACCGGAAGGCACTACGATTTTAGAAGCTGCAAAAAAGGTAAAGATTAACATTCCCCATCTTTGCTATCACCCCGACCAGGCCATCAAAGCGAACTGCCGTCTGTGCGTTGTGGATGTCTCCGGAAGTAAAAAGCTCACCGCAGCCTGTTCCTCTTTTGTTTATGAAGGGATGGAGGTTCATACCAACACCAAGAAGGTTCGGGATATGCAAAAAGGAATTCTGGAGCTGATCCTTGCCAATCATGACCAGGATTGCCTCAAATGTCTGCGAAACGGGAACTGCGAACTTCAGGCGCTGTGCCAGAGATTCAACATCTCAAAGACCAATTTGGAGGACACTGTTGACGCCCTTCCTCTGGATGATACCAATCCCTCCCTGATCCGTGATTCAGCCAAGTGCGTCAAGTGCAACCGCTGCGTCGATGCGTGCCAGAAGGTTCAGGAAGTTCATGTTTTGACCCATTCCCACCGCTCCGTGCATTACAACATCACGCCTGCGTATGAAATGCCATTGGAACAGACCTTCTGCGTCTTCTGCGGTCAGTGCGCCGCTGTCTGTCCCGTAGGAGCCATCGTGGAAAAGGATGATACTGCAAAAGTTTGGGATGCCATCTATGATCCGAAAAAGCATGTAATCGTTCAGGTTGCACCGGCGGTAAGGGTTGCATTGGGCGATGCTTTCAATTTGCCAAAGGGCTCCATCGTAACGGGGAAAATGGTTGCAGCGCTGAGGCGGCTGGGCTTTGACAAGATCTTTGATACCAACTTTACCGCAGATCTCACCATCATGGAAGAAGGAAACGAACTGATTCAGCGGCTGACCAAAGGAGGAACCCTGCCAATGATCACCTCCTGTTCCCCTGGCTGGATCAACTTCATCGAAGGGCGCTACGACCATCTTTTAGACCATCTCTCCAGCTGTAAATCACCGCAGCAAATGTTTGGCGCACTGTCTAAGTCCTATTATCCGGAAATAGCGGGCATCGGCTCCAAGAACGTTTACACGGTATCCATCATGCCATGTACTGCTAAAAAATATGAGGCTCAGCGTCCTGAAATGATAACCAACGGCATGCCTGAAGTAGATGCCGTTCTTACAACGAGAGAACTGGCTCGGATGATTCAGTCTGCCGGTATCGACTTCGTCGGCCTTGAGGAGGATCAGTTCGACAACCCCTTCGGCATCGGCACCGGCGCAGGCGCCATCTTCGGTGCTACAGGCGGCGTTATGGAAGCTGCCCTTCGAACCGCATATGAGGTGATTACCGGCAAGGGCTTGCCAGGACTGAACTTTACAGAAGTCCGGGGGCTTTCCGGCATCAAAGAAAGTACCGTTCTCATTGACGATATGGAGCTGAAGGTTGCAGTTGCCCACGGCCTGGGCAATGCGAAGATACTCCTGAAACAGATCGAGAAAGGAGAATCTCCTTACGCCTTTATTGAGATTATGGCCTGTCCCGGCGGCTGCATCGGTGGCGGCGGCCAGCCCATCAAATCCACCAGGGAGGTTAAGGAGAAGCGCATGGAAGCCATATACAAAATAGACGAGGATCTTCCCTTGCGCAAATCTCACAAAAATCCTGACGTGCTAAAGCTGTACGAAAATTATCTCGGCGAGCCCCTGGGACATAAATCCCATCAGCTGCTCCATACCCATTACCACTCCCGCGGCATGAAGTATAACTTCAGCGAACTGACGAAGTGAAAGGATGAATGCAGCATTTTATGGTATAATGATACCAACGATTGGCATCCAGTGCTGCAATGAGATTTTGCGGCAGGTCTCTTCGGACCTGCCGCTTTTTATCAAGTGCAGGCATCTAATTTACGTTAACGATTTGATCTGAAAGGAAAAACAAATGAAACGCGGTTCCGGAATTTTGCTGCACATCAGTTCCCTGCCCGGTTCTTACGGAATCGGCACCTTCGGAAAGGAGGCTTACTCCTTCGTAGATTTTCTCAAAGAAGCGAAACAGCAGTACTGGCAGATACTTCCCCTCTGTCCAACCAGTTTTGGGGATTCGCCTTATCAGTCCCCCTCTGCCTTTGCCCTGAATCCTTATTTCATCGATCCCGATCTTCTGGAGGAAACCGGGCTCCTGCAAAAAGAGGATTATCAGGAATTGGATTTTGGAGAAAGTCCGCATCTTGTTGACTATAACAAAATTTATGTAACCAAAGAGATTCTCTTGAGAAAAGCTTTTGTCAGGAGAGCATTGATTTCCGCAGAAGAATTTAATTCATTCTTACAGACACAGCATCTTTGGCTTGAAGACTATGCCCTTTATATGGCACTGAAGAATCATTTTAAAGGTCAGTCATGGGAATACTGGGATGAAGAGATCAAGCACAGAGCTCCGGACGCCTTGCTCCGTTATCAAGAGCTTTACCGGGAGGAGATCGAGTATTTCCAATTTGTACAGTATATCGCCTATATGCAATGGATTTCGCTGAAAAATTATGCAAACCGACAGGGAATTCAGATCATAGGCGACATCCCCATCTATGCTTCGGCAGACAGCGCTGACACCTGGAGCCATGCTTCCTCAGGAATTTTTCAGTTCACCATGGATTTAACGCCTATCTGTGTTGCCGGCTGCCCCCCGGATTATTTCTCTGAAGACGGCCAGTATTGGGGAAACACACTTTATGACTGGAATAAGAATCGTGAGACAGGTTATGCTTGGTGGCTCCGCAGAATCAGGAGTGCCCTGACCACCTATGACTGGGTGAGGATTGATCATTTTCGAGGATTTGAAAGCTATTGGGAAGTCCCCTACGGTTCACCCACTGCGGCCTATGGAAGCTGGAAATCAGGACCTGGCATGGATTTTATTCATGCCATGAAACAGGCTTTAGAAAAGGAATCTTCCTCAGGTTTGAACATCATCGCGGAAGATCTGGGCTACATGACTGAGCACGTGAGAGATTTTTTGAAACAAAGCGGCTTTCCTGGCATGAAAGTGCTCGGTTTTGCCTTTGACTCTGTTTCCGATAACGATCATCTGCCCCATAATTATCATGCGAATACAATCGCATACACCGGAACCCATGATAATGACACCGTTCTAGGATGGTTTGCTCAAGCAGATACAGAGCAGCAAGATTTTGCAAAGAAGTATTTAAAGCTCGATGAGAAGGAAGGTTTCAACTGGGGTTTTATTCGAGGCGTCATGTCCTCAGTCTCTGTTCTTGCAATCGCCCCCATGCAGGATTATCTGGGGCTCGGTTCCGAAGCAAGAATGAATACCCCTTCAACATTGGGCGGTTCCAATTGGCGATGGCGAATGGAGGCAGGCGCCGCATCAAGTGCGTTGGCTGAGAAAATTGCAGAACTGACCCATCGATATGCCAGAGATTGAGAACAGGCTGCTCTATTCATTTCCTGTTTTTTTGATAGACAGTGATGGAAAGTCCTTGTTCTCCCATGATTTCATAGCCAAGCTCAACGACAATATCCCTGCCTGGGAACAATTCTTTCATGCGAATTTTCCAAAAATATTGGAGTGTCTTCCCAAATTCTTCAACGATCTCATCCACAAGCAAGGATTCGTCCCCTGCCAGAAGAAAGAAATCTGCCAGAGACCAGCTGTTGACATACAGTTCAATCTGCTTGCGATCATATTCATAGACCCTCTCTAAATCAATGATATTTCCGTTGTAAAATTCTGCGATAAAAATACATCCATTCACCTCAAGGATTTCAGGGCAAAAGATGCTTGCGGCAGATAGAACCTGCTCTATGCTGCAGGTGTTGGCTGCGTTGTTCATGAGGGATGCACCGCGAACGCAGCTGAAATACCGCATGATATCTGCACTGACAATACTATGAAATACCTTCATCCAAAACCTCCAACTTGCACCGGGAACTTCCGAACTTCTTGTAATTGGATATCAATAAAGCCCGAAGAATCAATCATTCAGGCCTCTAAGAAGGCTGAAAAAAAGGATCCAAGCGCAGTTCCCGCGTCAGATCCTGTCACAGTAATATATATTATCCAGAAGGGATTTCATTCTTATGAAACCTTTATTTTTCCGATTTTTTTACCTCTCCCAGTACCGCAGCAAGGCTTTCTCCCGCAGTTTCTTTTAGGATTGATTCAAACCGCAGAACACGCTTCCCTTCATATTCAACCGTTTCGTTCCACATATGGGCAGGCCGCACCCAAATCCCATAGTCACCGTATAAAGCCTGATAGACCACCATTGGTTCCAGTGTTTCTGAATGTCTGGCCAGGTTTAGCACCCTGTATTGTTTTCCCTTGAAGTGGCGGTACAAACCAGGGGAAATGTTGATTTCAGATGGTTGGTTCATATTCTTTTCTCCTCACTCATTATTCGATATGGAAAATAATCAAGAAACTGTTTTGCTGCAAGAGAAAGGGCATGTTTGTCTCTCATGGCAATCCCGATGCTCCGAAATGCTGGTACCTCCAGCTCCTTCATCAGGATCCTGTACGGACTGCGTTTTAGAATCAATTCTGGCAGAATGCTGATTCCAAGGCCATTCTCCACCATTGACATGATTGCATAATCGTCCCAGGTGGTAAAATGGATACGCGGCGAAAGGCCGTGTTCCTCAAAGATCCCCGCGATTTCTGCTTTGCCCCCCTTTTGAAGCAGCATGAACGGACTGTTTTCCAGCTCTTTCATTGGAAATCGATGACAATGGGCTAAGGGGTGGTCCTGAGGAAGAACTGCCAGTAAGCGATCCTTTTCCAGAAAGACTGTCTCAAGTTCGGTTGATGCAGGAAGGCATAAAAATCCAAAATCAACCCGCCCGTCAACAATCCATGCCTCAATTTCCGTATAGTCACCCAATAGCAATTCAAAATCAATCAGAGGAAAGTCGCTCTGAAACGCCTTGATCATGTTGGGGAGCCAATGGGTAGCTACACTGGAAAAAGTTCCGATTCGTATCATACCGGATCGTATGCCATGCAAGTCCTCTATCTTCTTCAGCAAAATCTCGTTTTCATAACAGATTTTCTTCAGCTGAGGGAACAGCTTCAGTCCGTCAGAGGTCAGGCTGACTCCGGAACGCCCTCGTTCCAGCAGCGATACCCCCCATTCCGTTTCCAGGTCCTTTATCATTCTGCTGATGCCTGACTGGGTGTAGTTCAAAGCTTCTGCTGCTTTCGTCAGGCTCCCGTGCTCCATGGTTTTTACCAGCGCCATATATTTCTGAAGATTCATAGGCCTCCCTCCGTTACAGTTTACCATTACAATTTAGAATGCGTTTCATGACAAACATTTGTTTTCGTAATGTTTTTATTTATGATACACTACTTTCGTTAATCCATCAAGGGAGGAAGGTCCGATAGATGAAGAAAATCTATTTAAAATATATTACTTCGCTGTTGTTATTCGGCTCAAACGGGATCGTTGCAAGCAGCATTTTTCTGAGCAGCACTGAGATCGTACTTATAAGAACATTGATCGGAAGCTTAACCTTACTCCTATTTTTCGTACTTTCGAAGCGCAGCACACAACTGCTGCGAAAGAGAGAAAGCTTTGCATTTCTCTTCCTTTCGGGGGCAGCAATGGGCGGAAGCTGGATCTTTCTTTACAAGGCCTACACTCTGATAGGCGTGGGTCTCGCTACCCTTATATATTACTGCGGTCCCGTACTGGTTATGGTCTTATCACCATTCCTGTTTCACGAAAAAATGACGTGGGGGAAGGTCTGTGGCTTTTTTGCCGTATTGACAGGCATCTATCTCGTAAATGGTCCAGGCGATTCCCTTCATTCGTCTTTCTGGGGTATCTTCTGTGGAATAATGGCTGCCTTTCTGTATACCATAATGATTATTCTCAATAAAAAAGCTTCCGGATTTGAAGGTCTTGAAAATCCTTTCTGCCAATTGAGTGCCGCATTTCTAACAACAGCACTTTTCCTCGGCATTAGTCAGGGGATTTCAATCTCTATCGATTCCAAAAGCCTGCTTCCTATTCTAATTTTGGGAATTGTGAACACAGGCATCGGCTGCTGCCTGTATTTCTCATCCATTCGTGAGCTTCCCGTGCAGACAGTTGCCGTCTGCGGTTATTTAGAGCCATTATCTGCGCTGGTTTTCTCCGTTTTATTTCTTGGAGAAACGCTGAATTTCATACAGCTGGCAGGTGTGTTCCTCGTCGTCGGCGGTGCCCTGTTCGCAGAAATATCCGGCAAAGCGCATAAAGAACACATCGATGCGGATTCTTTTAATCAGGAATTCTAAGCAGCAATCCTTTCAGGGTCTCAACGCCCTCTGCTGTCTTGAGAAGATCGATGGGTTTTCGATTTTCCAAAGCCGGCAGGCTGGAATAAAGCCAGTCTCTTGCATGATCTCTGAATAAACTTATCACCACAGTTTTGATGTCTTCCGGAATATCCTCATCCGGCAAGTCATTCCTTCCTACATCTGCCAGCGAATGGTACACATCTTTATAATAGCTTAAGTAGCTGATCCAATATTCCTCTTTTGATTTCTTATCCATCGCTTTCTTACTCCCGAGACCTCCAAATTATTTACACGATACCATATTATACCATATCGATTTCCGGAATAAAAGCACGAAGATATTTGATTCGAGACATTTTTTTTAAATAATAAAAACCTTGACGTGGTTCGTCAAGGTTTTATGTTCAATCAACTTCTCCAATATTCATCATATCGATGTTTGCTATCCTGGCTCTGATATCGCAGGGCTCTTTCCTGCCGTCTCAATTTACGCCTTTTGATCTGTCTTCTCTTTAGAACAACATAGGACGCGAAGAGCAGAATTACAGCCAGTATGATTGTTGAGAAGATCTTTTCTATGGTTTGAGCCGTCTCATCGGTAATTCCAACGATGGAAAGGAGCCCGCCTTCCGGGATTTCACTTGCTGCAACTGCATCGATGGTATCCACAAGATTATCGCCCTCATAAATCTCGACTTCTCCAACTTTCTGACCCAGGGCAACCGGCGCCTTGACAGTATCATTCAACTTGATCTTTGTATTGATTACCGATTCAGAAGCCTCCGCCGGAAGTGTTGCATAAGCAGTCTTTGATGCAATTACCTCAACTTTTTTTACGGAGCCCCTGTTCACAGGAATTTCACCGAGTATCGTATCCGCCTGCATGGCCATTACGCTCTTATAGTTGTCAAACGCATAATCCAGCAAGGCAATGGAATCCGCGAAACGACCTGCATCGGTGGATTTCATAACTACGGAAATCAGTTCTGTGTCTCCCCGAATGGCACCTGCAATGAGGCAGCCTCCTGCATGACTGGTATAGCCGGTTTTAATTCCAGTTGAGCCTTCGTACTTTGCTGCGCGCTGGACACCATTTACGATTACCTTGGTTTTCTCATCATAAATCAGGCGGTTTGTATTATAGAGATATCTTGTATCCTGCTTATTGGTTGCAGGAATGATATAGCGATACGTTGTTACAAGCTCTCTGAATTTTTCATTTTTCATTGCCTCTCTGGCAATCATAGCCAGATCATAAGCCGTTGATACGTGAGCAGGATCATGCAGTCCATTGGGGTTAACAAAGTTGGTATTCTTTGCGCCCAGCTCCTTTGCTTTTGCATTCATCATTTCAGCAAATGCAGGAATGCTTCCGGCGATTTCCTTGCCAAGGGCAACAGCCGCATCATTGGCAGATTCCAATAACAATGCATATAAAAGCTGCTCAACTGTGACTTGTTCTCCTTCGAGGAGGTAGATACGGCTTCCTTCCGTATAAGGTGTTTCCGCATCAATGGTTACTACTTTATTCAGATCCAGATTTTCAAGCGCCAGAAGCGCAGTGATGACTTTGGTTGTACTTGCAGGATACCTCTGTTCGTTCATGTTTTTATCGTAGAGTACCTGTCCCGTTTTTACGTCGATTACGATCCCCGTTTCTGCCGTAATTGCAGGCGGCTCCGTTGCCGCATAGGCCGCAGTCGGTACAGCATGGATGATAACGAACGCAATTAAAATTGTTGTTATTAATTTCTTCATATTATCCCCGTGTTATAACACATCGCAGTAATTTCTTGCATATCAGTACGGTTATTCTCATGCAAAGAAGTAATCTGCCAATTCATAACCGTTTTCAAAGAATCTTCCCTTTTCCCCGGCAGCTTCATGAAAAGCTCTGCCAAAATCCGGCGCCTC
>JARBUO010000236.1 GCA_029239605.1 Bacillota bacterium | reverse complement strand
TATGCATCTTGCTCCATTTTCTAAGCCTCTCTGTAATCTGGTGGTTGAATACAAACATTGAGTTACTTAAAAATCACTGTAAACGTTGAGCCTTTTCCCAGTTCGCTTTCCACCTTGATCTCTGCTTCAAAAAGGGCTGCGATATGCTTGACGATGGCAAGTCCAAGCCCTGTTCCCCCCTCTTTCTGAGAACGGGATTTATCCACCCGATAGAAGCGTTCAAAAAGCCTTGGCAGGTGTTCTTCCGGTATGCCAATCCCTTCATCCTTGACGCTGATGTAGACCCTTCCCTCTTTCCGTTCCGCTGTAACCGCAATGGCTCCTCCGGGATGAGAATATTTTACCGCATTTTCTATCAGATTGAACATCAGCTGTTTAAACCGGTCATTATTCCCGCCGATATAGATCTCATAAGCAAAGGCAGTCGTAATTTTAATATTCTTCGCATCGATGATGGGCTCCATAGAGGCCAGAATCTCCAGAATGGACTCCCGAACATTGATATCGCTATCGGTATTCACCTCTCGCTTTTTTTCAATGTCAGAAATGATCAGAATATCCTCTATCAGCCGTTTTAGCCTGGCAGCTTCAATTGCAATGATATCGAGAAATTTCGTTCTGATTTCAGGATTTTCTGCTGCTCCATCCTGCAATGTTTCGACAAAGCCGGATATAGAAGTCAGCGGTGTTTTCAGTTCATGGGTAACATTTGCCACAAAGTCTTTTCTGATTTGCTCCGCTTTTTTATTTTCTTTCATTGTGATTTTCAGCTGCCGCTCCATCTGGTTAATAGGCTTCAGCAGCGTATTGGTATAGGCGATGGCAACAACCACCGCAATGAGTACACCAATGACAGAAGAGATTAGGCTCGTCCGCACAATGAAGTCATTGATCATCCTCAATCTGTGTATTTCCAAGGCAACACGGGTGACCAGCGTCTTTTGGCCGCTGTATTCCAGCGTGTCCGCCACATAGAGAAACTCTGCCCCTAACGTATCGCTTTCCCGGTTGCTGTTACCCGTCCCGGTAAGAAGCGCTTCTGTGACCTCTTCTCTTCCCAGATGGTTTTCCATGGTCACATAGGCGGGTCCTTCTACGGAATCTGCGAGGACATTCCCCTCTGGATCGATGAAGGTCAGCCGGATTCCCATCTCTGCAGAGTAGTCCTTTGCAAGTTCCACATAATCCACGTTGATCCCCATCTCATATTCTTCTGTGATAGCCATATTGATCAGCCTGCAGTACGTAAGCATCTCCGCTTCCTTTTCGGCGATGAAATTATTGATATTCACATTGATGGAGATTGCGCTGGTAATGATTACGCTGATCAAAATCAGGCAGACAGAAAACAGGAGAAACTTTTTCTTCATATACCCTCCTTTAACAAAGTGCAACACGCCCGAAGCGTTGAAATTAGAGCGCCGGCGGTGTTTCGTCCTTGCCCCAAGCTTGCTTGGCCCGGCAAAACGGACAGCAGGGAGCGAAGCGAGTCGGAGGCGAAGCCGTTGCCTTGCCGGTGCTCCAATTTCATCCGCTCAGGTCCCCGAGTCAACCGAATGAGTTTGCAGACGGCAAATTTGTTCAATGACTAGGCAGCTTTTCGCTGGCATAGTGGTCCTATGCTAACGAAAAGCTAACAACGGCTTTGCCTCCTACGCAAGCTGTGCTTGCTACGCTGTCCGTTTTTCCATTCTGGCTGAAGCCAGGGAAAAAAGGCAACGACAGTGAGCAAATTTGCCTTTGCAAACCGTGTTGGACCTTGTCAAAGGAGGGTACGCCCCTCTTAATTTCATTACGGCATCTTATATCCCATACCTCTTATGGTCTGGATATATTTTCCTTCATTATCCTCATCTCCGAGTTTCTTTCTCAGATAACGGACATGTACGTCTACGGTTCTTGTTTCACCGATATATTCAAAACCCCAAACTTTGTCCAAAAGCTGGTCTCTGGTCATAACCCTGCCTCTATTTTCAGCCAGCACCCGCAAAAGGTCGAATTCTTTCAAGGTCAATTCCAGTGTCCTGCCACCAAGTTTTACCTCATGGCTTTCAGTGTTGATCACGAGGTCACCGATGCGGGTTCCCTCCTGCTCGGTATTTGTTTCATACCTCCTAAGCACTGCCTTAATTCTTGCCATGAGTTCTCTGATTCCAAAGGGCTTTGAAATGTAATCATCTGCACCGAATTCCAGGCCCAATACTTTATCGATCTCCTCATTTTTTGCTGTCAGCATAATAATTGGAGTCTTGCAGCCTTCCGCTCTCAATTCCTTACAGATATCATACCCGTTCTTACCGGGCAGCATAATATCCAAAAGGATCAGGTCAGGATTTTCGCTGCGCGCCATGGCAAGACCCTGAAGCCCTTCCTCCGCTTCCAACCCCTGATAACCGTTCTGGTTCAGGTTGTATACTACCAACTCTCTGATGTTTGGCTCGTCTTCAATTATCAAAATCTTTTGCATCGCACCCTCCATACAGGTGTTTCCTTTAGTGCATCTGAAATCCAATGGTTTTCAGATACGCCTAATTCTAAAACTGTCAATTCAAATCTGTTGAGCATTATCAAAATCCGATGCAATAAATGCATCTTATTCAAAATCTGCGCATCTCCAGTTCACTGTCTGAATTCCAGGTTCGCAGATTTTGTTCCTTGATCGCATTTATTCCATCATCAGTGCAAGTCGCTGCTCCGACTTGCTTCACTCAGATGCAATAAATGCATCTTATTCAAAATCTGCGCATCCCAGCTCACTGTCTAGATTCCAGGTTCGCAGATTTTGTTCCTTAATCGCATTTATTATAACACAAATCTCGTTCTCTGGCGGCGTTGCCATATGGAAATTTATGTTGTAATAATTCCTCTAATCTTAGCAACGTTGGTTGCCAATGGTTGGAATTATTATAACACATGAACCCCAGATGAAAACAAGAAACTGGAAGCTGATTTTTTAAAAAACAGGAAAGCTCCGCTTGCGCGGAGCTTTCCTGCTCATTAAGGTCGGTTATTGTTAAGAGTATTTTCTATTCGTAGCTGTGCTTCAGCGCGATTTCAACCGGCTTTCTGCCTTCCTTCCACTTGATCTCGCCAGGAGTGATGCATCCCTGTACAGGGCATACATTCAGGCAGAGGTGGCAGCCAACGCACTCTTCGTTGAGGTTCGGTCTTCTCTTCTTTTCATCCCAGTCAATTGCCTGGTGCGCTGCATCGTAGCAGGAGATATAGCATCTTCCGCAACCGATACATGTTTTGTGGTCAAACTGAGGCAGGATCTTGAAATCTCTGTTCAGTTCTTCCGCAGGAATGATGTTGCCGAGAGCCATTCCGATGAAATCGTCAAGCTTGTCATATCCTCTTTCGTCCATGAAGTGGCTTACACCGCTGATCATATCTTCAACGATTCTGTAGCCGTACTGCATGATGGAAGTCGTAACCTGCAGGTTTCTGCATCCTAAGAGCAGGAACTCAACAGCGTCTCTCCATGTCTCGATACCACCGATACCGCTGATCGGAACCTTTCTTACCACTTCATCCTGCAGCATCTGCGCAATGAATCTTAAAGCGATAGGTTTAACAGCAGCTCCGGAGTAACCGGAAATAGAGGATTTACCATTAACAACAGGCATTGCAGTCATGTTCTCGAAATCGATGTTGGTAATGGATTTTACTGTATTGATCGCTGATACTCCGGCAGCTCCGCCTTCGATGGCAGCACGTGCAGGAAGAACCATGTTGGTTACGTTTGGTGTCATTTTAGCAATGAACGGAATCTTCGTTGTGGAGGATACGGCCTGAGAATATAATTTAACCAGCTCAGGTGTGGAACCTACATCAGATCCCATTGCATGGCTTGTCATCTGGGGACATGAGAAGTTTCCTTCGATCAGGTCTGCTCCAGCCTGTTCGCACATCTTGGCAAGATCTTTCCATTCCTGCTCGTTGCTTCCCATGATGGTAGCAACCATGATCTTTTCAGGATAATCTTCCTTCAATTTACGCATGAACTCAAAGTTCTTTTCTGTAGGCTTATCGGAAATCTGCTCCATGTTCTTGAATCCAAGCCATGGCAGACCTTCCTTATTGGTCTGGTCAAATCTTGGTGAACATTCGTCAGCAACGAAGATACCAACAGTTTTGAAGAATACTCCACCCCAGCCGGATTCGTATGCTTTTCTAACCATATCGTAATTCCCGCCTACAGGAGATGAAGAAAGGAAGAACGGGTTTTCACATTTAACGCCTAAATAATCTATGGATAAATCTTTCTTAACAGCCATCTTACTTTACACCTTCTTTCTTTTCGAGGTAGCTAATGATTTCAGCTGCTGCTTCTTTTCCTGCGGCTACTGCTTCGACAACAGTCTTTCCGCCGTTTAC
>JARBUO010000093.1 GCA_029239605.1 Bacillota bacterium | reverse complement strand
GTGTTATATTCCTGCTTATCTTTGTGTGTCTTGGGGTCACCGGAGGAATTGCCGGTGCATACCGTCAGATTACTATGGTAACAAAGGGCAAAGAGCGAAGGACAAAATAGCAGGCACTAGTCACATTCGACCCGGTTTCTGCCGGATTGTTTTGCAACATAGAGTAGATCATCGGCTTTTTTCAGCAGCTGCATTGCAGATTCGTTCCGCAGCTGGGTAACGCCGATACTGACAGTTACAGGAATCAGCTCAGTATATGGATATTGGAAGACATCGCTGCGGATTTTTTCACCGATGCGGCATGCCTCAGTGATATCCACGCCAGGAAGAATAATGATAAATTCCTCACCGCCAAATCTGCCCACGTACCCCTGAATTCCAACATTACTGCTCATGATTTCTGAGACTGTTCGAATGATATAGTCTCCATACAGATGACCGTGGGTATCGTTGATCTTCTTAAAGTGATCGATGTCCAGCATCATGATAGAAAGGGCTTCTGCTTCGGGTACCTGCCACCTCTGGCTGATCTCACCGGTCAGCAGCTCCAAAGAATGCTGATGATTGTAAAGATTCGTCAAACTATCCCGTATGGTTCGTTCATGAAGCTGCGCATTAATTGCCCGAAGCTCATATTCTTTGCGGATATCCCGTACGATGAGAAGGACCCCCAGGAACTCGTTGAGAACCTGATCGTTGATAGGAACACTCATAATCTGAACCGGTATGGTTTCTCCGGTGCTTTTTTGCATACGGATATCTTCATGTTCTTTTTCCTGTCTCAGTTTTTCCAGTGTAAACTTGTCCCGGTCATCCTCTTGAAAGAGGATGGCGATATTTTTTCCAAGAAGTTCGGCTTCTGCAAACCCTAAAAGATTCAGGACATGTCTTGATACCTGTATAAATTCTCCCTTTTCATTGAGCAGGATCACGAGTTCAATGATTTTGTTCTCCACTTCATCCAGAATAATATTCCCTGTGATACGCATCAGTTTATACTTGTCGATTACCAGGTAGGTGCCAAGCACCATGATTACCGCGTAGATTTGACCCATGAGAGGGAGGGGATTCATTCCAAGCAAGGGAAGGACATTCTGGGTCAGAAGGTTGAGGGAAAAGGGGATTAATCCTGACAGGACAAGGACGCGGGCCTGCCTCTTTACTCTCAAACTTTCAGAGCGGTGTCCCCAGAAAGCCAGGAGACCGATACATAGGACAGCATAAACAAAGTTGTAGAGAAAATCTCCTATGTAAAAGATGCTGGAAATCAACTGAGGAGTATTCTGCTCCGGACCGAATAAAAATACAGCCATAAAAAGAAATACAGCTCCGGGAAGAAAAATGACTAAGATCACTGCCGGACTTACAGCAAAACGGTTCTCTGTAACAAGCAATACAAGATAAAGCGTTAATGCACTGAAAGAGCACCAACCAAATGCAGCGAGCTTATTCCAGGCATAAAAATCCCGGGGATTTTCTGCGAGATAAGCAAAGGAATAGGCAAAAGACCAGACCGCATAGGCGACGCACATGATAAAAAACACTCTGTTTATATTAGACTTTTTATTTTTAAGCAATGCAAAAAAACCAATATGCAAATAAGCATATACAGCCACAAGTGACAGTGCAGACAGCAGATTATTCAATTCCATTCAGTGACTCCATTATAGTCCAAGTATAAGAATAAAACTATGCTAACATATTTTATCACGATTGAATGGCTTTGTGGACAAGAGATTGCGAAATTGGACATGTTTTTCATGTTTTCTGATAAATTTTTACAAGGGATATTCCAAGCGAACCCAAGCAGAAGGAGCTGCACGAAAGCTCCTTCCACTTTGACAAAATCGGGAATATAACGATCTTTTATGGGAATGCATGAAAGAGCAAAGGCAGGAGAAATGGTACTGCAAAGGTAAGAATGGTACCGGTAATCAGTGCAACGAGCCCGATCTCTGTACCCACCAGCTTTGTAACCGGAACCAGCATCGTATCCATGTTGCCGGCAGCGCCTCCCGCAATGGAGCTTCCCTTGCTGACTTTTATCAAAAGCGGTAAAAGCAATACTGTAAAAAACTCGCGCATGACGTTGACAACAAAACCGTAAGTGCCTGCTTCAATTCCGTAGACTTGTGTCATGTAAGCTCCGGTAATGCTGTAATAGCTCATACCGCTTGCTGACATCACCGCAATCTTCAGCGGAAGATTCAGAAGAATGCCGGAGAGAAACCCGGCCGCAATACTTCCTGCAAAAATCGCCACAGACAGATAAATCACGCGAAATCCCAGGAGTTTTATGTAGCGGAAAACTCTGCGATTGGCACCGAGACTGATGCCTACACTGGTATACAGTACCACAAGAGATCCTGTCAGCAGATAACCAAGGACGAAGCCCAGATTGGAAGGAAAGAGAAAGTAGCCGAGAACAACGCCGGCGACGATGCTGAGGGGGATGATCCAAAGCAGAGGAGAGGACTTTTCTGATGATTCTGCCTCGGAACAAACCGGATTGAGCTCAGAAGAAGTTTCTCTGTTAAGCCGCTCTATAAACGTGTCCAGCGGCAGCAGCGTTTTTTCCGTCAGAAGGGTGAACAGAACGCTTAGTGCAATTGCGGATAAAGATATGACGACGCAGTTCAGCCCGATTCTCGGCAGATTCAGCATAACAGAATCATTGATACCGATATTCAGCCCGATGGTCAGCATCAGAATCATAAGGGCGGCATTGATCAGCTTGTCGATCATCATCATAACTTTTTCAGATAAATCCCGCAGACCGAAAAAAAGCCCTACAGCAAGACATAAGAATGGAATCCATATCATTTCAGCATAACCTCCATACAATTTTCATCCTTAAATTAGCATTTCAAGAAGGGCTGACGCAAGGGGGGCGGAATGAAATGGCATTATTCTGCCTGAAATGTCACGCTTGCTCCGGAATAATTCCGATAGGCATCCAGTATCTGAGGAAGATAAGTGCTGCTGATGAGGCAGGGTTCCTGCTCTGATGAAAAAGAAGCCTTCCAGATCCTCCGGGCTGCTTTTTCGAGTCCTTTTAGCTGGCGGATGTTTAGGGCAAAGCTCTTGTGACAGCGCAGGAAATAATCATCGTCCACCATAAGGATGAGATCTTTCAATGCTTTGTTCAAAACTTCATAGCTGCCGGATAAGGTTACGATTCTGCAGTCTTTGTTCTGTACCTCTGCAAAGAGGATTTCCTGAACCACCAAAAGCGTTTCCCCTTTGCTGTGCCTGATATGGACCGATCGCTCCGCACTGCTCCGTTCTCCCTGACTGCGGATGATTTGCTCCAGATATAATCCCAGCTTGCTCTGAACATCAATTCTGGTAATGGGAAGGGAAATGTAGTGGTGCTTTTTATAGCTCTGATATGTAGACCTTTCGGTAAAACCGAACAGGCTTGGGCTTGAATTGGTGATGAAAAGAATAGGGGTATCACGATAGCGGTTGATTTTTCGGATGCTTTCTGCAAGAAGGTAGCCGCTCTGATCCCTCAATCGGATGCTGATGACAAAGAGATCGATTGGTTCTAGCGTTCGAGTTATGACGCGCTGTGCTTCCTGGGCTGAGCGGGCACAGATGGTGCAGGTTGTCAATTCAGTACCACCGATGATACTGCCTGCAATCCGCTCGTTATCTGCAATGTTATTTCCAACAATTAATACTGTTATCATATGCTGGCCTAATCCTTTTTCAAAGCTTAGAATATATTGTTAACCGAGGCTATTGTATCATATTCGGAGAAGCAGTTGCAAAGAAAGTCAAGGTGCTTTAGACTGATTTCTCTGTTTCTTTCTGAGGCAGGCTATCTGTTTGCCTACCGCGCCGGCGGAAATCTCAGCACCACAAACCTGCTTTCCAGCTCGCTGGTGGTTGTGGCGCTGCTGTTCATTGGATATTTCGCATATCACGATCAGATCACTGCTGTAAAAGTAGCAGGAATTGCTTTGTGCACTGCAGGTATTATTCTTATTACAAAATAATTCCGGAAAGAGTGGCGGATCCAATATTCTTTTCGATGAGACGCTGTTATCTCGTAAAATTCAGGCCGCAAAGGAAAGCTTAGAGCTCATTTGCGGCCTTTCAATATCACGGGTTCAGCGGATCGTCATTCCCGGATGCTTTGCAATGCATCTACCAATCCTTTGCCCTGATCCGTTTCCTGCAGATTCGGTAGGGGTCTGGATTTTTTCATCAGTCTTGCTTTTATCTCATCGGGGGAGAGTTTTTTATTTGCTTCCAGCATTAAAGCGGCAATGCCGGAACAGAGCGGTGTAGCCATAGACGTTCCGGACAAAGACAGATAACCCTTCATCACACGTGATTTCCCAAATTTTTTATCCAACGTGGAGTTGGGTGCGCGCAGGGAAATGATATTTGTTCCGGGACACACCACGTCAGGTTTGATTAAATTATCGACAGTGGGACCCCGGCTCGAGTAATCTGCCATGGTGTATTCACCGGCATTCAGTGTGTTGTTGTCATCAACTGCTCCGACGGTGATTACCATGGGATCGATTCCCGGAGAAGCAATGGTTCCCGGGGTTGGGCCGTCATTTCCTGCTGCTGTACAAACAACAATTCCTTTCTGCCACGCGCTTTCAACCGCCTGACAAAGTGCATCCTCCCGATAGACCTGAATCGCTTCAGCGCCCAGAGACAGGTTGATGATTCGAATTCCCAATTTGTTTTTATTGCTGATGCACCACTGAATTCCCCGGATTACAGTGGATAAACTCCCATCACCATTTTTGTCAAGTACTTTGACTCCGATCAGGTTTGCTTCCGGAGCCGTTCCCTTATAAAGAGAATGAGACATGCTCCCGTTTGATGCGATACAGCCCGCCACATGGGTTCCATGCCCATTATCATCATAGGAATTCACCTTATTCCCAATGAAATCCTTAAATGCGGTAATCCTGCCCGCAAGGTCAGCATGGGGATAAATCCCTGTATCGATTACCGCAACGCCGATTCCTTTCCCTGTAGTACCAAGACTCCATGCAGCGGGTGCTTTGGAAACGGGGGTTGCCACATCGAGCACCGCCTGTACAGGTCTGTCAAGCCAAACCTTGCTCGTTTGATCATTCCTAACAATATTTTTCAAATTTTTTGCGTTGGCCTTTACGGTAAAGGAATTAATGAGGGGCAGCCTTCCCTTAATTTTACAGCCTTCGTACTTGGATAAGCTATCTACTTTAATCAGGTAATCTTCATGGGAGCTCACTTGAACGATAACAGAAACCTTTCGAAGAATTTGACGGGAACTCTTGGCGTAAGCCTGGAGAATGCCTGGGGCATATCGTACCGGACGATACCAGTCAAGGGCTAATGTTTTCAAATCAGGACTCAATTTATGGTTATTGGAATGGATCCAATCTTGTTCTTGTATGATCACAATATTCACCTCCGAATAGCCTCAGCTTACGAGAGAATACGGACAGGCAAGGAATTCTGATTATGCAAGCCATATGCTCTTATAAACTGAGGCTATCTGATTCATATTATTCAGAATCATACGCTGTTGACAAAAGACCTGCTCCGGAAAGTATCAGCTTCTTTCAGGGGGCAACCCGTTGTGGCTCAAAGGATCCGGAAGGTTGGGCAAAGCCCCTCGCTCCTTTGTAATCCATGGATTCAATGCGTAAAAACAAAATAATCCGTATACAGATTGTTCCAAATGTTGTAGACTGGTATAGAAATGTTTCATTTCAATGCCGAATTCGCCCGGCCCACTGGAGGCGAAAATGAGAAAAGAAAAGCGGTATTTCCACCGAAACTTTGCTCCGGACCTTCACCTGAGGTACGAATCCCCCCACCGCTGGAAGTAAGGGGTATCACAAAGTTTGCGGAGGATGAATGCTGCTGAGAAAGGGAGGAAATTAATGAAAAGAACATTGAAAACGTTGCTGGCTGCAGCACTGATTTTAACATTGGTATTATCAGGGTCATTAACAGCATTCGCGGCAGACACGAATGCAGGAAAAGTACAATACAACGGAGCCAGTCTGGATTTTGCAGGAGCCGTAAAGAATGTTGACGGGAGGATTATGGTACCGTTCCGTCCGATTCTTCAGGCCATGGGAGCAGAGGTCTCTTATGATACCGCAACAAAAACAGTCTCCGCAGTAACATCGCATAATGAATTTTCCTTTACCATTGGGCAAAAGGAAATCTCGATTAAGGAAAACGGAGTTACTACGAAGAAGACCATGGATGTGGCACCTTTTATCAATAAAGCGGAAGGGACAACATACGTACCCGTTCGTTTTATCGGAGAGAGCATGGGATACTTTGTCAGTTGGGATGCTCAAAGCAAAACGGTTATCATCATTGATCCGGAAACAATCTTTGGAACAGCGGATGAAGATTTCAGCATATTGAAGAAATTGCTTACATCGGATCTGGATATGGAAAAGGCATATCAATCGACTGGTGAGTTCAACATGAATGTATCCACAGCAGACGGCGACGCGGGCATGCCGGTGGATTTCTCCGCAAAGGGTTCCATGAGCGGGATTCAGCAGAAGATGAACGCCGATATGCTTGTAAAGTATGCCTTCAACTTTGACCAGATGCTGTCCAGCCTCACTGCGGAAGAAAAGGCCATGACAGAGCAAATTCTTAACGCCTACAAGAACACCGAGATGAAGATCAAGCTCAACGGAGAAACGGGCGAAACGTATATGCAGTCCAACCTGTTCTCTATGATGAATCCCACGGCAGGCGAGAACACCTGGTATAAGATGAATGTTTATGACATGTACAATCAAATGGGAATTGATCTGAAATCCTTTGCAGAACTGAGCTATAGTGAGGTGGATCTTTCAAATTTATTTGCCTCTTATTTAAAGCTTCTGCCTGCGGGAGATACGGACACCTATAAGGACATGAAAATGACCTATGCTTTTTTACGGAACCTGATGGGAGACAGCGCGTTTAAAACTCAGTCTGCTGGGAAAGCAAATACATACACCTTAAAGGTTGACAAAGCGGCAATTGTTGCTGCGGCTGCGAAGACAGTGCTTACGGAGGGAATTACCAAGGATGTTCTTGATGCGCAGATCGATGATTTGCTGTCCGGCGGAACATTCACTGCAAATATTGTGATCAAGGACAATGCAGGAAAGCTGAGTTCCTATGATTTTAACGGAACCATAAACACTGACGAATTGAAGGGTAGCTTTAGCATGACTGGAGATCAGAAAACAGCAAAAGGGCAGATGAACTTTGATATGCAGGATCTGATGAAGATGGATATTAGTTATCAGACACGGATTTCAGAGACTTCTCAGAAGCCGAACATTTCCCTTCCTGCCGATGTCGATCTGGTAGAGTTCCCTGTATCGATGGTACAGTAACAAAGAACCATTGAAACAAGTCTATTATAATGAGACCAAGAAATAACTAAGAAAAAAGAATAAGACCGGCAGCGCCATGCTCAGCAGCATCCTGCCGGTCTTTCTCTTTTCCCTTTTGTAGACCGAGAGGACTTCTGGTAATAGAGGCATTGGGTCAGGGTCAAAAATTTCTGCAGTCGAAAATTTTCTCAAGATGAGTTATAATAATACATATCTTCCCGAAAATGGAGTGGCGCGACAGTGAAAAAGAAAAATTACCTTGTCATCATGTTTCTCGTGATGCTGCCGATCATAGCCATTACGATGATTATCTATCTCAACATCAACGGTGCACTGCATTCTCTTGACAGCAGCGGCGGTATCGTCGTGCCGAAAAACAATCCCGAGTACCATTTTGCCATGATCTGTGAAAATATGGATGACCCCTTGTGGCTTTCGGTCAAAAAGGGTGTAGAAAGGGCTTCTCAGGAGTTTAATGTTGCTGTGGAATTCAACTGGCCCGGTGAAATCAATGCCGACGATCAGGCAAAATGTCTGGACATGGCTATCGTCTCAAAAGTGGATGGAATTATGACCTATGTCTGGGATGAAGCCGCTACGGGAAAGCTCATTGACAAAGCGGTGGAAAAAGAGATTCCTGTGGTGACCATCAGCACAGATTCCAAGGACAGCAAGCGCTCCGCTTTTGTAGGTGTCAACACCTATGCCGCAGGAATTGATATGGGCAGGATGCTTCTCTCTGCGCTGTTTAATGACGGCAATGCTGTTATCCTGGTCAGCGACAATGGTTCTGGAGCCACTGTGGTGCAGAATCTTCTTGTTACGGGAATCATGGATGCGGTTAAATCCTCGCCTCTTGTCAATGTGGAAACCATCCAATATAATTATGCAAACTTCCTCAGCCTCGAGGATACCATACAGAGTGTTTTGATCAACCAGCCTGATCTTGACGCCATCATCTGTACCAATGCGAAAGACACTACATTGGTAGCCCAGCGGCTTATCGATCTGAACAAGGTCAACTACAGCATCATCGGCTACGGTGATACGCCGGAAATCCTGCGTTACATCGATAACGGAGTGATCTTTGGTACGGTTTCCGCCAGTCATGAGCAAATGGGCTACGATGCTGTAAAAGCGCTGGTGGATTTAAAAAAGAGCGGCAGAACCTCCGCTTACTTTACTGTTGATACCCGTTTAATCACAAAATCCAATGTTTCTAAGTTTTTGGAGAAGGGCGATGAAAAAGGAGAGGAATAGACTGCACCTATGGCATCAGAACAGTCTGAAAAAAAGACTGATTCTCTACTTCATGGCAATCATCGTCATCATGAGCGCCCTGAATATCTTTCCGTATTATACTATATCTGTTCTCATGAACAGGATGAGCTCAACCTTTGAGCTGAATGTACAGCTGAATCATCTGAACAACACGCTGGAACAGCTGAACTATGCCTATGAAAGCTACCTGGAAACGAAGCATTCCAAGAGCCTTGACGATTATTACCGGTATTCTTACGACCTATGGGAAGAAGTAAACGCCATCCAGATCGACAACAGCGGGATCGACAATTCCCTGGTCATGAAGGACATTCGCAATATGGTTTCCAGTTACCTGGATGAGATGGACGAAGCGGTAAAAGCCAGAAGATCCAGAATGGTAGACGATTACCTCTACCATCACAACGAGAGCACAAAGATTCATCAGTATATCGTGGAATATATTCAAAAGCTCAATAACACCTTGTTCTTTCAGAATACAGACCGCTATACCTCGGTCAGAAAGAGCATCCGTCTGGTAGAAACCCTGAATATCGGCGTGCTGTTATCCATCTTTATTCTGAGCATCGTCTTGATTTTATGGTTTACCTACCGGATCACCAAGCCGATTTTTGAACTTTCCCGCGCAGCAGATGAAATTACCCACGGGAATTTTAATGTGCCCAGCGTCAAGGTGGATACCGACGATGAAATTGGAATTATGGCAGAAGCCTTCAACCGAATGACCGCAAGCATCCGGCAATATATTCATGAAATTAACGAGAAGGTTGAGCTGGAAAGAAAGCTTCAGGAGAAAGAAATGGAAAACCTGATCATGAAAACCAACCTGAGGGAGGCTGAACTCCATGCGCTCCAATCCCAGATCAACCCTCATTTCCTGTTCAATACCCTGAATGCAGGTGCACAGCTTGCCATGATGGAGGGCGCGGACCGTGCCTGCTCTTTCATAGAAAATGCAGCTGAGCTGTTCCGGTATAATATGCGAAATTTGGATAAACCGGTAACCATCGGCGATGAGATTCGAAACGTGGAAAACTATATGCATTTATTAAATGAACGGTTTGCGGATAAAATTGAATTCACGCTGGAGAAGGAGGAAGCCGTACTCCATCGAAAAATTCCTTGTATGATTCTGCAGCCCATTGTGGAAAATGCCTTTATTCACGGAATCGGAGACGTAGAATACCTGGGAAAAATAGATGTGCGTGTCAGGGAGCAGGAGGGTTTTGCGATGATTTCCATCAGGGACAATGGAAAGGGTATGGATGCCGGACGGATCGCACAGATTTTAGGCGGTGCTAAAAACGGAAGGGATGACGCAGACAGCAGGCACGAAGGCCATACCAACGGCATCGGCTTGAACAATATCATCAACCGGCTTCGCATTTTTTATTCTCAGGAAAGGGTTCTGGATATTATCAGTGAACCCGGCCAGGGTACGGAGGTGCTCCTGCGCATTCCCCAGGAGCAGACCTGGTATTAAAGATATTCTGATGCTGTGTTCATCCGGAAAGGAGCGTTTATGTTCAAAATCATGATTGCCGATGATGAAAAGATTGCCATAGACTCCCTGAAATTCATCATTGAAAAAAGCTTTGAAGATGTGGAGTTGACACCGGCGGCGCGATCAGGGCGGGAAGCCATTGAATTGGTGGAAGAACATCTGCCGGACATCCTGTTTATGGACATTCGCATGCCCGGAATCAACGGAATTGAGGCAATTCGTGAAATCAGAAAACGGCATAAGCAGATCGCTATCATCGTTCTCACCGCCTTTGATCAATTTGAATTTGCCAAAGAGGCGGTGAACCTGAGCGTGATGGAATACCTTCTAAAGCCGGTTAACCGGGTGAAGGTCGTCGAAGTGATCAATAAGGCAATGGAGCAGATCCGAACCGAGAAAGAAAAGTGGCAGATCGAGCTGGAGATGAAAGAAAAGCTGGAATTTATGGGCCCTGTTTTGGAGAGCGGCTTTGTGTATTCCATCCTGTCCTTTGATGATAACAGCATTGAAATAGCAAATTATAAACGGATTTTGGAGATTGAAGAGGATGGAGGCTATCTCCTCACCGTAGAATTTGTAGATGAAGAGACAGGAGGATACGGTGATAATAAAATCGGCTACAGCGTTCAGAGTCAGCAGTTCTACCCATTTTTCACCGATTCACTGAAATATTTATGCCGATGTGTGATCGGCCCGGTTATTCTGAACCGGATTTCCGTTGTGATCCCCTCTGATCCTGAAACGGATGAATATACTGTCAGGCAGGATGCCATTGATCTGGGGGAAAAGGTCATGGAACGGCTTTCCGAAAAACTGAACTGCGGGTTAAAAATTGGGATCGGAAAACGATATCGGCGGTTTGATATGCTTTCCGCTTCCTATGAAGAGTCTTTGAAAGCATTGCGATATCTGCAGGGAACCGGTGTTATGCATTATATGGATATTACAGCGCGTACGGCGGCGGTTGATACGGAGTATCCTGAGTATAAAGAAAAACTGCTGCTTCAGAAAGTTTCCGTTGGCGATGCGTCAGAAAGCCTAAAGGCATTCAATTGTATCTTTGACTGGCTTGTTCGGGAATACGGCGAACAACCGTTACGAATTAAAAATAAACTTTTGGAAATCGTGTTTCTTGTCAGCCATATGTCCTGGGAATATGAACCGGGTGGTGGAAACGGAGGCGTAGATTTACTGGAAGATATGCTTTCTATCAGCGACTTGGGAGAGCTGAGGATCTGGTGCAGAAAAAGGGTGGAAAGCGTTATCGCGCAGATTAATTCCTACCGGGACTACAAAGCAGGCGGTTTAACCAAGCGGGCTAAGGAATATATTAAGACCAACTACAACAAGGCCATTACGCTGGAAGACGTAGCAAGGGAAATTAATGTGAGCCCCCAGTATTTAAGTAAACTGTTCAAAGAGGAAACAGGGGAAAATTTTATTGATTATCTGACTTCCATAAGAATCAGAATCGCCAAAAACTTATTGGAAGGCGATGACCTCAGCATCAAAGAAATCTGTTACAGCATCGGCTATAGTGATCCCAATTATTTCAGCAGGATTTTTAAAAAAATCGCCGGAGTTACACCGACAGAATATAAGGAAAGCCATATGGGTAATTGAGGAGGAGTTAGAATGAGCAGAGGGAAGAGATCGCTGAAGACGGCAGATACCGCACCGTCGAGGATGGAAAATATCGCTCCGCGGAGATTGCTTGCATCGGTAGCGGTTCTGCTTTGTGTTTTGCTGCTGTGGGGCTGTGGACAGTCACCTGAAAAGGAGGCGGACCCAAAGACCGCCGAGGAAGATAAAATCGTGATCGGGTTCTCAATGGATACCCTTGTACATGAACGCTGGCTCAGAGACAGGGATATCTTTGTTGCCAAAGCAAAGGAATTGGGAGCAGAAGTCATTTTGCAGATTGCAAACAGTGACCGGCAGGAACAGGAGAAGCAGGTGCAGTACCTTTTAGATCAGGGGATTGACGTTCTGGTTCTTGTTCCTCATGATGCGGTATCTGCAGCAGGGATGGTGAAAAAAGCAAAGGATAAAGGGATAAAAGTAATCTCCTATGACCGCCTCGTTAAGAATGCCAATGTAGACCTTTATCTTTCATTCGATAATATCAAAGTAGGAGAACTGATGGGGGAAGCAGCCATCGAAAAAAGGCCCCAGGGGAATTATCTGCTGCTTAACGGCTCCGAGTCTGATAACAATTCTGCCATGTTCCGGGAAGGATATATGCAAATGCTTGACCCGGGAATTCAGGATGGTTCCATTAAAATCGTGGGGGAAACCTGGATCAAAGATTGGCTGTATGAAAATGCATTGGCATACATGGAGGAAGTCATGGACCAGAAACCTCAAATAGATGCCATCATCGCAGGCAATGACACCCTGGCGGGAGCAGCAGTGCATGTGCTGACAGAGAAGCGGCTGGCTGGCAAGGTCATCGTCGTTGGGCATGATGCGGATCTGGACGGCTGCCAGCGGGTTGTGGAAGGAACTCAGTCGGCAACGGTCTATAAGCCCATTGATATTGAAGCCACCAAAGGAGCCGAATTTGCAGTTGCCATGGCAAGAGGGCGCAGCGTTGAAGCAAATGCAACCATTAACGACGGGCGTTATGATGTACCTTACTATAAAATTGAACCGCTTCTGGTTACGAAGGATAACATGATGACAACCATCATCAAGGATAAGTTTCACAGCATGGAGGATGTTTATATGAATGTTCCCAAGACAGACTGGCCATTAAAATAACGTTAAAGAAAG
>JARBUO010000092.1 GCA_029239605.1 Bacillota bacterium | reverse complement strand
CCGCCAGGGTTGTAAATGCATAGGTCTGGCACTGTACATAAATGCTTTCATCAGCCATCACTGCTTTCAAATTCACCAAGTTGACGGCCTGACCTGCATCCAGAAGCATTGCTACCGGTGTGGCCAGAAATGCAGCTAGAGTAATTGTACCGATGATGCAGCCAAAGAAAATGGTAATTGCGAAACCGCCATGGGCAAAGAGACTTTCCTTTGGATCTCTGGGAGCCTGCTTCATGATATCCGGATCTCCCGTATCCACTCCAAGGGCCAGACCGGGCAGAGAGTCAGTAATCAGATTGACCCAAAGGATATGAATCGCTTTCAGCGGTGATGCAAGGCCTGCTATGATTGCAACAAACATGGTGATAATTTCACCAAGGTTGGAGGAAAGCAGGAACAGCACGGACTTCTTGATGTTATTGTAGATATTCCGCCCTTCTTCGATGGCTTTCTGAATGGTAGCGAAATTATCATCGGTGAGTACCATGTCCGCAGCACCCTTTGCAACGTCAGTACCGGTGATTCCCATTGCAACGCCTATGTCCGCTGCCTTAAGCGAAGGAGCGTCGTTTACGCCGTCACCGGTCATGGACACAATATGTCCGTGGGATCGGAAGGCGTTTACGATCATAACTTTGTTTTCCGGCGATACTCTTGCAAATACTCTGAGATTCGGTACAGCGGCGTTCAGCTGCTCCTGAGACATATGGTTCAGGGCGTCGCCGGTAATGCATTGATCTTCTCTTTCTACGATGCCAAGCTCTTTGGCGATGGCAAAGGCGGTATCAATATGGTCTCCCGTGATCATAATGGTTGTTACAGATGCACCTTTGAAGATTGCAACCGCATCTTTCGCTTCCGGTCTTGGCGGGTCAATCATCCCCACAAGGCCTGCAAAGACAAGATTTGTTTCTGTAGCAGAGTCATCCTCCAGCTTGATGGCCAGAGCGAGAACACGCAGTGCCATAGAAGCCATTTCTTTTGCAGCTGCCTGAATTTTTTCTTTGTCTTCATCAGTAATTGGACGAATGGTTCCATTGACAATGATTTCGTTACAATTGTTAATGATTCTGTCCATTGCGCCCTTGGTATAGGCAATCACCTTGCCGGAAGAACTTTTATGGACCGTTGTCATCATTTTTCTGTCAGAGTCAAATGCAAGTTCATTGATACGAGGATCTGATGCCTCCAATGTTTTCTTATTGATTCCATAGGAAATTCCCATGTCGAGAAGGGCTAGTTCCGTAGGGTCCCCAAGTCTGGTATTTCCTTCGATGGAAGCGTCGGTACAAAGTACGAAGCCATCGATGAACAGTTTATCGGTATCATAATTCAGCGCATCGACCTGTTTTAAGGTTTCATCAACATAGACCTTCGTAACGGTCATTTTATTCTGGGTTAAGGTACCGGTCTTGTCGGAACAGACGATGCTGACAGAACCCAGGGTTTCCACTGCAGGGAGTTTCCTCACAATGGTATTGACCTTGACCATGCGCTGTACACCAAGTGCCAGAACGATGGTGACCACCGCTGGAAGGCCTTCGGGGATTGCGGCTACGGCAAGTGAAATGGCAGTCAGCAGCATTTCCATGATATCCCGGCCTTGAACAAGCGCAACCACAAACAAGGCGACACACAGAACCACCGCAAGAATTCCCAGCAGCTTACCCAGATCTCCCAGACGCTTTTGGAGCGGTGTCATTTCATCCACGCTCTCGCTGATCATTTTTGCAATCTTTCCGATTTCTGTTTCCATACCGGTTTTTACAACAACACCTTCGCCTCTTCCGTAGGCCACACTGGTGGACAAATAAGCCATGTTGAGACGGTCACCCAAAGTGACTTCTCCTTCAGCGATGAATTCTGCATCCTTTTGCACCGGAACAGATTCCCCGGTAAGGGCAGATTCTTCCACTTTCATATTAACCGTACTGATCAGCCTTAAATCGGCTGGAATGATTCTGCCGGCTTCCAGAAGAACAATATCTCCCGGAACAAGATCTGCTGCAGGGACTTCAACAGGCACACCATCGCGTCTGATTAAGGCTGTGGGACTTGAAAGCTTTTTTAAGGCTTCCAGTGACTTTTCCGCTTTGGATTCCTGCACCATTCCAATCACTGCATTTAATAGAATAACAGCCAGGATGATTACAGCATCGCTGACTTCTTTTAAAAACAGAGAGATAACAACGGCACCGAATAGGATGTAGATCATTGGATCGCGAAGCTGTGACAGAAACATCTGCAGCTTTGTCTTCGGCTTTTTTTCCTGGAATGCGTTGGGGCCGTTTTTCTCAAGACGATCCTTAGCTTCCTTGGCGGATAGACCTGTTTGGCTTTCCACATTGAATTCTTTTAGTACATCTTTGATTTTCTGCTGCTCAAACATTTTTTATTTACCTCCGTTATGTTCGTAATGATGGCTCTTTGCGTTTTCATGTTTGATGATATATAATAAGATCGTGTTTACCCTCCTTTTTCTCCGCTTAAGGCGTATGGTACCTTGTCGATGGAGGGTACAAGATGATAAAAAAAAGACCTTAAACATAACATTCGCAAAAAGCTGTAAATTATGTCAAAAGTCTTGTTACCTAACGGGCTTATGACCAGACACGCGCGTGCCGGATGTTGATCGATAAACTTAAAACTACTCCCTTTTATGATTAAATTTTAATGGAAAAAAATGCTGTTGTCAAGTAATTGCGATAATGTTATAATTATACTGTAAAGCGATAAAGTATTAAAGTGACATAATGAAAACAGAAAATACTGTTTCCTTTTGATCGGTAATTCGGTCTGTGCTTCACTTAAAAATGTCCCATTGGGAAGGGAGAGATGATTAAATGAGCTATGAATCCAGGTTTAAAAACGAGGAAATCGATGAACTCTTTCAAGCGATTCTTGCATTGGAATCAGAGGAAGACTGCTATCGGTTTTTCGAAGATATCTGTACAATCAATGAGATCCATGCCATTTCACAGCGCTGGCATGTAGCGAAGCTGCTTTATGAACACAAAACCTATAATGAAATTGAAGAAATCACAAAAGCAAGTACCGCTACCATCAGCCGTATCAATAAATGCCTGACTTATGGTGCCGACGGGTACCGCAGAATTCTTGATAGAATTCAGAAGAAATGAGGGTAAGGGCGACATTTGTTTTATTTCTTATTCTATCGATATCCATCCTGCTATATTACAACAATTCCCGTGCCAGTTTCAAACCGGATTATTCCCAAAAGGTTGAAATTGTAATATTTATTTTTGTTATCACCTTTATTTGTCTTGCTTATATTGTCTATGAATCCTATCGTATCATGTATTCCGAAATGAAAGAAAGAATGGATATGATCACCGAGAGTAAGAACGATCTTCAGACGACTTACAACAGTCTCTCCATGTTCATGATTGAGGTTGGCTCCGATTATACGATCATCAATTTAAATGAGGCTGTCTGCCGTTATCTGGGTCGAAAACGGCATCATCTCATCGGGCAGGATCTGAAGTCTGTTTTGAGAATTCAGGAGCATGCTTTTGAAACCATGAGCCGGTTAATCAATGAAACCTTTTCGACAGGTGAAAACGGTAAGGGAGAGATTGAGAGCGGAGACAGTATCTTTGAGGTGTTTACCTTTCCCATGCAGGATTTTGCAGACAGAATGACAAGAGTGCTGCTGATGATGAATGATGTTACGGAGGTGCGTGCGCTCTACCGCCAAATGCTTCAGGATAACAAAATGACAGCAGTAGGACAGCTTGCGGCAGGCGTCGCCCATGAAATCAGGAACCCTTTGGGATTGATTCGCAACTATTGCCATCTGCTGAAAAAAAGTTCCGGAAATGATGAAGCGTTAAAATATAAGGTAATTCGCATGATGGAAACTGCGGTAGACAGATCCAATGAAATTATAGACAATCTCCTGCGCTTTTCCAGGATGTCCAACGAGACCTGGAAGGAAATCAATCTGAGGCATGCAATCCACTCAATTCTGGATTTCGAAGAACACACACTGATTAAAAATAATATAGAGATAGAGCTTAATTGTAAGGAAGAAATCGTTATCTATGCTGTACTTGAGTCTTTAGAAATGATTTTAATTAATCTGATCATCAATGCCATGGACGCTATGGAGAATGGCGGAAGGATTACCATAGACTGCAGTCAGGAAGAGGACTTTGTAACCGTAATGATTGCAGATACAGGGAGAGGAATTCCCGAGGAGATCAGAGCTAACATTTTTAATCCTTTCTTCTCTACAAAAGAAAATCACAGCGGCGGTGGACTTGGCCTTTATATCGTATATAATGAAATCAGTAAACTAAATGGAAGTGTCAGTGTGGAAAGTGAGGTCGGCAAGGGGACTTCTTTCACCATAAAACTTCCCTCTGACGGAGGTGTTCGTAATGAATGAAGATCTGAAAATTTTAGTTGTGGATGATGAAGCAGCTCATTGCGATGTTCTTGCAATGGTTCTACAGGCAGAGGGATACCGCGTAACGCAATGTATCCGGTCAAAAGAAGTTTTGGAACTGCTGAAATCAGAAGATTTTGATTTGATTGTATCGGATTTGATTATGCCGGAAATGGATGGCATCACTTTGCTGAAAGCGGTGAAAGCAGTGAGACCCGATATTCATTTTATCATCCTCACTGCTTATGGTACCATAGAGAATGCAGTCAAAGCCATGAAACAGGGAGCGTTTACTTATGTGATCAAGGGCAGTGATCCGGAAGAGCTTCTGAAGGAAATCGAAAATATAAAGAAGCTTTCGCAAATTCAGAAAAAGGAGACTTCCGAATCAAATTCACATTCCGCAGAATATATGCTGAATACAAAAAGCAAAGCCTTTGCGGATGTTCTGAATATTGCTGCCAAGGCAGCAAAGAGTGATGCAAATATACTTTTGCTTGGGGAATCGGGGTCAGGTAAGGAAGTGATTGCCCAGTACATCCACAAGGGAAGCAACCGCAGCAAGAATCATTTTCATGCCACCAATTGCCATACCTTTTCGGACAGCTTATTGGAGTCGGAACTTTTCGGTCATGAAAAGGGCTCCTTTACAGGAGCAGCCTCCTCAAGGATTGGCCGGTTTGAAGCAGCACAGGCGGGCACTCTTTTTCTCGATGAAATCGGGGATGTACCGCTGTCCACACAGGCGAAGCTGCTTCGGGCAATCGAAACAAAGACGATCAATCGAATCGGCAGTAATACCGATATTAAGGTGGATTTTCGATTAATTTCCGCAACGAATAAGGATTTGGAAAAGGAGATTAAAGAAGGACGTTTTCGTGAAGATCTTTTCTACCGTCTGAGCACCATCATCATTCAAATTCCGCCTCTCAGGCAGCGGAAAGAAGACTTGCCGGAACTGATCCGTTACTTTTTGAATAAAGTGCGGCTCTCTCTTGGAATTGAAAAGATTACAATGGATGATGAAGTATCGGCGTTTCTGATGCGGTATCATTATCCCGGCAATATCCGTGAATTGAAAAATATGATCGAGCGCATGGCTGTCTTATCTGATGATGGGAAAATCAGCACCGACAGCATTTCCAATCTGGTTTATCGGAGTGAATCCGGGGAGTTGGAAGAGCTGCTTGAAGGCAACCGTTCCTTGAAGGACATTCGCAGGGGAGTTGAATCAAAATATATTCAAAATGCGCTGAAGAAAAACCTTTTCAATATGACAAAGACTGCGAAAGATCTAGATATCAGCACGCGGCATTTATTCAATAAGATTTCAGAATATGGAATCAAAGAACATCCGGATCGCGCAGGTTCAGCAGATGAAGAATGAGCAGCAGACGGTGATCTTTCAACAGATGGAGAGTTCTGCATCAGGACAGGGAAAGCCGCATCGGCAGGGAAAGCCTCAACGGCAAAGCCTGAAACGATCCCTTGGAAGAGTGGAAATCTTCGCCATGGCCTTTGGAACAATGGTAGGTTGGGGCTGGATTATGCTGCCTGTGCAATGGATTGAAGCAGCCGGTGTTCTTGGGGCTATGGCTGCATTTTTTATCGGCGGGGTACTGTGCATCTTCGTTGGACTGACCTATGCAGAGCTTACTTCTGCATTTCCTCTGGCAGGAGGAGAGCTGGCATTTTCGTATCGTGGTTTGGGCTATGTGGGATCCTGGATCACCGGTTGGACCATATCCTTCGCTTATATCAGCGTTGCAGCGTGGGAGGGAATCGCCCTGTCCACAGCGTTTGATTATCTTCATCCGATGTCCAAGTTGGGATTGCTGTGGAGTGTTGCGGGATTTGACGTTTACTTGTCATGGTCCGCCGTCGGCATGATTGGTGCGGTGATTCTTACCATCCTGAATATCATGGGCGTTAAACCGGTAGCGGTATTCCAGATTCTGCTTGTTCTTGTGATGATCGTTATCGGAATTATCTATGTGTTGGGGGGCATCGCCTTTGGCGATATTCGAGATATGACTCCGGCCATTACCAATTGGAAAGGTGTTGGTGTGGTTCTTCTCATGGCACCGTCTATGTATCTGGGTTTCGATATGGTTTCCAAATCAGCAGAAGAAATGAACATGCCTTTGCGGGATATTGCCAAGGTACTGATTTTTTCTATTTCATGTGCAAGTGCCTGGTATATGCTTATCATACTTGGAACTTCAGTTTCTTCTCCAACAGAACTCCGCGGACAGTTATTGATTCCCGCTGCTGATTCAGCTGCCTTTGCCTATGAGTCCGCAAGTATCTCTAAATTGCTGATTGTAGGTGGAATCTGCGGAATTATAACAAGTTGGAACGGTTTTATCGTGGGTGCATCTCGAATGCTCTTTGCCATGGGAAGATCGAAAATGCTGCCAAGTTTTTTCGGGTGGGTGCATCCGCGTTTTCAGACGCCGGTGATTTCCATCGTATTTGTCGGTATGATCTGCTGTTTTTCCCCGCTCTTAGGTGAAAACGCACTGGTATGGCTGGTGGATGCGGCAGCCTTTGGAACCGTTATCGCTTATCTGATGGTTTCGATTTCCTACTTACGGATCAGAAAAAAAGAACCGAGACTCAGAAGACATTATACCGTAAAAAAAGGAAGGCTGGTTGGTGTTGGCGCGGTGGTTTCCGCTCTATTTTTTCTGTTTTGGTACACGCCCTTCAGTCCCAATTCCCTTCTTTGGCCTTATGAATGGGCACTTGTCCTGTCTTGGATCGTATTGGGTCTCATCCTTCTCATCTCCTCCATGGTGATCTACAGAAGAGAACGGATTACGGATCATGAACGGGAACTGCTGATGTTCGGAGAGGCTTATTCAAGAGAAATTTGAAGAATTTTGCATTGAGTCAGCACAAATTTTCATTCCTTACACCCGCAGAATGCGGGTTTTCTTTTTTATGTTGGTTTCCTTTTGACAATCCAGTTTTTTTTTGAAGCCCGATTCTTTGATTTTTCAAAGCTTTCTGTGAATTCGGAAAAAGTATATCCTCATTTTTATTTTCCTGAAATATTATGGCAAAGTTCTTGCTCTATAGAAGAGACGTAATCAATATCTTATACTGTTTTCAAATGGAAATATTTGAAAACAATACAATACTATTTTCCTTGCGGCAACGCCGCTTATAGACAACATTGTTGTCTATATATTTAATTGAAAATAGTATTAATTTTTCAGGAGGATAATAGGATGGAAGAAAAGCAAGTTGGTCAGGGTCAGTTGAAACGAAACTTGAAGCAGCGGCATCTGACCATGATTGCCATCGGCGGATCGATCGGGACAGCATTGTTTCTGTCCACCGGTTACGCATTAAATCAAGCAGGGCCCGGCGGTCTTGTTGTTGCGTATCTGTTCGTAGCAGTAATGATCTATTTTATCATCATGAGCCTGGGAGAAATGGCGACCTATTTGCCATGTGCAGGCTCTTTTCAAACCTACAGCAGTCTGTATGTCAGCCCGTCTTTTGGGTTCTCCATCGGTTGGTGCTACTGGTTTAGCTGGGCCGTTGTGGTGGGTATTGAAGTCGTAGCCTCTGCACTCATCATGAAGTACTGGTTCCCAGATGTTCCAAGCTGGAT
The DNA here is from genome assembly GCA_029239605.1 of Bacillota bacterium. Taxonomy (GTDB): domain Bacteria; phylum Bacillota; class Clostridia; order Peptostreptococcales; family Anaerovoracaceae; genus Anoxybacterium. The sequence goes on along the minus strand of JARBUO010000092.1, from coordinate 4,999 downwards.
CTGGAGTATCGTTTTCGTCGCCATTGTTTTGGGGTTGAACTTGATGTCAGCAAAAGCCTATGGGGAAGCGGAATTCTGGTTTGCATCTATCAAAGTTATTGCCGTTGTGTCCTTTCTGATTGTTGGTGTCGGAATGATGACCGGCGTAATGGGCGGAGAAGGCACGATTGGATTCTCAAACTTTGTTGGTTCTGAAGGCGGGCTGTTTCCCAAAGGAATCGGTGCCGCACTGATCGTTTCCTTTACTGCAGTATTTTGCTATCTGGGTACTGAAATCGTTGGAATTGCTGCCGGAGAAGGTGAAAATCCGGAAAAGACAATACCAAAAGCAGTTAAGACGGTCTTTGTACGTATTGCTATTTTCTACATAGGGTCAACCTTCATGGTTGCCGCATTGATTCCATGGCAGGAAGGAACCGTTGAAATCAGTCCGTTCACCCTTGTTTTCTCAAAGATTGGTATTCCGGCAGCAGCGACTTTGATGAACTTCGTGGTACTGACCTCAACACTTTCCTGTGCCAATGCAGGCTTATACGCATCCAGCCGAATGGTATTTGCCATGGCCAAGGAGGGAAAAGCACCGAAGATCTTTGCAAACGTCAATAAGAGAGGCGTTCCAGTGCCTGCGCTTATCCTCACAGGATGTATGGGCGGCGCTGCATTCCTCAGCAAGTTTATCAGTCCGGACAAGGTATATGTTCTGCTGGTATCTGCCAGTGCCATCACGGTACTGTTTGCATGGATCGGAATTTGTGTGAGCCATATCAACTTCAGAAAGCATCTTGTAAAAAGAGGATTCGACCTTAAGAAGTTGAAGTTTAAAGCTCCTTTCTATCCAGTGGGAAGCTATATCGCGGCAATTCTATGCATCATCGTTATCATCGCTCAGTTCTTTGATGACACTGCGCGGCTTACTGCAGTACTTGGTGTACCAATGTTCTTCATCCTATGGATTGTGGGAAAATACAAGGAGAAGAAAGGAACCTTGTGGGTGCCTTCGGAAGAATCCATCAGAGCCCAGAGCATCAGCGGAGAACATGTTGAAAAAAGTGCATAATCACCGCTGAAGATTCTTTGAATAAAAAGGAGCTGTTTCTCAAGCGCGGGGAGGAACAGCTTCTCTTTTTGTTTTGGAAGAAAAGTGGCATAATATAGAAATGTGCTGTAAAACAAGCGGAAATCCGTGTATAATTGTATTATTTCCTAAAAAACAAATCTGATAGCCAGAGGTTGAAAATGTACGTATATCTATATCATATCGATCCACTCAATAAGATCGCGGAAAACTCCAGGAGCCGTTTCACCTCAACGGAATTCAGTAATCATATGGTTCTTTTGGCGCGGAAGGATTATATACGCCGGGCGGGTCTTGTTCTACCGCAGGAAGAACAGGACGCAGTCAGGGTTTTGCGAGACCCAAAGGGAAAACCCTATTTTGAAGGGTGCAATGGTATCTTTTTTTCCATAAGCCACTCCGAAAACTGGTGGGGCTGTCTCATGGCAGATGAAAAAGTGGGCTTTGATTTGGAAGCAATCCGTTACAGAAAAAATTTCGAAGGAATTGCAGCACGCTTCTTTACCGAAGAAGAGCACCAATATGTAGTGAGAAACGGTCTTTCGGGTTTTTTCGAGATCTGGGTCAGGAAGGAAGCTTATGTGAAGTATTTGGGTACAGGTCTTTCGGAAGGACTGCGTACCTTTTCCGTTGCAACGAAAGAAACGCTTCTTCAGGAAGTTCGGATTCACCGGCAAATTGACAGCAAGGAATCATATATTCTTGGTCTCAGTGAAATCTCTTCAGAGCTGAAGGCTGCATACTGCTGTAAAAGCGGTAACGCCATATCTCAGACAATTCTCCTGACACCTGACAATCAGCGTGAAGTGATTCAGTCCTGACAACGGAAGCGAATTGCCAGGCACCATAGAATGAAACAGAAGAAACAGCCATATGAAGCGGAAGAAACGACCATAACGGTAAGGCAATCAAGAAAAAAACGAGCAGATCGATCAGTGAATCAAGCAGCTTATAAAAGAAAGGCAGTATTATAATGAACAAGAAAAGCATTTCAGTAAAAACCGAAGAGAGAAAACTGTTGGCAGGAGAGCAAGTAAAGACGTCGGCAGAAGAGCAGGAACAGAAGCCGGGAAATATCAAAGTTTATGGAAGTGCTGTTCTGTTTTCTTTCATCGTCGGATTTTCATTTATTGGAGTAAAAACCTGTGTTTCCGTAGCAACGCCTCTGGAAACATTGACCTATCGTTTTAATTTCGCTTTTCTTGCAGCTTTGGCTGCTGTTCTTTTCGGGTTATTTAAAATTAATTTAAAAGAGAAACCCCGTACCAAGCTTGCTTTGACCGCCGGATTTTATGTTGGATTTATGATTCTGCAGACCATAGGGCTTTTGTTTGCAACTTCTATTGAAAGCGGAATTCTTTTTGCCATCATACCAATTTTGGCCAAGATTATAGCAGGCTTTTTTCTCAAGGAGAGTACGAGCTGGAAGCAGAACATCTTTGTCTGTCTTTCAGTGGCAGCTGTTATCCTGATGTTTGTGCTGGGATCCACAGACCTTACTGTTAATTTGATCGGTCTTACCATACTGTTTCTTGCAAGCCTCTTTATGGCCATCAGCAATGTGATGATGAGATATGTGAGAAAGATCTATCAACCCTTTGAAATCACTTTTTTCATCACAGGCGGCGGCTGTATTCTGTTTAATCTTGCAATGGTTATCTTTGGTATAAAGAACGGAACGCTGGGAGCCTACTTTGAGCCTCTGACTCATTTGGAATTTATATTGGCAACACTGTATCTGGGGATTCCTTCCACGCTGATTTCAGCAATGTTGATGGCTTACATGCTTGCCCACATGGAGGCAGTAAAAGCAACCATATTTGGAAATCTTTCCACAGCGATTTCCATTGTGGCAGGTGTCATCGTTTTAGGAGAACCATTGGAATTCTATCATATTCTGTGTACGGTACTGATTATCATCGGTGTTGTGGGTCTGAGCATGCCATCCATGGCAAAAAAGGAAGGAGCGTTATAGATGCGGATACAGATTCTAAGTGAAAACAGAACAAGCCATACGGAATGCATGGCAGAACATGGCTTATCTGTCTATATTGAGGCGCCAGAGAAGACTTTGATCTTCGATCTCGGTGCTTCTGATTTATATCGCAATAATGCCGAAATTTTAAATCTTGATTTAGAAAGGGCTGATGCGGTGATCATCAGCCATGGACATTATGATCATACAGGGGGCGTATTATCCTTCTGCAACCTCAATAAAACAGCTCCGATTTATATCCATAAGGACGCCTTTGCGTGTACCTACGGTATGGAGAATGGGGAATTGGAAAAAGAAAGCTGCGGAATTCGCTGGACAGAAGAGGACCGTGAGTCAATCCAGAGCCGATTGATTCTTACCGATGGACCCTGCTGGCTCACAAAAGACATCGTGATCTCTGGAACCATCCCGAGGACTGCAATGTTTACTCCCACAGAGCAATTCTATATTAAAATGGAACATGGGGATTTACAACCTGATGAGATGACCCATGAGCAGTTTCTGGCAATTCGCGTTTTGGACGAGTCGGAAAAGAGCAGAGGTATTTTCATCTTCTCCGGCTGCAGTCATACCGGTGTACTTCCTTGCCTTTCCTACGCAAAAGAGCTTTTCCCCGGAGAAACAATTCTTGGACTGCTGGCAGGGATGCATTTATATCATACGGAGGCTGATGCATTGGATCTCATTTTGGATCAGGTGGCGGCAGAACAGATGGAGTATGTGATCCCGGTTCATTGCACCGGAATGGAAGGCATATGCGGATTAAAGCTGAGAATGGGCAGCCGTTGTATTCCCGCAGGGGTGGGGGACAGGATCACCTTATAAGGACAAGAGAAAGCAGGACACCGAAAGAATGAGAAATGATCATACTGTAAAAATGGATAATAACAAAATTGATAACGAAAAAATGATCAATAAAAAAAATACGAATGAAAGAAGCAAAATATTGGATTGCCATGAAACCGCTTTGCAGTTTCTGAACAGAAGGGATCGGAGTACCCATGAGGTAAGGCAGCATCTGACTGCGAAAGGCTTCGACCGGGAAGAAATAAAGGATGAACTCGAAACCTTGAAGGATTTTCGGTATTTAGATGACGAAAGGTATTGTGAAAACTATTTTCGTTATGCCATAGCCAAAGGCAGGGGGCCGGGGCGCATCACAGCAGAGCTCAAGGAAAAAGGGATTGATTCCTCATTGATTCAAGACTTTGTAAACAAGAACTTTGATAAAGATGCAGAAAAAGAAGCAGCTATGAGCGAAGCACAAAAAATACTTCGTTCCAGGCAGGCTTTTGGAGAAGAAGCCCGCACAGAAATTGATGATAAAACTGTCGCAAAGATAGGAAGAAAGCTGGCTTCCCTTGGCTACCGCACCGATGTGATCTATGATATTATGGGCCGAATCCGAAAATCAGAGGAGTAATCCAAAACTGTATTAGATAAGCAGCAGATTTAATAAATCTAATTCGAACAGTTCAAGCGATATATAGTGCTGCGCTGTCATAAGAAACTGCTAAAGGAGAGGGACAACATGGAATACCTATTGGACACGATCAACCTGGACGATATCTCCAGATTTTGTGAATATCTTCCCATCTCTGGGGTTACGTCAAACCCCAGTATTGTAAAAAAAGAAGGCAGCATCGATTTTTTCAGCCACATGCGGCAGATCAGAAGCCTGATTGGGACGGATAAGACATTTCACATTCAGGTAACTGCAGAGGATACAGAAGGCATGCTCAGGGATGCGGAAGCAATTCTCAGACATGTAGATGAAGGAGTCTATATTAAAGTTCCGATTAACTGGAACGGTTTGAAGGCGATGAAACACCTCAAGTCTCAGGGAGTCGGCGTAACGGGAACTGCAATTTACACGATCAACCAGGGATTCCTGGCAATGGAAGCGGGTGCAGATTACATCGCCCCTT
>JARBUO010000091.1 GCA_029239605.1 Bacillota bacterium | reverse complement strand
ATGATGACAACCATCATCAAGGATAAGTTTCACAGCATGGAGGATGTTTATATGAATGTTCCCAAGACAGACTGGCCATTAAAATAACGTTAAAGAAAGAGTAGAATCCTTCAGTGGTTTTCCGCATCTCAGTCTTTTGCCACTTGAATTCATACGCCTGATCGAATATAATCAGTTGAGAGTGCTTACGAAAGAATAAGGAGGTAGCTGGTATGGAGCTGGACAATCCTGTACGGGATGAGGCGAAACGAATCAAAGAGTCTCCGAGGCGTGAAAAGATCGACAGCACAAACGTCTGCAAAAAGCACCAGGTTTTCAACGTGGTGGAGACAATCGCAAATGAGAAGGTGCTGGATGTCATGTCAAGAATGGATCTATGTACCTGCGAACAATGTATCTGCGACGTATTGGCACTGGCGCTCAATTCTCTTCCGCCGAAATATGTAACCTCCCATGCGGGAAAACAATACATACAGCTGGAAGCGTATAAAAAGCAACTGGAGACTGATGTAGCATTTGCGCTGATGAAGGCCTGCATGACAGTGAAAGATACGCCCAATCATGAAGAATGAACATACGGTCAATGAATGAACCTAAATCGATAAGATAAAAGATCTAAATCACCGCTGAGAACTCCTCGGCGGTTTTTTATTTAATAGGAAATATCGTTTCCTGCTAGATAAAATGGGGAGTGCAGAGGGGCACCACCTCCATCCCTAGCGGAGTGGCGTCAGCCACTTTTTTTTGTATTGGACGGGCCAGCCTGCTCTAATCTTGGGATTTTAGCAGAAAAGACTTGTAAAACAATTCTGAATTATCTATAATGTCTATAAAGTTCATAAGGCAATCAATGTGTTCGTCACACGAACAAATATGGAAAGGAGGTAAAAATGTTTTTCAACCGCACCGGCTGAGGAGGAGCAATCTTGTGGAAACAGGGGGGACCTCTGCAAGCGATGCGAAGCAATGTTCAGTTTTGTCAAGGAGGTAAAAAATGAAAGAAGAATCTACTCTAAGCGTTGAAAAGAAAAGTAAGTTTAAGCTCAAGATGCCCCATACTTTTGTATTGCTTTTCGTATTGGCAATCATTGCAGGATTATTGACTTATGTAATTCCTGCCGGGTCCTACGACAGGGTCGAGGTTAACGGCAGACAGTTGGTTGATGCGGCAACCTACCACACGGTAGATCCGGCACCAGCAACATTATTTCAGGTACTGAAGGCATTTCCAAAAGGTTTGGAACAGGCAGCAGCAATTGTATTTTTTATCTTTATCGTAGGCGGGTCTTTCTATGTCGTACAGAAATCAGGAGCCATTGACGCAGGCATTGCGGCGGCTGTCAGAAAAACATCCAGCAGAGGCATCCTGATCATACCGCTGCTTTCCATCGTATTTGCCTTCGGGGGAGGCATTTACGGAATGGCCGAAGAATGTCTGCCTTTTATACCGGCTCTGGTCATCTTGTGTATTTCCCTTGGATATGATTCCCTTACGGGAGCAGCAATCGCTCTGGCAGCCACCTGTGCCGGATTTACAGGTGCTTTCCTGAATCCCTTCACTGTGGGTGTGGCCCAGGGAATTGCTGAATTACCGCTGATGTCGGGCCTCTGGTACCGTGTTATCGTCTTCGCATTCATGGTTACGATCACAATTACATACATCATTGTCTATTGTTACAGAATCAAAAAGAATCCAGAAAAGAGTCCCATGTATGAGATCGACAGAAAAAGAGAACTCAAGGTTGACTTAAGCAATACCATATTCACCGGAACTCACAAGATTATCCTGCTGGTGGTTCTGGCAACCTTCGGACTTCTTGTTTTCGGCGTATTGAAATATGGCTGGTACATTCAGGAAATTTCAGGCCTTTTCTTTGGAATGGCAATTCTTGTGGGCATTATCAGCAGAAGAGGACTGAACCAGCTCGCGGAGGATTTTCTGGAAGGCTGTGCACTCCTTGCCTACGGTGCGTTGGTCGTTGGACTCGCGAGAGGAATTCTCGTCATCTTTACCGATGCCAATGTAATCGACACCATCATTTACGGAATGGCTACTGCCATTCAGGGTCTTCCTACAGTGATCACTTCTCTGGGAATTTACATTACGCAGATTATCATCAGCGCCATCGTTCCCTCCGGAAGCGGAATGGCGGCATTGACCATGCCTGTTCTTACGCCCCTTGCTGATATTGTTGGCGTGACGAGACAGACTACCGTTTTAGCATATCAATTCGCAGACGGGTTTACGAACGTCCTGACTCCGCTTTCCGGATATTTTATGGCAGGTCTTGCCCTGGCCGGGATTCCGTATCAGAAATGGATCAAGTGGATTCTTCCGCTTGCAATTATCTGGTGGGTTGCCGGCGGTATCTTTGTTGTAATCGCTGACGCCATTCATTACGGACCATTCTAAAAATTTATGACCTTCATTGCGGCGGCGGGGAATTCCGTTTTCTCCGCCGCTGATCAGAAGGCAAAAGCTCATAAAAAGAGCAAGAGCTTATTGGCAAAGCAAAAACTCATAAGAAGACCAAGAGCTTATTGACATAGCAAAAGCTAATGAAAGAGGCTAAAAATGAAAGATTTGATAAAAAAAAGGATTGAAACCAGACTGGATGAGTTCTTTCAGCTCAGCTCCTGGCTGTATGAACATCCTGAACTTGGCGAAGAGGAGTACCAGGCAGCGGAACTTCTCTCTGATTTCTTTGCATCTGAGGGTTTTGCCGTAGAGCGGGGGATCTACGGTTTCGAAACAGCTTTCCGGGCCACCGCCGGAGGACGGAAGGCGGGAGCACATATTGCATTCTTCTGCGAATATGATGCGCTGCCTCAGATTGGACATGGGTGCGGGCATAACCTGATCTCTGCCATGTCTGCCGGTGCGGCAGTGGGTCTTAAGGAAGAGCTGGAGGAAATTGGCGGAACCATTACCGTGTTTGGAACTCCTGCGGAGGAAACCAACGGGATCAAAGGGATACTGGCAGAAAAGGGAGCCTTTGAGGGAGTAACAGCGGCTATGATGGCCCATCCAAACGTAATTACAGAAGAAAGCGGCACGTCGCTGGCCCTCACGGCATTAAAATTTGAATTTTTTGGGAAAGCAGCCCATGCGGCGGCCATGCCGGAAAAAGGAATCAATGCTCTTGATGCGGTAATTTTGCTGTTCAATGGAGTCAATGCGCTGAGACAGCATGTTCCCAGTGATGTTCGGATTCACGGAATTATCACCGATGGCGGTGTTGCTCCAAATATCGTACCGGACTATGCCGCAGCAAAGTTTTATCTGCGTTCTAAGGATAAAGAGACCCTTGCATCTGTAATCGAAAAGGTAAAGCGCTGCGCAGAAGGTGCCGAAGCGATGTCTGGAGCCTCCTGTAAAATCTCCAGATTTGAGAATGCTTATGATAATCTCAGGACAAATCAGACCCTTTCCAATCTTTTTACAGCCAACCTGAAAGCTTTAGGTGAAACGGAGGTCCATGGGGCCAGTGACGGAATCGGTTCCATCGACATCGGCAATGTAAGCCATGTTGTTCCGGTCATACATCCATGGATTGGAATGGGCAATGGTGAATTGGTCATCCATACAAAAGAATTTGCTGAATGCACCATTACAGAACAGGGAAAAGAGACGCTTCTTAAGGGTGCCTGCGCTCTTGCCATGACTGCTTACGACGTCATTACATCGGAGGCGGCACAAAGTAAGATCCAAGAGGAATTCGTGTCTTTTTGTCGATGAAAGTTGTATAATACTCATAGCCTCGGTTTACAGGAAGCTGCATGCAATGACTGCAAATTTAGGAGCGGAGGCTGGTGCCTGCTGCGGAATCGTACAGGTACCATGAATCTTGAGGAGTGAAGCAAGTGGATAAAGACAAAATGACACCCATCGAAAAAGCGCTGCTGATCATGGAAACCATGAGCAACCATCCGGACGAACTTAAGGTGGCGGAACTCAGCGAACTCACAGGGCTGAACCGCACAACCGTGCATCGGATTATTCAGGAACTGCTTGTCAAAGAATGGGTCATACAGAACTATCAAACCAAGAAATTCATGATGGGACCCATGGCCTTTCACGTTGGAATGGCCTATACGAATAACAACAATATCGAATCAAAAATATTAGAGGTAATCAACAATCTCTGTGCAGTGATTAAAGAATCTGTCGGATACGCAATCAGAGAAGGGGATAAAGTGATCTCCATTTATGAAACGGAGATTCATCAGCCATATAAGATGAATTATCATCCCGGACAATTCTATCCCATTAACCGTGGCTGCTACGCCAAATGCCTCATGGCCTACTACGATCAGGATCGGGTAGCGCAGCTGCTGCAGGAACAGACTTTTGAGAAGACAGGCCCCAATACGCTGACAGAGCCGGTAGAGATCCTGCGGGAGTACGCGAAAATCAGAGAGCAGGGCTATGTAATCAGCGAGGAAGAAGTTGCGCCGCTGGTGATGGGGGTTGGCGTACCGGTATTCAACCATAGCGGGGAGGTAAAGGGCTGCCTTGCCTGCGCATTCCTTAAGGGGCAGGACAAGGATGAAAAGATTGCAGAATATCTTCGGCTGTTTCGTCAGGGAGCGGAGCAGATTTCCCGTTATTTGTACTAAGGAAGCACTGATTCATACCGTGCGCATGTCTGATGAACTACCGGTATTCTAATCAGCACTTCCCAAAATGCCGAGTTGGAGGTAGTTATGACAGACGCTGTCTGGGAGAACATAACCAATCATTTTACAGAAGAGGAAGCAGTTTCTTTGCTTGCAAAGCTGGTAAGCTTTCCAAGCCATGAGGGAATCTCGCAGCAGGAAACGGAAGCTGCAACCTTTATTTATGAGTTTTTTCGAAAGGAAGGAATCGATACCGAGCTGATTCCGGTGCTGGACGGAAGGTGCAATGTCATCGCCAGACTGAAGGGTGATGGTGACGGAAGAAACTTGTTATTTACAGGCCATACCGATACGGTTCCTCCTTATGACATGAAGGGAAATCCTTATGAAGCCCGGATTGATCAAGGCAAAATGTACGGACGGGGCGTTGTTGATATGAAGGCAGGCCTTGTTTGTATGATGCTTGCAATGGCAGCCATAAAAAGAGCGGGCGTTACCCTTTCCGGAGATCTGATCTTTGCCGGAGTCATCGATGAGGAAGCAAAAAGTGAGGGCACGAGAGCATTTTTAAGAAGTGGTGAGCTGCCGGATGCAGCCATCGTAAGCGAGCCTTCCAATCTGCAGATTTGTATCGGACACAGAGGGCTGGAATGGTTTGAATTTACCTTTTATGGTAAAACAGTTCACGGCGGAAGGCAGAAAGAAGGCATCAATGCCATCCAGAAGGCGATGATGTTTATTCATGAGCTGGAAGCGGAACTGATTCCTGCCATAGAGAAACGGACGAATCCTGTCGTGGGAAGTTCGTCAATGAATTACGGTTACATCAGAGGGGGCACACAGCCGAGCACTGTGGCGGGGGATTGTATCCTTCAGATCGACAGGAGATGGATCCCCGGAGAAAAGTTTACACAAATAAAAGAGGAATATCAGAAAGTGCTGGACCGGCTGAGTGCTTCGGATCCGAATTTTAAAGCAGATTTTAAAGTGATGGACATCAGCTATATGGATGACGATTATATCCATGAGGCACTTGACACTTCGGCGGAAGAGGACATCGTCCGAATTGCAGAAACAGCAGTAGAAGCGGTAATGGGTAAGGGTGGAGCATTGACCTCTTTCCCTGCCTGGACTGATGGCGGGCTGATTAACTATTACGGGAAAGTACCGACAATCATATTAGGACCGGGGGAACTTGGCAGTGCCCATTCGGCTGATGAGCATATTGAAATAAGCGCCCTGGTACCTGCAGTATCAATCTATTGCAGGATCGCCTGCGAATATTGCAGCTAAGTGCTGGAAAAGTGCAAAGGCAGGCAAGGGAAGGGGTTTGGGGCTGAGTATAGCCAGAAGGCTACCCGATCATGACGAACGGTTCACCAAAAAGAAAGGCAAATCTATGTTTGATTTAGTGGTAAAAAACGGTCTGGTGGTGGACCCGGCGAACCGGGTTCATTCCCGATTAAATATTGGTGTAAGAGACGGTAAAATTGCACGAGTGACGGGAGAACCAATTACAGGAAGAACTGAGATTGATGCAGAGGGGCTGGTTGTAACACCGGGATTTATCGACATGCATATGCATGAGGATCCCTATGATTCGAAAAAAAATGCATTTGATTTTATGATTTCAGATACCATGCTCAGAATGGGGGTCACAACTGCCATCGGTGGAAATTGCGGAATAGGATATGAGGACCCGGCAGCATATCTGAATGCAGTGGATCGGCTTGGGTTCCCTGTCAATCTGGGGATGTTTGCACCTCATGAATGTATCCGCAATGCGGTAGGAAGCTTTGGACGTTATGATGCAGTGGACCCGATCTATTTTGATAAGATGAAAGAATTCCTGCGGACCCAGCTTGAGAGCGGCTGCGTTGGTCTTTCCATGGGACTGGAATATGACCCAGGCCTTGGAGAAGCAGAAGTGCTGGCTCTGATGCAGGTTGCAGCTGATCGAGGAAAACTGACTGCGGTTCATCAGCGCAGTGATGGAAATCTCGCTGTAACCTCAGTGAGAGAGGTCCTGGATTATGCGCAAGCAACAAGAGGTGCGCTCCAGATTTCGCATTTATCCAGCATGTGCAGCTTCGGGACCATGGAAGAGATACTGGCAATTATAGACGATGCGAGACTGAGGGGGATCGATGCAGGGTTTGATGGCTATCCCTATTATGCTTTCTGCACCTATCTTGGCTCGGCGGTTTTCGACGATGGCTTTCTTGATAAGTACAGTGGCGGGGAATCATTGTACACCAAGCTTCAGGCAGCTTCAGGGGAGCTACAGGGAGAATCCCTTAATAGAGAAAGCTTTCTGGAACTGAGGGAAAAGAGCCCCGATACGCTGATTGTTGCCCACATTCTCAACGAGAGAGAAGTGGATTTATGCCTGAGCCATCCGAATGGAATTATTGTCAGCGACGGATTATACAGCGATGGGAAGGGGCATCCCAGAGGAAGCGGTACCTTCCCAAAGTTCATTCGAGAGTTTGTCTTTCATAAAAAACAGATGTCCCTTGATACGGCAATTGAAAAAATAACCTATCTTCCGGCCTTTCGTCTGGGGCTGAATGCCAAGGGTGCGTTATCGGCCGGCAAAGACGCTGACATCACCATCTTTGACCCGGAAACCATCACGGACGAGGCGACCTATCAGGAACCGTTCAAGGCACCTTCCGGCATTGAGTACGTCATTATAAACGGAGGAATTGCACTGAAACAGGGAGATATCCTGAATAGAAGCCTGGGGAGATCGGTACGAATTTAAAGAACGGTAACGAAAAAGAAAAGCGAAACAGGAGCCAGAAAGAGAGCCGAAAAGTGAGCCTAAGACAACGAAAAGAGAACTGAGAAGCGAGCCTGAGAAGGCCGGAAATGCATAAAAGAGGGGAGCTCCATAGAACCGAAAGACTCTAAGGAGTTCCCCTCTTCTGTAGCAGCGGTATCGTCAGAACAGCATCAAAAGGACATAGCCCGCGAAAGAAATCACTGTGTAATAGATCACTGTCTGACTGAAAAAGTACCGCTCCTCTTCGTTATCCTTTACCATGACCGGAACCAGATAGGATGGAGGTAACAGGAGATAAGCATAAAAAGCGGCCGTAAACAGCGGATCAATCTGGCCTGCAAACCGATGGATCGCAGACAGTGCGATGGTACCGAAAACAAGCACGCCGACCAGTCTTGCCGCCATATACAGTGCTGCCTTTAGGGCGCTGGATCGTTCAAATACAAGGGAATAGCCCACAACAATCAGGATCAGGGGAACGGTGATATTGGATAATGAGTTCATGGCGCTTAGGAGTGACCTTCCCCAGAAAAACTCGTCCATTACGGAAAAAACATCTGTCACATTGGCTGCAAGTCCGCCAAGGATTCCCAGGATTACCGGTGTTTTAAGAAACCGTATTACCGTACCCTTTATGCTGAAAATCCCACTGCTTTTAAACTGTACATAGGGGATGCAGATGAACCATGCAAAAAATTCATGACCCAATGCGATGAGCATAAAAATGGGAAGAGAGCCGGTACCCCATAAGGCGCCGAAAAGACCGATTCCGATCATCCCGAATTCAAAACCCGCCATAAACCAGGGCGTAAAGATGGAATCAAAGAAACGCGGAATCCTGTATTTCAAAACAAAGCCCATGAGATAGAGCGCTCCGCACAGGACAAAAACCATAATAACAACGACAATATATCTGCTGTCCAGTATGGTATTTCCAAAGGAGAGAAAGAGGATGCAGGGAAGGGCAACGTTTACAATGATTTGTTTTAACTCATTTATGGCAGAAGCGGTAACCAGACTCTTCTTTCTCATAACCAGACCGATCAAAACCATAATGAGCACGGGCAGAAGTTTTTCAAATAATGCAGTCATATCACACCTCCAATCATAAAGGTGATTATATAAGAGTTGAAAGCCCAGTGCAATACCGGCTGCTGCAATACCTGAAAAATTTCCAGTTTACTTCCAATTTTCCCGATTGCAGATGAAAAGATGCTGGGATATAATTTAGAAAATTATAAAAGCTGCAGTGAGCATGGAAGTGATGCCGGATCAGGCGCTGTTTTCCAGCAAAACAAATGGAAGTGATGCCGGATCAGGCGCTTTTTTTCAAAAAACAAAGAGAGCGAAAGTGAGGGAGGAAGAAATGAGCGAAACCAAAAGACAGTTCCCCCGGACGGAAGTGGCAGGAATGTCTGTCTCCAGAATGATCATTGGAACCAACTGGATCCTTGGGTGGAGTCATACCAGCCAGGCAGCAGATAAGCTGATTGCCAGGCTGTATGATACCCCGGAAAAAATCGTGCCTCTATTGGAAACATACCTGGAATACGGGATTGACACCCTGATGGGCCCCATCAGTGAACAGCCTGTTCTTCAGGCTGCAATCAAACTGGCAGAGAATAAAACCGGAAAACGGATCGTAAAGGTGGATACGCCCCTTGTTAATGTTTCGAACTCAGAAGCAGACCGCCGGGAGGCAGAGGCGATAATTAAAAAAAGTGCAGCAGCTGGCTCTGATTTTTGCCTGATTCATCATGCCAGTGCAGAACAGCTTGTCAATAAAAATCTTGGACAGATTGTCCGGTTAGATGATTATACCAAAATGATCAGAGACGCAGGCATGATTCCCGGCCTGTCGGCTCACATGCCGGAGCTGGTGATCTATGCCGACCAGAATGGATATGACGTTGAGACCTATATCCAGATCTACAACTGCATGGGTTTTCTGATGCAGGTCGAAGTGGAAACGGTAGCACGTATCATTCACAGCGCAAAAAAACCCGTGATGACGATCAAGTCCATGGCTGCGGGGCGTTGCACCCCCTTTGTTGGCTTAAACTTTACATGGAATACCATACGGGAGCGGGATATGGTGACGGTGGGCGCTTTCAATGTGGATGAAGTGCTGGAGGACATTGAAATTTCATTTGCTGCTCTTGACCGCAGAATGCCCGGCATCGGAAAACGATCCAGCCCGGATAACCATCAGGCAGCCTTTGGCAATCTCTGATGCTCATGAAGGAGAGAAAGTGAAATTCTTTTCATTACAAGGAGGAACGCCGCATGATAGGAGCAATTGATATCGGCGGAACCAAGACCATGACTGCGGTTTTGTCCGATACGGGTAACATCATAGAAAGCAGATACTTTCCAACGACAAGCCGGGACTGGAGAAAACATTTTCAAGAAACAGCAGACACGTTTCTTGATTGTGCAAAGCCGTATCTGCACGAGATTTCGGGTGTTGGCATCAATGTTCCGGGGATGGCGGACAGTGCGCGCGGCCTGTTAATCTACGCACCTCACCAAAACTGGAAGAACATCCCCGTAGCAGACTACTTTCGGAATGCGCTCAGCATCTCGAAAATTAAAGTTGAAAATGATGTGAATTCCTGTGCCATAGGGGAAATTGTCTTCGGAGGCGGGGGAACGGATTTTCTTTGGATTACCATTAGCACCGGAAACGGCGGGGCCATTGTATCGAACGGAAAACTAATCCGGGGATCAACCCACTGTGCAGGAGAATTCGGCCATCTGAAGGTAGAATACACCAATCCGCGAATCTGCAGCTGCGGTCAGTTGGGCTGCCTGGAATCCCAAAGCTCCGGCACTGCCATTGGCCAGATTTATCGAGAGAAGCTCGTGCAGGACAGCTCGCTTCTTGCCCAGACAAAGCAGGCTGAAGCGAAAGACCCTGATTTTCAGAGGGATGCCCGGGGCCTGAGCATCCTTGCTGAGGGCGGGAGTGAATCTGCGCAGGAAATCTTTCATACTGCGGGCCGGTATCTGGGAAGGGCGATTTCCTATGGGGTAAATATTGCAAACCCCCGGAGGGTCTATCTTGGCGGTGGTGTTGCAAAATCCCTGCTTCTCTTGCTGCCCGGTATTCGGGAGGAACTTGAAAAAAACGCCGTGCCCGGTGCGTCAGAGGTTGAAATTATGGAGACCAAGCTGGGGTATCATGCAGCACTTCTGGGGGCAGGAGCCTTGGTTCTGCAGGAGACGATATAAAAAATTTAACGATTGCAAAATAAAACTTATTTGATATAATGGGGTTGAAAACGATTACAATCCCATTATTTATTTTTTGAAATATGGAGAACTTACAATGAAGATTAAGGATATTGCAAATCTGACAGGTCTATCGGTGGCAACCATATCACGCGTTATGAACAATCATCCCAACGTTTCACCGGAGACAAGGGAGAAGGTGGAGAGCGCCATTGCGGAAACAGGCTATGTGCCAAACTTTCTCGGCAGAAATCTGAGAGTCTCCAAAACCCATAAAATCCTGATCATTCTGCCTACTGCGGGAAACCCGTTTTATTCTGAAATATTAGAGGCCATTCAGGAGCAGGCAAACCATTCGGAATACACCATCCTGATCGGAGTAACCAATGAGGACCCCACACTGGAGAACAAATACATGGAAATGCTGACCACAAAGCAGGTTGACGGGGCCATTACGTTTCTTTCAAAATACGACAAGTATGCCCTGACCCAGTGGGCCAGTCAGTATCCGCTGGTCCAGTGCTGTGAATATACAGAAGGAGCGCAGATCACAAATATCAGCGTGGATAATGAGCAGGGAGCCTATGACGCAGTCTCATATCTGATTCGGAAGGGGCACACGAGGATTGGCGCTATCAGAGGTCAGCTTTATTTTGCATCGGAATCAGACCGGACAGCGGGGTACAAGAGGGCTTTAGAACAGGCGGGAATCAAATACCGGCCGGAGTACTGTCACATTGCGGATTACACACCGGAAGGCGGCTTCCGCGGTGCAAAGGCGTTAATGGCTTTGGAGGAACCGCCAACTGCAATCTTTGCTTATGGTGATACCATTGCCATCGGGGTCATAAAAGCATTAAGCGAGACAGGGCACATCAGAGTTGGGCGGACAGACGGAGTCAGAAATGTCGCAGTGATCGGATTTGATGATATCCAGCTGTCAGGCATGCTCAGCCCGACTCTGTCTACTGTTTACCAGCCAAAGTATGAGCTGGGAAAGAAATCCTTCCGATTACTGATGGATCAGATCAACAAAGGCTCCGACAACAAAGAGTGTTACTCGATTAAATTAATGCATAAATTAGTTATTCGAGAATCAAGCGAATTATAAAGGAGGAAACTGAATGAAAACACACCGTGTCGGAATTATCGGAAGCGGCTTCATTGGAAGTGCTCATGCCGAAGCGGTCAGGCGGCTTGGAAACTGCGAGGTGGTAGCGTTGACCGAGGTGGCTGATCCTAAAGCAAAGGCAGAGGCGATTTGTATTCCGAATTATTTCGACGATTACCGGGAGATGATTGACAAGATGAATCTTGATATGGTACACATCTGTACCCCCAATCATACCCACCATGAAATGAGCATTTATGCGATGAAGAACGGCGTAAATGTAATCTGCGAAAAACCCATGTGCAAAACCCTTGAAGAGGGCCGTGACATGGTGAAGACCGCCAAAGAAACCGGACTGGTCAACGCAGTAAACTTTCATAACCGTTTTTATCCTGCTACCTATGAAATGAAGCAGAAGATTCAGAGGGGTGATACAGGCCGGATCTGGGCTGTGCACGGAGAGTATCTGCAGGACTGGCTGTTTCATGACACAGACTACAACTGGAGAATTGACCCCAGGTTTTCCGGTACTACAAGAGCTGTGGCCGATATCGGGTCTCATTGGATCGATCTGGCGGAAACCACAACGGGAATGAAAGTAACCCAGGTCTTTGCCGATTTTGCCACCTTCCACTCTGTGAGAAAAAAAGCGGCTGCAACCAATGCATTCAGCAAAGAAACCTTCGAAGATTATGAAGACGTTTCGATCAATACCGAAGACCAGGCACATATCCTGCTTCGTTTCGAGAATGGTGCCATCGGCAGCACTGTGATCAGTCAGGTGGCGGCGGGCAGAAAGAATCGCATCACATTCAACATTACAGGCTCAAACGAGGGGATGTACTGGACCAACGATGAGATGAACGAGCTTTGGATCGGACATCGAGATTCCGCAAATGAAATGTTAACCAAAGATCCGTCGCTGATGTCAGCAGAAACTGCAAAGCAGATTGCTTATCCCGGCGGTCATGGGGAAGGGTTCCCTGATGCATTCAAGAACAACTTCAGAGCGATCTATGCTTCCATCAGCGGAAAAAATACACCTGTAGAGTATGCTACCTTTGCTGATGGGCTCAGAGAGATGCTCCTCTGCGAAAAGATCTATGAAAGCGCAACTACGCAGAAGTGGGTTTATGTGGAGGAAGAATAGCCTCATTAACAGCAATCGCAAAGGAGGACAATGATGAAAGAATACCTTTCAAATTACTCAACAGAAATCGCAGAAAAACTTCTCAAAACCGATTTTGAACTGCTGGAAAAAATCATTCAAAAACTGCTCGAGGCTAAA
>JARBUO010000090.1 GCA_029239605.1 Bacillota bacterium | reverse complement strand
ACAACCACTTGATTCATTACTTATTTCAGATTTTAAGAGGAAAGAAGGTAGGAGAACAATGTTTGATTACACAGCCGGTCAATTAGAGCTGCAGCAAAAAGTTCGCAACTTTGTATCGGAGTATGTAACACCAAACCAGAGTATCATCGACTCCGGCAATGTGCCCGAGTCAGTATTTCAGGCTTGGTATCAGACTGGTTTGATCTGTCTGGTGGCACCGAAGGCAGTGGGCGGGATTGAACTCGATACAAAGAGCTGCGCCATCATCATGGAAGAGCTGGCTTTGGGTGATGTGGGCCTTGCAACCGCTTTCGGCGCAAACAATCTGGGATCTTATCCCTTGCTGATCGCAGGAACTCCGGAGCAGCAAAAGCAGCATTTCGGTCCGATTCTGGAAGGAAAATACGGGGCGTTTGCTCTGACAGAGCCGGGTGCCGGATCGGATGCAGGAGCCGTAGCAACCACCGCGGTGAAAAAAGGAGACGAGTATATACTGAACGGTTCCAAATGCTATATTACCCAGGGCGGTTATGCCATCGATATGGAATCCTCTCTTGTGGTATTTGCTTCTACAGATCGTACCTTGGGCAGCAAAGGGCTCAGTGCGTTTCTTGTGAAGGGCGGAACCCCGGGATTGAAGGTTGGCAAAATTGAAGACAAGATGGGAATCAGAGGTTCTCAGACCGTTGAACTGGTTATCGAAAATTTAAAGGTTCCTGCATCGGCATTGCTGGGAGCGGAAGGCGATGGAATGAAAATCGCTATGAAGACCCTTGATTCCGGAAGACTCATGGTAGCAGCACAGTCTGTCGGCTGCGGTCAGGCTGCATTAAATGCAGCCGTCCGCTATGTAAAGGGGCGTATGGATGGAGGAAAGCCGCTGGCAAAGCAGCAGGCAGTAACCTTCCGGCTGGCAGAGATGGAAACGCAGGTAGAAGCAGCGAGACAGCTGGTTCACAGAGGGGCAGTTCTGAAGGACAACAAACAGCCTTATTCTCATCATTCCGCCATTGCGAAGCTCTTTGCTACTGATATGGCTATGAAGGTATCGCTGGATGCCATGGATATTATGGGAACCTATGGATACACAAAGGATTCTGAAATCGAAAAAATCTGGAGAGACGCCAGGATTCTTTCCATCTACGAAGGTACAAACCAGGTACAGAGACTGGTTATCGCCGGCGGATTGCTGAGATCGTAAAGAGTAGGAGGATATGAAGATGAACTTTGAACTGACAAAGGAACAGCAAATGATAAAGAAAAGTGCGTCTGACTTTGCGGCATCCGTGCTTGAACCCATCGCATATGAGGATGACAGAAGCGGCACGTTTCCGGGAGAAGCAGTAAAGAAGATGGCAGACCACGACTTTCTCGGTATGACCGTTCCGGAAGAATTCGGAGGTCTCGGTTCGGATCTTGTCAGCGTAGCTCTCGTGGCGGAAGCTTTTGGAAGAGAGAACGCAGCAGCTGCGGCCATCGCAGTGACCCATGTTGTCCTGGCTGTTCAGACCATAGCCAGGTATGGTACGGAGGATCAGAAAAAGAAGTGGCTCCCTGTTATGAAAACAGGAGAAGTTCTTGGCGGCTACGGTTTTGCAGAGCCCGGAGCAGGGCTTGGCAGCGGAGCAGAGAAGCTGACAGCGGTTAAGACTGACACGGGTTATGAATTGCACGGGAAAAAGACTTTTGTAGCCAATGGCGGGGCAGCGCAGCTGTATGTTGTCATCGCACAGACAGACGAAGAAGCCGGTCTAAAAGGGTTTTCAGCATTTCTCGTGAGTGGGTCTGAGGCAAAAGTAACAAGAACCATTGATAAATTAGGACTCAGAGCATTTCCAACTGCAGAACTGGAATTTTCGGGAGCAAAAGCTGAATTGCTCGGAGCGGAAAATCAGGGCGCACAAATCGCTGCTGAGATTCAGGCAAGGGCAGATATCGCCTATGCGGCCATGGCTGCAGGAATCAGCGGTAAGATGCTGGATGCTTCCACGGATCACTGTAAAACCCGTATTCAGTTTGGGGCACCCATTGGGAAACTTCAGGCTGTCCAGTGGCTTCTGGCGGAAATCGCATCCAATGTTCATATGATCAGGATGGCGGCTTATCGATCCGCAGCCTGCGCGGATCAGGGCGGTGACTATTTCATGGAAGCGGCCTATACCAAGATGTACACCATGAAGGCTGGCGTGGATGCCGGTATGAATGCAGTGCAGATTCACGGCGGCATCGGATACAGCAGAGAAGGCAAGATTGAGCGTTATTTCAGAGATATCAGAGGAGCTTTCCTCGTTGAAAACGCCAATGAATTCCCGCAGAAGACAATCGCAGGAGCTTTGTTAAAGTAGAAGAAAGGAAATAAGGAGGTGGCCTCTTTTGAATATTTTAAATGAATTCGAATATTATGCGCCAAAAACGAAGAGCGAAGCACTGGAACTGGTAAAAAGTCTGGGAAGCAGCGCAAAAGTTCTGGCAGGGGGAACGGATCTGATCATCATGATGAAAGAAAAGATGATTAAACCGGAAGCAATCATTGATATCAGCAACTTAGATGAGTTAAAGGGAATTGTTTGCAAAGATGGGCAGGGAGCTGAAATCGGAGCCTGCACCACAATCGCAGAAATTGAGTTTTCCAAGGACCTTGAGAAGAAATACAGCGCATTGACCTATGCGGCAGGCGAGCTGGGTTCCAACCAGGTAAGAGTGATGGCGACCATCGGAGGCAACTGCTGCCACTCCTCTCCCGCAGCGGAAACCCCCACTCCGTTATCTGCTCTCGGTGCAAAGGTTGTGATCAGCGGCCTTGCTGGAGAGAGAGAACTCCCTATGGAAGACTTTATTCAGGGAAATCGTAAAAACGACCTGCAGCCGGGAGAAATCGTCAGTAAATTCATTCTCCCAGAGCCGGCTAAAAAATCCGCTTGCCGGTATGGATACATAGGACTGAGAAATGCCATGGAAATCGATGCGGTAAACATGGCGGTAAATATTACTTTGGAAGACGACGGAACGAAGATCAAAGATGTGAAACTGGTCATGGGTTCCGTATCTCCAAGACCGTTGGTGTCCGAGCTGATTCCGGGCTTGCTCAAAGGAACAGAGCTGACAGAAGAACTCATCGTAAAAGCAGGAGAAGCGGCGCAGAGTGAGGCGAAGCCCATTACTGACGTAAGAGCATCCGCTGAATACAGAAGAGATGTTGTAGGCGCATTGGCCCGCAGATTGGTCAAAGAAGCATATGAAGCGGCAAAGGAGGCGTAAGAGGGATGAAGAAACAGTTAATCACTTTGGATATTAACGACCAGCTTTATCAGGTAGCGGTAACGCCCATGGATATTCTGGTTGATGTCATCAGAAAAGAAATTGGTCTAACGGGCACAAAAAAAGGCTGCGGTCAGGGCGACTGCGGGGCCTGTACCGTTCTCATTGACGGAAAGCCTCAGCTTGGCTGCCTGAAACTTGCAATTGCATGTCAGGGAAAGAAAATCACGACCATTGAAGGCGTAGCAGATCCAGTAACCGGAGAACTGCATCCTCTTCAAAAGTCTTTCCTGGATCACGGCGCAGTTCAATGCGGTTTCTGTACTCCTGGAATGATTCTATCCTCCAAGGCACTTGTGGATTCCACACCCAATCCCTCCAAGGAAGAAATCAAACGGACGCTGGCTGGAAATACCTGCCGCTGCACAGGATACATTCTGATCTTTGAAGCAATTGAGGCCTATGTTAAGGCCCGCGCAGAAGGGGAGGTGAAATAAATGGGAAAGATGTACGAAGTATCGAACAAATACCATGAATATAAGGATTATACCCGGGAATTCACCGAGGTTGGAAGAAGCATTCCAAGGCTGGACGGTGCTGCAAAGGTAACGGGTAAGGTTCAATATACTGACGATCTGGTTCTGCCCAGAATGGCCTACGGCAAAATACTCAGAAGCCCTCACGCTCATGCCATCATCAAGAGCATCGATTTCAGCGAAGCGTTAAAACTGGACGGCGTATACGATGTGATCACAGGAGCAGACTGCCCCATCCCTTATGGAATCGTACCACACAATGCCAATGAGCACGCTCTGGCAGTGGGTAAGGTAAGAAACTGGGGCGAAGGTGTTGCTGCCGTTGCCGCAAGAGACGAAGCAACAGCAGAAAAGGCACTGGAACTGATCAAGGTGGAATATGAAGTGCTGGAAGCAATCGTTGATCCGAGAGAATCTCTCAAAAGAGACGATCTTCGCATCCATGAAGATGCGCCAAACAATATCGCTTATGAAGGCGTACAAGTTTATGGAGAGCCGGAAAAAGCACTGGAAGAATCCGACTATGTGCTGGAGCAGGAGTACTATTCCTCCTATGTAAACCATGCCTTTATCGAACCACAGTCCGCTATCGCAGACTTTGACAACAATACAGGGCAGCTTCATCTGTATGCGACCTGTCAGGTTCCGCACTATACCCATCAGCAGCTTTCCAAGGTCATGGAACTGCCCATGAACAAAATCCGAATCACCGTACCGCTCATCGGCGGCGGCTTCGGCGGAAAGGGTGTAGCTTCACAGGCGGATTTCTGCTCAGCGATCCTATCGAGAAAGATCGGCAGGCCTGTGAAGATTACATACGAGAGAAGTGAAGTTTTTGCAACCAACAACGGACGTCACCCATGCTATATGAAATTCAAGATGGGCTTTGATAAGAACGGTAAGATCACGGCAGTAGACTTCAACAATATCATGGACGGCGGCGCCTATGCAGGCTGGGGTATCGTAGTTCTGTTTTATACGGCTTCTATGGTTCACATCCCCTATATGGTTCCCAATGTAAGATTTGAAGGCAAGAGAGTTTACACCAACAAGCCCACCTGCGGTGCGCACCGTGGACTTGGCGGCGTTCAGCCCCGGTTTGCCATGGAACAGATGCTTGACCAGGCGGCAGCTCACTTTGGAATGAGCCCCTATGAAATCAGAAAGCTCAATGCGGCTGAATCAGGATATACCGCAAAGAGCATGATGTATGTGCCTCATACGGAATACAAAAAGTGTCTGGACGAGGTTGTGCAGCGTTCCGGATATCTGGAGAAGCACGGGAAGCTTCCTTACGGAAAGGGCATTGGCCTGTCCGGCGGATATTACATCTCCGGAACCTCCTATACCCTGTACCTTTCCTATAAACCCCACACCGTGGCAACCATCAAGATCGATGAGGAAAACGGCGCTACCGTATTCTGCGGCGCTACCGATATCGGTCAGGGTGTCGACACCGTTATGGCACAGATGGCTGCAGAGACCCTGGGCATCAAAACAGAAGATGTAAAGGTTATTCCAAGAGATACGCAAATCTCCACATTTGATCTGGGAACCTTTGCAAGTCGTCTGACCTTTGCAACGGGTTGGGCCATCAGGAAAGCCGCGGAAAAGGTCAACGCAGAACTGTTCCCTGTTGCGGCTTCCATGCTGCAGTGCAGGGGCGAAGAGATTGCAGTTAAGGACGGAATGTTCTACTCCATCTATGAGAAGAAAAAGAAACATGTTCCATGGAGTGACGTGGTGACCATGTATATCGAGTCCAATGGACCGCTGACCTGCACAGGACAATTCACACCGCCAAGAAGAAAAGGAATCCAGCAGGGCGGAAACATCGGCCATTCCCCAACCTTCGGATTCAGTGCGCAGATTGCAGAAGTAGATGTGGATCTGGAAACCGGTAAGGTCAATGTTCTAAAGATTACGGAAGCAGGGGACTGCGGACAGCCAATCAATCCCATGAGCGTTGAGGGCCAGGTCCACGGCTCCATTCAGATGGGTATGGGTCAGGCGCTTTATGAAGAGATGAAGATTGCTCCCGACGGAAAATTCATCAACCCGTCCCTGCACGATTACAAACTGCCCACCTCTATGGATATGCCGGAAATCGATGCAACCATCGTGGAAGCCTTTGATCCTTCCGCCCCATACGGCGGAAAAGAATCGGGAGAAGGCCCCATACAGCCCACTGCACCTGCCATTTTCAATGCCGTCTATGACGCCATTGGAGTCAGATTTACGGAGATGCCTCTGACACCGGAAAAGGTGCTCAATGCCATCAAAGCGAATAAGGCTAAATAAGAAAGGGCGCTGTTCGTATACAAGAAAATGAAAAACAGACGCTGAAAACAGACGGCGGCATGCTTAGCGGCACCGCCGCCGGACTGAATTCAGTCAATACAAAAAAGAAAACGAAAGGGAGCAGACTATGCGACAATTGAAGTTCAGGGCCTGGGATGACGAGGCAAAGAAAATGTATTCCCCCGAAGCCTTGGAGCAGCCGGAAATAGAAGAAAGTACAAAGAAAACAATCTATTCCTATCTCTCCTTCGGCGTTCTCTATATCTATGATTTTCGTTCTGAGGAGCCTGTTGAGTTTGTACCGATGCAGTATACAGGTTGGTTCGATAAGAATAAAAATGAGATCTGCGAGGGGGATGTGGTTCAGCTGGACGGAGCACTTCATCAAGTTATCTGGAGTGATGAAATTGCAGGCTTTATCATCCTGTCTCACGATGGCATGGTCATGATGGGCGGAGAATATCTGGCAGATAACATCGAAATTGTAGGCAATATTTATGAAGATCCGGGCTTGATCAGCTATAGGCAATGAGGAGGGCACATCCATGCGGTTAATTGACAAATCTGCGCTTTTGCGCCTCATGAACGGGAAAAGAGTGGACTTTTATCTGGAAGATGACATGTTTGAAATAGAAGGTGCTGCTGAGAGCCAGAACGGTGTTGTCGTAATTAGGGTACTGGATGCCGTTGGTCATATCCTGGAAATGTGCGGGGACTATCTTGCAATAGAAGCGAAAAATCGCAGGCTTTACGCCAGGAGAACAGATACCGGAAAGATCTTTGAAATGGAGGTCAACCGGATCTATGAAAGATTGGTTAACCCGGATGCTGAGGCATTTTTGCACAAATGGAATTTTGGTGCAGAACAGTTCTTTCAGAAGAAGACCGATACCCTTGTCTGGTTTGATGAATCCCAGGAGAAATGGATCATCGAACTGAACAAGATCAATATGTACTTCAGCGGGAACCGGACTTCCTATGAAAGTCTGGAACAGCTGTTTGCAGCCAACCGTGAGCACATGGAAGGCGTTTGGCAGGCGGTAGCCTACAGTTCTGCCGTGGAGGATGATGAGATTTATGGGAAAGATTGTTGTTGAATCCAACTATCGGAGATTTGAACCTGTAGGCCAGGAGGATATGTGTGCCAACTGCCCTTCCAGCTGCAAAACTTCCTGCGCAAGAGTGCTGATGCAAAAACACGATACCAATATGGAGAAGGATTTTCAGGGATTTAAAGTGACCTTTGAAAAAAAGAACCAAGAAATTTAATAATAATGACCGTTTCTTAAACAAAAAATGTCATGATTCCGTATCACCTTTATTGTTAAAAAATAAACAAAGAAAGCGGAGGAAAAAACAATGGATCTTAAGAAAAAAAGATGGTTTATTCTTGGAGCAAGTCTGGTAATCAATCTGTGCATCGGTTCCGGTTATGCCTGGAGCGTATTTGCGGGGCCGCTGATTAAAACCTTCGGATGGACTGCAGCAGCTACGGCTTTAACGTTTACCATTGCCAATGCAGTAAGCCCGATTACCATGATTACAGGCGGAAAAATTCAGGATAAGTACGGACCCAAGTGGGTTATTTTCGCAGGGGGAATTCTCTTCGGAGGCGGTATCTTCCTTTCGGGGTTGACCACCTCTCTGGCATGGCTGTATGTGAGCTACGGGGTGATTGCAGGGTTTGGAATGGGCCTTGTGTATAGCTGTACCATCGCCAACACTGTTAAATTTTTCCCGGACAAAAGAGGACTTGTGGGTGGTTTGGCAACTGCAGGATATGGCTCCGGCGCTATCGTTTTTGCACCCATTGCCCAGCAGATTATTGCAGGAAGCGGCGTGCTGTTTACGTTCAAAACGTTAGGAATTATCTATCTTATTGTTATTCTCATCGGCTCACGTTTTATCATGACAGCACCGGTGGGATATAAGCCGGAGGGCTGGGAGCCCCCTGCTATTACCGCTTCATCAGCAAACACAGGCAAGGATAAAACCTGGTCTCAGATGCTGGCAGACCCATTATTCTACTTACTGGTTATCATGTTTGTTATCGGTGCTATGGCAGGACTCATGATCATCAGCCAGGCATCACCCATCGCCCAGGAAGTCATTGGAGTGGACCCGGCACTTGCTGCGCTGGCAGTAAGTTCTGTAGCCATTGCAAACACCTGCGGACGCGTAATTTGGGGCTGGATCTCTGATAAGATCGGCAGATATAACGCATTGCCGCTGATGTATATTCTGTCTGGCGTAATGATGTTCGCCCTGTCAACCATAGGAGCCGGACAGTTCGCATTGTTCGTCGTTGTCGTCATGGCCATTGGCTTCTGCTTCGGCGGATTTATGGGCGTATTTCCAGCTCTGACAGCAGACAGCTTTGGTGCCAGAAATAACGGTGTAAACTATGGCTTTATGTTTACCGGTTTTGCCATCGGCGCATATGTTGGTCCTGTTCTTGCAGCTACAGTAAAAGCAAACAATAACGGCGCTTATACCAACGCATTTCTCATCGCTGCCGCACTGAGCATAGTAGGAATCATCCTGACCTTTGTGGTTCGTATGATGAAAAAGAAAGCAGCCGCAGCAACCGCCAAGGCATAAAACATGGTAAGAGAGACGTTATGATTTGAAGCAGCTCAAGGTGTAGCGCAATCAATGCCCTACATCACAGCTGCGAATCGTTAAGTACCGGAGGTCTTTGTAGAAGGGATTTCAATCATGAGTATCATTGACAAAAGCAGGAAAGTGGAAATTACAGTACAGAGGGTAGATAGCATCCCCTGCAGTCTGGTTGGCAAAAAATTGATCGTTTCAGCAGGCGGCACAATTGAGACGGCGACTTGGAAACTGCCGTGGCCTATGCCCTGGATTGAGACGGTATGCAAAACATTTGCAATGGAGAACATCAGCGTTTCGCAGACGAAAACAGCACGGCTTTATAATCCTGAGGAACCGGACCAGTATATTGAGATCATTGCGAAAAGCTATATCGATCTGACAATTGGACAGCTGGCAGACCACGTTTCTG
This sequence comes from Bacillota bacterium, assembly GCA_029239605.1. Lineage (GTDB taxonomy): Bacteria > Bacillota > Clostridia > Peptostreptococcales > Anaerovoracaceae > Anoxybacterium. Next base: position 3,981 of record JARBUO010000090.1, on the reverse strand, counting down.
ATCTGTACAGTGAGCGGGAGGCATTGGTCAGCAGCACGAGAAGCAGGCGATATACCTATGGGCAATTCAAGGATTTCACCGGAAAATTGGCAAAGGGGCTGATGAATATTGGCGTGAATAAAGGGGATAAGATTGCAGTCTGGGCAGTTAATTCTCCGGAATTCGTATTCGCTCAGTTCGCCATTGCAAAGGCGGGGGGGATCATGGTACCACTGAATGCTTATGAGAAGGAAATGAGAATGGAGACTCTGCTGGAGCAATCTGATACCAGCACGCTGATTCTGCAGGTAGGGACAAAAGCGACAGAGAATATCGAAATACTCTACAGACTGTGCCCGGAACTCTGTGAAGCTATGCCAGGGAAATTGCGGTCTGAACGACTCCCCAGCCTTAGAAACATCATTGTAATCAGTGATGAGGAATATCCGGGAACGTACAGATGGTCAGAATTGCTAAAGCTGGGAGGCACCATGGATGAAGAAGTCCTTTCTCTCAGGCAGAAGGATTTAAGCTATTCAGATACGGTACATATGATTTATACCTCGGGAACCACCGGGACTCCGAAGGGCGTAATGCTGAGCAGCGGAAGTATCATAGAAAATGCCAAGGCCATGGCGGAGAGAATGGAACTTTCCGGGACCGATGTCATGTGCGTTCAGGCACCGATGTTTCACTGCTTTGGTTGTGTCGCATGTATCCTCACTGCTGTCATAAGCGGGAGTGCGATGGTTATGGTGGATAAGTTCCGGCCGGAGATTACCTTGTCCTTGATTGAACGGGAAAAATGCACGGTGGTTTCGGGCGTTCCTACCATGTTTATTGGTTTCATAAATGAGATGGAAAAGAACCGATATGATCTTTCCTCTGTCAGAACCGGAATCATTGCAGGAGCAGCTTGCCCACCGAAATTGATGGAGGATATCAAAGGTTTGCTTGGGATACAAAAACTGATTTCTTCCTATGGGCTGACAGAGGCGTCGCCTTGTGTTACAGCGGTTTATGCCGATGATCCGTTGGAGTTGAAATCTTCGGCAGCGGGAGCACCCATACCCGGCGTACAGATCCGTATTGTAGATCTTGAAACCAAGACGCAAATTACCGATGGGAGCTGCGGTGAAATCTGGGTGAAGGGATACAACCTCATGCAGGGATATTATCGTATGCCGGAAGAAACGGCATCGGCAATTGATTCCGATGGCTGGCTTCACACTGGGGACATCGGCTGTCTTACAGAAAGAGGCTACCTGAGCATCAGGGATAGAAGCAAGGATATTATCATCAGAAGCGGGGAGAACATCAGCCCTAAGGAAATTGAAGATTTTCTCCATACCCATGAAGCTGTTGCTGAGGCGGCTGTGGTCGGTGTATCAAGCTATCTGTATGGGGAAGAGGTTGTGGCATTTATCAAGGTAAAGGATGGCAGAAGCTTGTCGGAGAAAGATTTAAGAGAATACTGCAGGGGAAGGATTTCAACCAATAAAATGCCAAAGTGGATTGTGTTTCTTGACTGCTTTCCCGTCTCCGATTCTGGAAAGTGCTTAAAATCTGAGCTTAGGCGACATGCTGCTGAGCTGAAAGAGAAAAAAATCATCAGTTAATTCAAAAATTTAAGGAGGTACTGATCAGAATGTGCAGAAATCGATTGGTGTTTCCCTAAGAAAGAAGGAGAGCTGAGTATGGCTAAAGTAATTACCGTTAAAGAAGCGGCAGAACTGTTTCAGGACAATATGAGCATCGGAACTGCAGGATTCGGTCTGGCAGGCTGGCCGGAGGAGATTGCCATTGCTGTCGGGAAACGATTTGAGGAGACAGGTCATCCAAGAAATCTCACACATATCCATGCTGCAGGACTGGGAAACTGGGGCCTAGGCCCAAAGGGGGAACGTGGAGAAGGCGTTTGGGCGCAGGAAGGACTCATGACGAAATTTATCGGATCTCATGCAGGCTCCTCTCCATCCCTATTCAAGCTGATTACTGAAAACAAGATCATGGCGTGGAATCTCCCACTTGGTACGATTCTTCAGGTATGGCACGAAGCGGGAAGAAAGGCACCGGGCATCCTGACAAAAACTGGACTGGGTACGTTTATCGATCCCAGATTTGACGGCGGAAAGCTCAATCCTCTGACAAAGGAAAAGGGAGAGGATCTGGTAACCTATGTTCCTGATTTCATGGGAGAGGAGTATCTTTTCTACAAGGCATGGCCCATTGACATCGGTTTTATGCGGGGAACTACTGCAGATGAGAACGGCAATATCACATGTGAAAAAGAATCTCACAATCTGGAAATGCTCTCTGTGGCCCAGGCGGCAAAAGCAAATGGAGGAATCGTTATCGTTCAGGTTGAAACACTGGCAAAGGCAGGGAGCCTCAATCCTAAGTTGGTTAAAGTTCCCGGAATTTACGTAGATTATGTTGTGGTAGCAGAAGATCCGGAAAACATTATGCAGACTCAGGGAACAAAGTATAACAGGGCCTTTACAGGAGAGGTGAGGGTACCGCTGCAAACCAGTATGAAGCCTATTCCATTTGATGAGAAAAAAGTAATGATCCGTAGAGTAACAAAGGAGATAAAGCCGGGATTTAAGTGTAATTTTGGAATTGGCGTACCAACCTATACCGGAAATGTCATGGCAGAAGAGGGCTGCGCTGATACCATTACCATGATCTCTGAATCGGGGAGCATCGGCGGAGTACCCGGAGGCGGAAATGACTTTGGCGCACACTGGAATATTGAAGCATCCTGTGATCAAGGAGATCATTTCAGTTTCTTTGATGGCGGCGGACTGGATCTGGGGGTATTCGGCCTCAGCGAAGTAGACAAAGATGGCAATGTGAACACAAGCCTTCTGAACGGAAAAATTATGGGAGTCGGCGGATTCGCAAACATTGCTGCAACAGCAAAGCATGCAGTCTTCGTTGGTACCTTTACAGCAGGCGGAATCGAATGCAAGGTGGAAGACGGAAAGATGATCATTGTCCAGGAAGGAAAATTCAAGAAATTCGTAGAGAAATGCCCGCAGCTTACCTTTAATGCTGAGCAATCCCTAAAACGAGGAAACAATATCATCTTTATCACGGAACGTTGTGTTATTGAACGGACTACAGAGGGTATGGTTCTGACAGAAATTGCACCGGGTATTGATCTTCAGACACAGATCCTGGATCAGATGGGTTTTTCCCCCATTATTCCGGAGGGCGGACCTAAATTAATGGACCCTGAGCTGTTCCAGCCTGCCTGGGGAAAACTAAAAGGGTACATGAGTCAAAAATAATAGATGCGCTGGAGGCAAACGCCCTAAGCGAAATGAGGAAAGCCGGAATACGAAAGTGTTTCGGTTTTCTGAGTGTTTTCAAAAGGAGGAACCAGAGGGCAATGACGGAGAGAAGAGCAGGTACAAATAATGTAACAGAAAAAATCCGCGATGAGATCTACCAAATAAAAGTTCCGCTGCCTGATAATCCACTGAAAGCATTGAATTCCTATTTGATTACCGGGGGCAAACGAAACCTTCTGATCGATACGGGGTTTTTCCATCCGGTATGCCTCGATACAATGCTGGAGGGATTCCGGGAAATTGGAGCAAAAGTCTCAGACACGGATATCTTTCTTACTCATCTGCATGCGGATCATTCCGGTCTTGCTTCGGAGCTGGCTGACAGTGATACAAAAGTCTACTGCAGCAAACCGGACGGAAGCATTATCAATCTCTTTTCTTCTCGGGAATATTGGGCTGGAATGAGCGATTTCTTCACCCAGCACGGCATGCCTGATATTCGGGAGGATCAGGAACAAGGAATTCATCCCGGCAAGCTGTTCGGAGGAAGAGGCAAAATCAAATTTCAAACGGTGGTGGATGGCGATATAATTGCTGCCGGTAAATATCACCTGCATTGTATCTGTACCCCAGGGCATACCCCCGGGCATATGTGTCTGTTTGAGGAAAAGGAAAAGCTGTTGTTCTCAGGGGATCATGTTTT
>JARBUO010000089.1 GCA_029239605.1 Bacillota bacterium | reverse complement strand
TGTATGGACACAACCTTAGAAAAGCTGAAGATTCTGGCGGATGGAGCGAAATACGACGTATCCTGCTCCACAAGCGGAGTTGACCGGAAAAACAATGGGAAAATTGGAAGTGCAGCGGCTGCTGGCATCTGCCACTCCTGGTCTGCGGATGGAAGATGCATTTCACTGCTTAAAATACTATTTACGAATCAATGTGTTTATGACTGCGAATACTGCGTGAACAGAAGATCTGCAGATGTAAGGAGGGCAAGCTTTGAACCTCGTGAGCTTGCGAAGCTGACGATAGAATTCTATCGAAGGAATTATATCGAGGGTCTGTTCCTCAGCTCTGCGGTAGAAGTTTCACCGGACTATACAGCGGAGCGGATCATGAATTGCCTGAAATTGCTGCGGGATGAGTATGGTTTTGCGGGATATATCCATGCCAAGATCATCCCAGGCGTATCCTCGGAGATCTTGCATCGTATTGGCCTGCTTGCAGACCGGCTTAGCATCAATATTGAACTGCCGACGAAAGAAAGTCTGGGCTTGCTGGCGCCCCAGAAAAAACCTAAAAATATTTTCACACCGATGACTCAGATTACCCAAACCCTTACGGAGCGGAGGCAGTTGAAGGGACCCGGGACAATGTTCAAAAACCAGGATCTCTACAGTGCTTCTGATTTGAGCTATTTGGAACCGCAGGGGGAGAACGTAACGCCGGGTGACGGAAGCCTGTTGGATCTTACAGGAAAGCCGCTTGCGATTAACAAGCCCGGCCGCAGAGGGAAGGAAAAATTCGCTCCCGCTGGACAAACGACCCAGATGATCATCGGTGCCACTCCGGAAAGTGATCGGCAGATCGTTAAAACATCGGAAAGTCTTTACCGCAATTTTAAAATGAAGAGGGTCTATTTCTCCGCATATATTCCCGTTGCTGACTCTCCACTGCTTCCGGGTGTTATGACCGCCCCTCCCCTGACCAGAGAGCATCGTTTATATCAGGCCGATTGGCTCCTGCGGTTCTATAATTTTACGGCGGATGAAATTCTTGATGAGAAGACACCTTTTTTAGATCTTGATCTGGATCCTAAGATCAGCTGGGCATTGAGAAACATTGAAAAATTTCCCGTTGAGGTGAATAAAGCTTCCTTGGAGGAGCTGCTTCGCATCCCTGGTATCGGAACGATTTCTGCCATGCGCATAGTCCGGCAGAGGAAGCTGTCGGCAATCCAATTTGATGATTTGAAAAAGCTTGGGGTCGTTGTCAAACGGGCAAGGTATTTTATAACCTGCCGCGGCAGGTACTACGGAGGCTCCGATATTCTGCCGGAACAGATCCGACAGGATGCCCTGGACACGGAAGGGATCAGGAGCCAGCTGCTTCCCAAGGAGGATAACATTCAAATTTCCATGTTTCATCCGATTGTACCTCAATGGAACACACCGGCGCCCCGAGCCTCAGCCGTTGCCGCAGAAAGGAGTACGCTGTTTCATGCTGGACTATCTTTATGACGGGAGCTTTGAAGGCTTTCTAACCTGTATTTATGAGCATTATTATAATGAAAAAGCTTCAGGTATCTACCGCGTGGATGCGTATCAGGCCAGTCTTCTTTCTACATGCTGTACCGTTATAACAGAGGAAACCAAGGCGACCAAAGTATATGAGGCCATAGAACATAAGATTTCCAGAGAAGATTTAAAGCGGGTTTACCGGGTATTTCTGTCTTCTGCTGATGAAAAGGAAAACAAGCTTCTCCAGTATATTCGACTGGGATTTCAGAAAGGTTCTGCTATCAGTTTGCTCCACAGCAACTCCGTCGTTTTTGAGGTTCAGCAAATTGAGAAAAAGGTCACCATTGAAATGCACCGACTGAAAGGATTGGTTCGTTTTTCTGCATTGGTAAAACCCTTGGGGGAATCAACCGGCAGGGAGATCCTCTATAGCAAGGTAGAACCCGATCACGATGTGTTGGAAATTATAGCGGACCATTTTGCTGACCGGCTCAAAAGTGACCCTTTTATCATTCATGATAAGATCCGGGGCAAGGCTGTGTTTGCCCAGGAGGGCAGTTGGTATATTGCTGATTTTTCAGATGCCGATCTTCCCGCACTGGGAGAAGTGGAACGGGATTACCGTGACTTGTGGAAGCGATACTTTGAAACCATAGCCATTCAAGAGAGGATCAATCCCGCCTGTCAGAAGCGAATGATGCCGGTACGCTATTGGAAGAATCTTACTGAGTTTCGTTGATTGTTTCTGAAAATATGATAGAATATATCCTGTTAAAAGTGCGCCAGCAATCGATTGCTGGAAGTAATAACGGATCGATGAAAGCAAATATCAGGATGAGGTAGAATTGGGTGCAGATATGAAATTGGTTTTTTTGGATCGAAAGACATTGGGGTTTGATACGGATGTATCGGAGCTTAGCCGTTTTGGAACCGTTGAAATATATGACTTTATTTCAGACGAAGAGGCAGGCCTATACCTGGCTGAGGCAGATGTTGTCATTACAAACCAGAACAAGCTCAATGCGTTAAATCTTAGCAAGGCAGGTAAACTCAAGCTGATCTGTCAGACCGGTACCGGATACAATAATCTGGACATAGAATATTGCAGAGAAAGAGGCATCGCGGTAACAAATGTACCGGCGTATTCCGCCGTCAGTGTTGCCCAGCACACTTTTTCAATGCTTTTTTATCTGATCTCCCACGCGGGATACTATGATGCTTATGTGAAAGATGGAAGGTATTCCACACGAGAAGAACTGGATCCAAGCAAAGACTTCTATGAACTGGAGGGAAAAACCTGGGGGATCATCGGACTCGGTGATATCGGAAGAAAGGTAGCGCAATATGCTCAGGGTTTTGGGTGCAACGTTGTGTATTATTCTTCTTCCGGAGAAAATAGAAGCCATACACTGAGACGTATGGAACTAACAGAGCTTTTGATGCAATCGGACATTGTTTCGGTACATGCCCCTATGAACGAAAGAACACGTGGACTCATCGGCTTGAAAGAGCTTCAAATGATGAAATCTGATGCGTATCTTTTGAACCTTGGAAGAGGCGGCATCATTGTTGAAAGGGATCTGGCCAAAGCGCTTGCAGAAGATTTGATAGCGGGTGCCGGCCTTGACGTTTTTGAAGAGGAGCCGGTGAAGTCTGAAAACCCGCTGCTATCCATCGGGATCAGGGAAAAGCTGTATATGACACCGCACATCGGGTACGGAAGCAGAGAGGCAAGGGTCAGGCTGATGAAAACGATTTGCGGGAATATCGATAGCTTTTTGAAAGGCGGAAAACAGAACCGGATTGTTTAGCCGGAGGAGAGGTGACATATGAATTCTGAATTGAAGAAGTTGATTGCTGTGAGCAATCATATTGTTTTCTTTGGGGGAGCAGGTGTTTCGACAGAAAGCGGAATTCCCGATTTCAGATCGGAAAACGGATTGTACCAGGCGCAGTCACAATACGGGCGTACTCCAGAAGAAATGCTGAGCCATTCCTTCTTTATGAATCACACGGAGACTTTTTACGATTATTACAAGAATTATCTCATTTATCCCGATGTGCTGCCAAACAAGGCGCATCTCGCCCTTGCTGAACTAGAGAAGAATGGAAAACTGGATGCTGTGGTTACCCAGAATATCGACGGGCTTCATCAGGTGGCCGGAAGCAGGAAGGTCTATGAACTGCATGGATCAGTGCAGAAAAATCATTGTATGAAATGTCATACATTCTATTGCCTTGATTATATTATGAAACCGGAAAGCAGCAGAAGCGGCGAATACCCTGACAGTGGCATTCCTCGCTGCATTAAATGCGGCGGGATGATCAAACCGGACGTGGTCCTTTACGAAGAACCTCTTGATCAGGAGGTCGTTGAGGGAGCAATAGAGGCAATCTCAAAAGCAGACCTGCTCATTGTTGGAGGAACATCACTGGTTGTCTATCCGGCTGCGGGTCTCATCAATTATTTCAAAGGAAATCATCTTGTTTTAATTAATAAATCCGAAACCTCCTATGATAGCAGAGCCGATCTTGTTATCCATGAGCCCATCGGAGAAGTGCTCGGCGGAACCATGGTATAAAAAAGGAGCAGCCTCTGGGTGTACCCCGGAAGCTGCTTTTATCGTATTTTAACTCTTGCTTGAAATGCCTTTTTACTTATTTTTTGTACCTTCCAGCATCTCTAAAGAATGGACGACGCCGGCCATATTAGAAATGGGCAGTGCGAATGACAGCCCTTTCCCTTCCGTTTTCAGTCCGGCAGCGGCTACAATAGAATGAATAATGGCTTGAGTCTGATCATGTCTTACAATATTCAGAACAACTTCCTTTTCAGGTTGTATTGAAATTGCAAAGAATTTTTCCAGTTCATGGATGCCGGTTCCCCGTGCGTAAAACACTGTTCCGCCGTGTGCTCCCGCCGCTCTCGCTGCATCTACCACCTGTTCAGCGAAACCGCGGTTTACAATCGTCATGATCAAATCAAATTCTCTTTCTTTAGCCAATTGAATTTACCTCATTTCTCCTTTTTCACAAGTATTTTGTATCATTCCTTGTCCGGGATGACACAAGGGCAAAAAATACCGACGATATCATCAATGGGCAAGGAAAAAGTCAGGCCTCTTCCTTCTGTGCCAAGCCCTGCCGCTGCAACAATGGCATCCATAACAGCAGGTGCGTTATTGCGGTCGACCACATTGAGGACAAGCTCTTTTTCCGGCTGAATGGAAATGGAAAAGAACTTTTCTATTTCATGAATACCGGTTCCCCGTGCAAAAAAAACGGTTCCACCGTGAGCGCCTGCTTCTCTTGCTGCATCTACGACTTGATCGGCAAAGCCCCGGCTCACAATGGTAAGAACACAATCATACTGTTTTTGACTTTCCAAAGAACATCTCCTCCTTTCCTATTCTTGCTGCCCGGTCATATAACGCAGAGCCAAAGGACCGCTGACTCCGCAAACCGGAATGGTAAAGGCAAGTCCGTTGCTGGGCTCGTCAAGATCAAATTTGTATAATATCTTATTTAATACTTCATGAGCGATCGTATCGGAAACTACACTGAATACCAGGTCTCTTTCCAAAGATGTCAGTCCCAGATAATCCATCAGCTGGGAACCGGCGGCGCAATATGCAGGGGATATGAGATTAAATGTGATCCCATCTTCTCTCAATACCTTCGATACTTCTTCTCCCAAGCCTCTGTCCACGATGGTGACCAACAGCTTGATTCTTTTGATACCGCCTGCTCCGCATTGCTTTGTATCCTCCATGGTAATTAATAAACTCCTTCCTGTTAATCCTTTATCTGTCGCGGGGATCATCAAAATCCTCACGTATGACTAGTTTCTGCAATTCTTCAAAATCTATATAGTCATTATCAGTTATTATATCATTATAAATCTTTTCTTCCCGCAGGTCACTAGCCCATTCAATATTTTCAATAAATTCCGTATCCCCCATCCATCCGTAATGCTCCGCGACATCACAGGTTTGGCCGTACCATTCAGGACCTTCTTCTTCTTCCTCAATATCTTCAGCGATATCTTCCATGAAGTCTTCTTCTTCTTCCGTAATATCTTTAATCTTAAGGTTGTAGATCAGTCCCATAACCTGAATGGTAATTAATGGTGTCATGGCTACCATGGCCACAACGCCGAATGCATCGGTCAGCATATTTCCTCCTACCGCATCGCAAGCACCCATGGTTAAAGGAAGCAGAAAGGTTGCCGTCATAGGGCCGGAAGTAACGCCTCCTGAGTCAAACGCAATGGCGGTAAATATCTTCGGTACGAAAAATGTCAGACTCAACGCCAGCAGATAGCCGGGCACCAGAACGTACCAAATGCTGAGGCCTGTAATTACGCGGATCATAGCCAGCCCGATCGAAATTGCCACACCGATGGAAAGGCTCCAGAGCATCGCGTTTTTTGAGATGGCGCCTCCCGTCATGGCCTCAACCTCATCATTCAATACATGGACGGCCGGCTCAGCAGCTACGATAAAAAAGCCCATGATCATACCAAGCGGAATTAAGATCCAATTATAGGAAAGGGCACCGATATACTCTCCGATATAGGAACCTGCCGGCATAAAACCGATATTTACACCTGTAAGGAACAGGACGAGTCCGAGATAGGTATAAGCGATACCAATGGATAGTTTTATCAGCTGACTCTTTGGAAGCTTCAAGGAAAACAGCTGAAAGAGAATAAAGAATACGATGATTGGTGACAGGGCAAGGGCCACCTCCTCCGCGTATCTGGGCAGCGCCTGACCGAATAATTGAATGATCTCGCGAAGTGAGGTGATATCCGAAACCGAATCCAATGAATGGGCTTCGGAGGACGTATCAAAGAACATGCCCATAATCATAACCGCCATGATAGGCCCAATGGAACAAAGTGCAACAAGACCAAAGCTGTCGTCGTGAGAACTTTTTCCTCCGCGAACAGAGGAAAGGCCGATTCCTAAAGCCAATATAAAGGGCACCGTAATTGGTCCTGTGGTGACACCCCCTGAGTCAAAAGCAACAGCCAGAAAGCTATCGGAAGTGAATGCTCCCAACGCAAATACGCCCACATAAAGCCCGATCAGGATATAGGATAGTCTCCACTGAAAGAGGATTCTGAGCAGTGCTACGACGAGGAAAACGCCCACGCCCGCTGCAACCCACAGGATCAAAACCATATTGGGAACCGATGGAACTTGTTCTGCCAGTACCTGTAAATCTGGCTCCGCTATGGTGATCATGGTCCCCATAATTAAGCATGCAACAATTAGCAGACTCAGTTTACGCGACTTGATCAACTGTGAGCCGATCTGCTCCCCCATGGGCATCATGGCGGTATCAGCACCCAGTGTAAATAATCCCATGCCTGTGATCAAGAGTGCTGCACCAATAAGAAACAGACCTCTTACCCCAAAGGGCATAGGCGTTATGGTAAAATTCAATATCAGAACGATTAAAGAAATTGGAAGAACCGATGAAAGCGATTCTTTAATCTTAAGTATCAGTTTTTTATTCAATAGAAAGCCCCCTTTAAATGTCGGTGAGCAATAACGATTCCTTTTCAAGAGCTTTATTCCAGATTTACATATTCATTATCGTCAGAAATGGTTTCTGCTTCGCAGGCGAGAGCAAGCTGCTCTTCATCCATTTCTTCTGCAAGTTCATCCATGACGTCGTCCTCTTCTTCCGTAGTGTTCCTTATTTTAATCTTATAAATCAACCCCATAATTTGAATTGTTATAAGCGGAGCCATTGCTACCATGGCGATGATGCCGAAGGCATCCGTAAGCACATTCCCGCCTACAGCAAGGCAGGCTCCCGTTGCATAGGGAAGAAGAAAGGTTGCAGTCATTGTGCCGGAAGCTACACCTCCAGAGTCAAACGCAACTGCGATGAAGATCTTTGGTACAAAGAAGGTCAATATCAGAGCGATGAGGTAGCCAGGGAATAAAAAGTACCAAATGCTAGGGCCGTATAGTACACGCACCATAGAAAGCCCGATTGAAATGGATACACCGATAGACAATCCCCAAAGCATAGCTTTTTTTGAGATCGTTCCGCCGGTTATTTCCTCTACCTGATCATTGAGTACATGAACAGCCGGTTCTGCAGCCACAATAAAGTATCCCACAATCATTCCCATTGGGATCAGTATCCAGCTGTAAGGTCTTCCGCCAAGATATTCGCCGATATAAGCACCGGTAGGAAGAAAACCCACATTTACTCCAGTAAGGAATAAGACCAGCCCCGTATAGGTATATGCGATACCTACGGCGATCTTGATCATCTGACTTTTCGGGAGCTTTAAGTAAATTAACTGAAAGATTACGAAAAATAAGACGATCGGGAGCAGTGAAAGAGCTACTTCCCTGGCATAGGAAGGGAAACCTTGTCGGAATAAATGCAGCACATCTATCAGGTTCTCAGCGGCTTTAGCTGTTTCGGCTGAAGCAGCTGCCAATTTGGAGGAATCAAAAAACATCCCCATAATCATGACAGAAATCACCGGACCGATAGAGCAGAGCGCCAGCAGGCCGAAGCTGTCCTCATAAGAACTCTTACTTCCCCTAACTGCAGATACACCGATCCCTAAAGCGAGGATAAAAGGTACTGTAATGGGGCCGGTAGTGACACCGCCGGCATCGAAGGCAACTGACAGATAGGTTTCAGAGGTAAATGCTCCGATAGCAAAAATTGCCAGGTAGAAAATAACGAGCAGATATGCCAGCTTCCATTGAAAAAGGATGCGCAGCAACGAAATCACCAAAAAAATACCCACGCCTATCGATACAGACAGGACAATTACCATATTTGGTACAGAGGGCACTTGCCCGGCCAGTACTTGAAGATCCGGCTCCGCTATGGTGACTATGGTTCCCATGACCAGACTCACACCGACCAGCAAAAAAAGCTTTCGGGATTTGGTAAGCTGGGCACCCATGTGCTCGCCCATGGGCATCATTGCCGACTCGGCGCCAAGTGTAAATAGCCCCATTCCCAAGATTAATAGCAGTGAGCCAATCAGAAATGAGATTCTGACATAAAATGGCATCGGCACAAAAGTAAAATCGAGGATTAACACAATAACAGTGATGGGTAGCACAGAAGTTAACGCTTCCCTGGTTTGTAAAATCAGTTTTTTGTTCAACAGATTCCTCCCCTCCGCATACGCTGTTACAACTTATGAAATACCTATTTTTAGTTCCATTTGAACGTTAAGACATATCTTTAGCGGCTTAGATGCTGGACTTCCCAGCTGTATTTTGGAAATGATCGGCAGAGTTTCCGCTTCTCTGTCGTAACTTCTTAAAATAGAATCATTTAGATAGGCAGTGCAAATGTATTATCTACATATATATATATTCTAACCAAAAAAATCAAAAATTTCAAGACAAGGATTTGCTGGCGGCTTTTTAAGATTTCGTTCGATTTACTTTTAAAATCACAAGTCGGGTGGTATAATAAATGAGACTTGACGCAAAATCATTGAATTTTGCACCGGTTACATTTTTTGTACCGGGTGTGAAACAGGCCGGATCGACGGCCTGTGCTCATTCTATAATACATTTAAAAGAATTAGTTGGAGGTCACAATGAATCTATTAATTGCCAATGATGATGGAATCGAAGCAAAAGGGATTAAAGAGCTGGCCAGATCATTATCCCGCATTGCCAACATATACGTTTGCGCACCCCATACACAAAGAAGCGCCTGTGGTCATGGGATAACCGTGGGGAAACCCATCAGTATGAAAGAAGTGGACTTTCCCAATGCAAAACAGGCCTGGGAGTTTACCGGAACGCCGGCTGACTGTGTGAAGCTGGGATTGAAAATGCTCTCAGAACAGGGTGTTAAAATTCACATGGTATGCTCCGGGATTAACCACGGAGGAAACTATGGGACAGATACACTGTATTCCGGTACCGTTTCTGCGGCCATTGAAGGGTGTATCTGCGGGCTGCCTGCAGTTGCGGTTTCTGTGAATGACCATAAGCCGCTTACGTTTGAAGTTGCAGCCGAGCTCGCCTATGAAACGGTTAAGGCGGCCATCGATAAAATTGATGCAAACACCGTGTTAAATATCAATGTTCCGAATCTCCCTCCAGCTGAGATTAAAGGAGTTAAAATCGCCAGACTAGGCGCCAGGGAATATGAGGAGTGGTTCGAACCAAGGAAGAATGAGAACGGCGAAATGGAATACTGGTATTCCGGAACGCCGGTAGTTTACGAAGATCTGCCGGAGGATATTGATGTAATCGCGATGCAGAATGGATATGCTACCATTACTCCGCTGCATTATGATCTGACGAGCTACAAGTTAATTGAGGAGGTAAAAACATGGGGAATCAAGTTTTAAAACTTAGAAAAGAAGATACAGTTTTTGTTGGGATCGATTTTCAGGAAAGGCTGATGCCAGCAATGAAAGATAATGAAGAACTGGAAGAGACTGCTGTCAAGCTGGTGAAAGGATGCAGAATTCTTGGAGTTCCTGCTGTTTTTACGCAGCAGTACACAAAAGGATTGGGCCCCACCGTTCCTGCGGTAGCCGCTGCGTGGACTGAGTCGCTGGGCGAAGGGTCTTCCGAAGCGGAACTTGTTGCTATAGAAAAAACCAGCTTCAGTGCGATGGGAGAGCCCGTCTTTGTTGAAACGCTGGAAAAACTGGGAAGAAAGACGGTAATCATCGCCGGAATAGAGGCTCATGTATGTGTTCAGCAAACTGTGATTGATCTTCTTGAAAAAGGGTATACTGTTTTTGTTGCTGTCGATTGCATTTCATCGAGAAGCAAGAAAGACAAAAAATATTCACTGGGCAGAATGAGCGGCGCAGGTGCAGTAACCACTACCTGCGAATCCATCCTGTTTGAACTGCTGGGAGGGGCTAAGGAAGCTGGATTTAAGCAGATTTCAGCGCTGGTGAAATAGGAAAGGCATAAAATATGTTCATGCTTGAAAATCAAATCACAATAGAAGCGAGGCAGGTTCTTGAAGAATATCTCGGCGGTTTTGACTATGGTACTTCAGGGCTTTCGTTCACATCGCTTTATATGTGGAGAAATATCAACGATTTCAGTTGGCAGATGATCGGAGACTATCTTTGTATCGCCGGACTAAGTCATCTTGAAACAGATAAAAAGGAGCCGTTTCTGTTTCCTCCCCTGACAAAGAGTGGAAGTTATGATCCTGCTGCCTTAAACAAAACCATTATGGAAGCGAAGGGAATATTCGAATCGAAGGGCTACATATTCAGCATCAGGCTGATGCCTTTCCACATGATGGACATTCTTGAGGCTGCATGCCCCGGAAAATTAAAGTTTTTCGACGATCGGCCCAATTATGATTACCTTTATAGAAAACAGGATTTAATTGACCTGAAGGGAAGAGACTACCACAGTAAAAAGAATCATCTGAATTATTTTCTAAATAATTATCAGTACGAATACGTTACCCTGACATCGGCCATGGCAGATGATGCTATGCGGTTTATCAAAGATTTCAACGAGAGAAAGAATTTGCCGGAGCACGAGATGGCTCTGCTCCAAATGGAAGAGCGCGCCATGTCTGACGTGTTCCACAATTTGGAGGCAGTGGGATACCACACTGCCGCGATTCTTATTGACGGGAAAATCGAATCGCTTTGTATCGGGGGTAAATTGAACAAAAACACCGTAACGGTTCACGTGGAAAAGGCAAATATCGCATACCGCGGTCTGTATCAATTGATTAATAATGAGTTTTGCCGCCATATGGCACCGAATATCAAGTATATTAATCGAGAAGAAGACATGGGGATACCGGGTCTGAGAAAGGCGAAACTCTCGTATAAACCTGTCAAACTAGTGGAAAGCCACATTGCAATATTTAAGGAAGATTTGCAAAAAGGCGAAAATAAATAAGGGAACTATTAATGAGCGCCTCAACATATACGGAGGCGCTCATTTTAAACATTGCGACCTTGTGAAAAAAATAACTAAAAATATGGTGAAAAGAGCATTTTTGATGGAATATTTACACCAAAAAATCATTTTCACTTAAATAAATTTACCAAATTAGAATTTTGCGACTTTTTAATATTGCCTTGTTTTTTTCTGCGATAGTGATATTATATAAAATGAGCCGGAGACTATCTGTGTCTTTGAAACGTTGACAGAGGGTTTGCATCCATCGCACCCTTAGATACGTTGCCTTGTTTGGGATGCAATGCTCCCAATCCTTTTGCAGGAATAATGTTATTTTATCTATAAACGTTTAATAAAATGTCCAAATTTTAGGGAAAAATGGAGGGTACAATGAGAGAAGTAGTAATTGTCAGTGCGGTTAGAACTCCAATCGGGAGCTTCGGCGGTTCGCTGAAGGATTTTTCCGCAGTAGATCTGGGTGCCATCGCGGTTAAAGAAGCAATTAAGAGAGCAGGAATCGATCCGGCGATCATTGAAGAAGTGGTTTTCGGTAACGTGCTCCAGGGTGGTCTGGGACAGAATGTTGCAAGACAGGTAGCCATGGCAGCGGGAGTTCCGAAGGAAGTTCCGGCGATGACGATTAATAAAGTCTGTGGATCCGGCCTCAGAACAGTAGGACTTGCAGCGCAAATTATCAAAGCAGGAGACGCTGACTGCGTACTTGCCGGCGGAGCGGAAAGCATGAGCCAGTCCGGCTATATCATGCCTGCTGCAAGATGGGGAGCAAGAATGGGTGATGCGAAAATGATCGACATCATGGTACATGACGGTTTGACCGACGCATACAACCACTACCACATGGGAATCACCGCTGAGAATATTGTAGACCAGTGGGGACTCACAAGAGAAGAGCTGGATCAGTTTGCAGCATCTTCCCAGAACAAAGCAGAAGCAGCCATCAAGGCAGGAAAGTTCAAGGATGAGATCGTTCCGGTGGAAATTCCACAGAGAAAGGGTGATCCTATCATCTTCGATACCGATGAATATCCTAAAGCTGGGGTTACTGTGGATGGAATCGGAAAACTGAAGCCCGCATTCAAGAAGGAAGGCGCTGTTACTGCAGCCAATGCTTCCGGAATCAACGATGGCGGAGCTGCCATCATCGTAATGTCCAAGGAAAAGGCTGACGAACTGGGACTGAAATATCTGTGCAAGGTAACTTCCTATGCCTCAGCGGGCGTTGATCCGAGCATCATGGGAATCGGACCGGTACCGGCCTCTAAAAACGCGCTGGAAAGAGCAAACCTGTCCATCGCAGACATGGATCTTATCGAAGCCAACGAAGCTTTTGCAGCACAGTCTGTAGCAGTTGGTAAAGACCTTGGAATCGATCTTGATAAGCTGAACGTAAACGGCGGAGCCATTGCACTGGGTCATCCTATCGGAGCATCCGGCGCAAGAATTCTGATCACGCTGATCCATGAAATGCAGAAGAGAGACTCCAAGTACGGACTTGCAACCCTCTGTATTGGCGGCGGAATGGGAACTTCCATGGTAATCGAAAGATAAAGAAAAGAAAATCTTTAACGGTGAACCTGTATCCTGGATGGATGCGGCCTGAGAAGAACTCAAACCAAATATGAAATAACGGCAAGGAATTGTCTCGAAGAAGCATTTGCGGATTAGAGGCGGTTCCTTGTTTTTTATATAGTAGGAAATATCGTTTCCTACTATATAAAAAATGGGGAGTGC
>JARBUO010000088.1 GCA_029239605.1 Bacillota bacterium | reverse complement strand
CTTGCATAAAATTTCCTGCGCAAAACTTGCTTTCTGATTTTATGCAATGCTGTGTTGCTAGTCTCTTCAGGCTTGCTTACGTATTTTCATACGTGCGCTCGCATTCATCGACCGCGCCTTGCCTTGCATAAAATTTCCTGCGCAAAACTTGCTTTCTGATTTTATGCAATGCTGTGTTGCACGCAGACGCAAGCCGTTTTATTTCAGCGCTTCAGCGCCTCCTACAATTTCAGAAATTTCGTTGGTAATAGCGGCCTGTCTCGTCCTGTTATAATAGAGGGTCAGCTCGCCGATCATGTCTCTTGCATTGTCGGTGGCATTTTCCATCGCCATCCGCCTTGCGGCATGTTCACAGGTTGCAGACTCTACAATGGCGCCATAAACCATAATTTCCACGTATTTCGGCACCAGATAGTTGAATACCTCTTCTACCGACGGCTCGTAGTCAACCTGCTGTTCCAGTCTTGGAAAATCAGGGTCCCTGTGGAGTTCGAAGGGAAGGAGGGTTACTGATCTTACCTTCTGCTCCAGAGAGCTGACAAAAGAAGTATAAATCATAACCACTTCGTCAATCTGTCCGGAATTATACATATCGATAATTGGTTTACTGATGTCATGGGTTTCCAGGAAGGAAATACTTTCCGGCGGGAGCATATATTCTTCAAAGATTTCGTAGCCCCGCTTTTCGAAGTATTCTTTTCCTTTCCCACCTACTGCAACGATAATCGGCTTTTGGGGATCTTCGGCAATCTCCCTGGCGGCTTCCTTAATAACATTGGAATTAAAGCTTCCGCAAAGTCCCCTGGAGCTGGTTACGATGATGTAGCAGGTTCTCTTGATCTCACGATTCCCTTTTAGATATTCCGACGGGACTTCGTTTGTATGGTGGAAGATTTCCTCAATTGACTCGGTCACATAGTGGAAATATTCTTGTGTCTTTTCAAAGGTGTTTTTGGCTTTCCGCAATTTCGCAGCAGATACGAGCTTCATGGCATTGGTGATATGTTCCATGCTGCTGACGCTTCGGATTCTGCGCTTAATATCTCTCATGTTGTTCGTTGCCATGCCTTCACCTCCTCCTTACCAGCGTCAATCGGATGATCTCAGCGATTTGAATTTCAAGATTGCAGCCTTAAGTTGCTCTTCTGTTTCCCCTTCCAGCTTACCGGTGGACTTGATCTCTTTTCCTACTTCCGGATACTGGGTATCCATAAAGCTGTAGAACTCTTTCTCTAAATCCTTGATTTCCTCTACCGGAACATCCACAAGATAGCGGTTGGTTGCGGCGAAAATGATCATAACCTGGTGTTCGACCTTGACCGGTGCGTACTGAGGCTGTTTCAGAATTTCCATTAAAACAGTACCATGTTCCAGCCGTTCTTTTGTATCTTTATCTAGGTCGGAACCAAACTGAGAAAAGCTTGCCAGTTCTCTGTACTGTGCAAGTTCCAGTTTTACCTTGCTGGATACCTTTTTCATCGCCTTGATCTGAGCGCTTCCTCCTACACGGGATACGGAGATACCAGCGTTAACAGCAGGTCTCTGTCCTGTAAAGAAGAGCTCTGATTCCAGGAAGATCTGACCATCCGTAATGGAAATTACATTGGTCGGAATATATGCGGAAACGTCTCCTGCCTGGGTCTCAATGATGGGAAGTGCCGTAATAGAGCCTCCGCCCAGTTCATCGGATAGCTTCGCTGCTCTTTCAAGCAGTCTGCTGTGCAAATAGAATACATCTCCGGGATAAGCTTCTCTTCCCGGCGGTCTGCGAAGCAACAGGGACATTGCTCTGTAGGCAACTGCATGTTTGGAAAGGTCGTCGTAGATGATCAGGACATCTTTTCCCTGATACATAAATTCTTCCGCCATTGCACAGCCTGCGTAAGGGGCTATGTACTGCAGCGGAGCAACCTCACTGGCAGTAGCGGAAACCACGATGGTATATTTCATTGATCCCTTGTTTTCAAGGGTTTGAACCATTTGCGCAACAGTGGATTTCTTTTGTCCTATGGCTACATAGATACAGATAACATCCTCTGATGCCTGATTGAGAATCGTATCGATGGCGAGAGCTGTTTTTCCGGTCTGCCTGTCACCGATAATCAGTTCTCTCTGCCCCTTACCGATCGGGATCATGGAATCAATGGCCTTGATTCCGGTTTGCAGCGGTTCATTAACCGATTTTCTCTGCAATACACCGGGGGCTATATTTTCCACTGGTCTGGTCTTCGTCGTGTTGATGGGGCCTTTGCCGTCGATAGGCTGTCCCAGTGCATTTACAACACGTCCGATCAGTTCCGGTCCTACGGGAACTTCAACAACCTTACCGGTTGGCTTTACAACGTCGCCCTCTTTGATTTCCTTGTCGGGGCCCAGAATAACCGTACCGACATTATCTTCTTCCAGATTCAGTGCCATACCGTAAACATCACCGGGGAATTCAAGAAGCTCTCCCGCCATGCACTGATCCAAACCGTAGATTCTGGCAATACCGTCGCCAACCTGTATTACTGTACCGAAATTGGAGATTTCCAACTCGTTTTTATATTGTTTGATCTGTTCTCTTATGACCGCACTGATTTCTTCTGGTCTTAAATTCATATGTGCAAGTCCTCCTTATTTCTTCGCTCGTCTTTTCGCCATAAGCGAACCACCGGCATAAACCAGCAGCGAACTTTTGTGTCTATTATTGCGATCTGAGACTTTCTCCAAGGTCATTGAGACGCTTTCTTACCGTTGCGTCGATTACCTTGCCTTCGATAAAGATCCGGACTCCCCCGATAATTGAGGAATCGGTTCGGTTCTCCAGCTTTACCTTCTTCTGCATCAGCTTTCCTGTTTTCTCTTCAAAAGTAGAGAGCTGCTCCGCCGAAAGAGGCTGGACGGAGAATATGGTCCCCGTTGAAAATCCCTGACTTTCATGAATCAACTGCTGAAACCTGCGAACAATGCTTCCGAACTCTTTCGTTCTTCCCTTATCGATTAAAATCCAGAGCAGATGAATCAGCTCATCACTTATTTTCCCCGAAAAGATCTTTGTTATTGCCTGCTTTTTCTCGGCAGCTGAAATGACAGGAGTTTTAATAAACTCAAAAAATTCAGATTCCTTTTTCAGAATATCCAGAACCTCCAGGGCTTCCTCCAGTAGAATCTCCGTTTTATTTACATCGGATGCTGCCTCGAATAAGGCTTTTCCATATGTGATATCAACTGTTAATTCTGCCATCCCGAATTACCTGCCTGTTCTATCACCCGCTGAATAATATCTTCCTGACCTGCAGCATCAAGCTGCTTCTCGATGATTTTTTCAGCAGCGTAAATTGCAAGGCCTCCGATTTGCTGTTTCATTTCAACGACGGCCTTAAGCTTATCTCTTTCGATATCTCTATGTGCCTGCAGAATCATTTCGCTGGCCTTCCTGCTGGCATCATCAACGATTTCTTTCGCTTGAGCCTCTGCTCTGATCTTGGCATTCTTAATAATTTCTCTGCCTTCGTTCTCGATGTTAGCAAGCTGTTTCTTGTATTCAGCCAGCTGTTCATCTGCCATGAGATTGGTTCTGTCTGCCTGGTCAAAAGCATCTTTAACAGCATTCTGCCGGTCCAGCATGAACTGATGCACTTTTTCGAAGAAGAAATGCTTGAGTATGACATAGAGGATCAGAACGTTCACTGCTACCATCAGTAAAGTCCAATCCAAATGGATTAGATCTGCGTATTTTTCCAAGGCATTTCCCTCCTTCCTTGCTTATACTTAAATTTCAATGCCCTTGCCTACCGCTAGAGCATGCTGATGAAAGGATTCGCAAACAGGAGCACGATGGAAACGATAAACGCAAAGATACCTGTTGTTTCAGCAACGGCCTGACCAACCAGCATCGTCTTTAAAATATCTCCCTGTGCCTCGGGTTGTCTCGCTACGCCTTCTACTGCCTTGCCTGCTGCAAAGCCCTGGCCGATACCGATACCCAGAATGCCGATCATTACGATGGCTGCTCCAAGTGCTGACATACCCAATACAAATGCTTCTGGTGTTACTAATGACATGATGATTTCCTCCTTAAATTCATGTTTGTCTTTTTTTAATGATCTGATCTTTTAATGGTGTTCGTGCTTTATAATCCCATTGGAAATGAATACCATAGTTAGCATTGTGAAGATAAAGGCCTGCAGTCCTGCCTCAAAGATATCGAAGAAAAAGTTTGCAGGCAGCGGAATTCCGATGAGCAGGAACGGAATGGTGACTTCCATCCCTTCGGTAATTCCCTCCAGTCCTCCGAAAAGCAGCGCCATGATGATGACGCCTCCTGTAATGTTACCGAACAGTCGGAAGGAAAGTGAGAGCGGAAAAGCCAGCTCACCAACCAGATTGATCGGCAGCATAAAGGGATACGGAGAGGACAGATGTTTGATATATCCCTTCAAGGTTTGGGAACGAATCGCGTTGTAATGGATCAAAACAAAAGTAATCCCGGCAAGTGCGAACGTCGTGTTGAGATCGGCGGTCACCGGTCTTTGTTCGTACAATCCCAGCGAGTTTCCCAAAATCAAGAAAATGAACAGGGTTCCAATGTAGGGTGCAAAGCGTATATTTTCCTTGCCCATGGTATTCCCGACCAGATTATAGATAGATTCTACGATCCACTCGGCAAAAGCCTGGGAGCCCTTGGGAATCCGTCTCATTTTCCTTGTGGATATGAAAGCAAAGGCAATCATAACGGCACTGACGATGAGTGAATACAGAACCGTCTCAGTTATATTAATCCCGCCTATGCTGTAAATAATTCTCGGCCCAAGATGCATTCTAAACCTCCTTTTTGTCTATTTCCCGATTCGGGAAGCGCTTCCTTAGTTGTCAAGCTCCTCGTTTTCCTTAAAATCATACCAGTGTTTTTTCGGCTGAAGCTCTATAGGCTCATCTCTGACAATCCTCCCTTTGGAAAATTCAGACTTCAATCCGTGAAGATAGAACATTGCCAGCTTGAGGGTCAGATACCCGATTGCCGTTCCCAGCGCGCTGATCATGCCAACCTGCAGAGAGGCAAGAAATCCAGCGCCATAAACAGCCAGCCGTACGAGATAACCAATAAAGGCCAGTGAAGCATTGCGCCTTTCCAGCACAAGATGAAATGTGAACGCCATAAGATTAAAGTTAACAATTGCAATCGCAGTTCCCAGCGCGAGACCATATAAAAACTGAACATCAAATCCCAGAAATGGGATTGATGCCAGTTCAACTATGGCGGAAGCCATGATTCCATATTTGAAAATCTTGTTCTTAAAAGCCGTCAATCCATTCATTCTCAGCGTTTTCCCCGGTCTTTCGTGGTATTATATAATTATAATCCTAAAATGTTAAATGTAAAGCATCGTTAAAAAATAAACATTCAGAATATTATGTTATCTCAAAAAAAAGACATCGCAAACCCTTAAATTTCAAAAGATTTGCGACTAAGTACCATTAATTTATGTGGATTTTTTACAAGAAATTGCGACAAATAATGACAATTATGCAAGCACCTTGTTACACTTTATGGGTTGTTTTTAGGATGCGCAGGATTTTTTGCATCCATACATGGTACTCAATGTCATTTAGCAGGAATTGTTTGTGTGCCAATCAGGGTTAGATATCATGCACCAGATTGTTCAGCCATTTCCTGGACCGGAAGCGTTTGAAGCAGATAACGGACTTCACAACTTCCTCTGTCTGAGCCATGAGAACCACAAAGTATATGGGAAGCTGCAAATAAAGTACTCCCAGGAAAACCAGAGGCACACCGATAAGCCATACAGAACAAACCTCCAGAAACATGGCAAACCGGGTATCACCACCGCACCGCATGGTACCCACAACATTCAATCCGTTGAAAATTTTCAGCGGCATGAAGATCGCATATACCAGTATGATCAGGAGCGCATATCGCTGCCCCAAAGGTGTGAAGCTAAATAGTTTTATGATCAGCTGCGATGCCAGAATCATAAGTGTACCGGATATGACACCGATGACGACGCCGATCCGCAGAAGTTTTTTTGCCAATGCAAAGGCGTAGTCCATTTGACCCATACCGATGCGCTGCCCCACCAGAATCAGCAAGGCATCACCCAAGCTGAAAATTGCAAGGATAAAAAGGGTATTCAGGGTATTGCTTGCTTGAATGGCTGCAAATTCCGTAACACCCATTCGTCCGTATGCTGCATTGTAGGTAGCCATACCCAGACTCCACATGGCTTCGTTAATCATCACCGGAAAAGCAGTGATCATTATTTTCTTTACAAGAGGCCTGTGCCATCCGAAAAATTCACTCAGTTTTCCCGCCACCATGTTTTTTCTTCCGAAAACAACATACAGGACAAGGACCATTTCCAGGATTCTGGCGATGGATGTAGCCAGCGCCGCTCCCATTACCCCCAGCTTTGGGGCACCAAAGCTGCCAAAGATAAAAAGGTAATTTAAAAACGTATTGGTGGAAAAGACCACCAGACTGATTTTCATAGGCAGAGCAGTCTGCTGAGTGGTTCTAAGGACAGCGGTAAAGGGAATCGTTACACTTAACGTCAGGAAGCAGATGGCGGCAGTCCGAAGATAATGCTGTCCCTGTTCAATCGCCTCCGGAATATCGGTGAAGATTCTTAAAACATGATCCGGAAAAAACATTGCAGGAATGAAGAACAGCATGCTGATTCCGAAGCACAAAACTACGGCAAAGCCGGTTACCCGCCGCATACTTTTCAGGTCCTGTTTTCCCCAATATTGGGCCATAAAAGCCGATGATCCGCTGACAAAACCAAACATGACTCCCCAATGAACGAATAAAAATTGTGAAGAAAGCCCGACCGCAGCAAGCTCTGTTTCACCCAGGCTGCCAACCATCAAATTGTCAACCAGACTAAGAGAGGACGCGATAAGGCTTTGTAAGGCAATAGGAAGCGCGACCCTTGTCAGGGTCTTGTAAAGGGCTTTATTTTCAATTATGATTTGATTCTTGTTTTCCATACTCCACCAGTATTTTGATGATTCTGTCGCAGGCGTGACCGTCTCCGTAAGGATTTACGGCATGTGCCATCTTTTCGTATGCTTTCTGATTGGATAGCAGCTCCTTCGTCATCTGATAAATGGTATCTCTGGATACACCTGCAAGTTTCACAGTTCCTGCTTCGACCGCCTCGGGGCGTTCTGTTTCCTTTCGGACAACCAAAACCGGTTTCCCCAGGGATGGTGCCTCTTCCTGCATACCGCCTGAGTCGGTAATAATCAGGTAGGATTTGGCCATCAGATTTACAAAGGGCTGATATTGCAGGGGTTCAATCAGATGGACTCTTCCGGCATTTCCAAGGATTTTATTTGCTGTTTCCCGCACTTTCGGGTTCATATGCACGGGATAAATGATCTCTGTATCTTCGAATTCAGCTGCAATATCTCTGATTGCGCTGAAAATCTGTTCCATATTTTCACCAAGGTTCTCTCTGCGGTGACAGGTCACAGTAATGACTCTACGGGATTCAAAATCGATGTGCTTCAAGGTTTCATCTTCAAATTCATATGGTTTTCCGGCAACCTGAAGCAGCGCATCGATGACGGTATTCCCTGTTATAAAAATATCAGAGTCAGAAATGGCTTCCCGCAGTAAATTTTGACGATTTCGTTCTGTTGGAGCAAAATGCAGATCTGCAATATGACCTGTCAATACCCGGTTCATTTCCTCCGGATAGGGGGAATATTTATCGTAGGTTCTCAGGCCTGCTTCCACATGCCCAACCTTGACCTGCTGGTAAAATGCCGCCAGTGCTGTTGCAAAAGTCGTTGTGGTATCGCCATGAACCAAAACGATATCCGGTTTTTCTTTCTGAAAGACCTCTTCCAGCCCCATGATTACATTTGAGGTAATCTGGCTGATGGTCTGATTGGCTTTCATTATATTTAAATCATAATCAGGAACAAGGTCAAAGAGTTCCAATACCTGGTCCAGCATCTGGCGATGCTGGGCTGTTACGCAAAGGACCGCCTCAATCCCCGACTCTTCTTTCATTTTCTTAACAAGCGGCGCCATCTTGATCGCTTCCGGTCTGGTGCCGAATACAGTTAGTACCTTCATGCTATGACTCCTTTTTCTTCTTTTGCTTCTTTTCAATCACTTCCGTGTTGACTGCCTTTATATTTAATCCGGTGCTGTTCGGATCCGTGAGGAAAACGTAGATAAAGGTCGCTGCGATGACCACCAGAAGCCCAGACTCAATGAAAAGATCTCTGCTCATGAGGATCGCTGCAACTCCCATAACGCCGCTGATTCCGTAAAGCGTCAGCACCGTTCTTCTTTGGCCCAGTCCCACCGCCATAATCCTGTGGTGCAGATGTCCTTTGTCCGCCTCCATGATCGGGCGCTTATTAATGACTCGTCTGAGAATCGCGAAAGCGGTATCAAAGATCGGCAGGCCGAGAACCAAAACCGGTACTACCGTGGCAACCATGGTGGTGCTCTTCATGGGGCTCATAACCGAAAGACCGGCAAGCATAAAGCCCAGGAACAGCGATCCGCCGTCCCCCATAAAGATTTTGGCAGGATTAAAGTTATAAGGAAGGAATCCCGCAGCACTGCCGGCAATGGCAAGCAGGGCCAGACAGATTTCCACCTCTGAAGGGTCATTGATAAAAGCGGCATATGCAATGGAAATTGAAGCTATGAATGAAACACCGGCGGCAAGCCCATCCAGGCCGTCAATCAGATTGATGGTGTTGGTTATCCCCACAATCCAGATCACGGTAATCAGCAGACTGATAAACCACGGAAAGTAATAATAGCCATCTCCGAAGGGATTGCTGATAAAGGAGATCCTAACGCTGAACTGAAACAGGATAACAGCGCACAGAATCTGAAAACCCAGTTTTATTTTTGCGGGCATTCCTTTCAGATCATCCACAATGCCCACAAGGAACATCAGCGTTCCGCCTGCTATGACGCCCATAAGCCTGGTACTATAGGGCAGAAAAATCAGCATAGATGCAACGGTTCCAATATAGATGGCCATACCCCCGAACCTCGGCATGGCTTTCGTATGCATTCGCCGGTTGTCTTTTGGAATATCGATTGCTCCGATCTTTGGTGCAATTTTAATGGCCACCGGTGTAAAAACCAGTGCAAATGCCATTGCAACGATAAAAGTCAGTACATATTGAATCATATTCTCTTCCTTGCAAAGAAATCCCTGATAAGATCTGGATTTCTGTCTTTTTCCTTTCACGAATATGTATCGCTTGAACGGATTCAAGTCATTAAATTTTTTCTTTCTCTCGACGTTTCGTATTCATTTATCTGGATATCTTGATTTTCCCGCTTTATTGTAGAATCAGCTTATATCATCTTATTTTGAGTCATCTTCCGGCAGGTCACCAATCAGTTCAATCTCAAGACCGGCTTCCTTCAGGATCTCCAGGGATAGTTCATCGGGATATCCTTCCTTGACCACAATGCGCGAAAGTCCGGCATTGATAATCATCTTCGCACAGATCACGCAGGGCTGATGCGTGCAATAGATGGTTCCGCCCGCAATGCTCTGTCCAAGGTGAGCGGCCTGAATAATAGCGTTTTGCTCTGCGTGAAGTGCCATGCACAGCTCATGCCGCTGCCCGGAAGGGACATTCAGTTTTTGTCTCAAACAGCCCCCTCGTTCCTCACAATGTTTAATACCGATAGGCGCGCCGTTATAGCCCGTGGCCATGATTCTCCTGTCCTTCACAATGACCGCACCAACCTGCCTTCGCATGCAGGTGGAGCGTTTTTGCGTTACTTCAGCCATCTCCATAAAGTATTGATCCCAACTAGGTCTTTTCATACCTCTTCTCCTTTTCAGCAGCATCGCTTAACGATTAGACTCCGGTGCTCCCCGGGATGTTCCAGAAATATTGTTGCAATCTGATTTTAAGCTGCAGAAATTTCTCAGCGCCGCGATAGAGTGTTATCCGCAGAAATCACCCAAGCGAAGCGAACGGTTTTTGCGAAGAACACCCGATCACCAGTCTATTAATGATTGCCGGTCTTAAAAGTAAGATTTGCTGCTCTAACAGTATCCATCGCATCTTTACAGTAAAAATCCGCTCCGATTTTCTTTGCGTAATCCTCTGTAAGTACTGCGCCCCCAACAGCGGTGACACAGTCAAGACCTGCATCCTTCAGCGCCTTTATGGTCTTCTCCATATTTACTACGGTGGTGGTCATCAGCGCAGAAAGTCCCACCATCTTGATGTTCATCTCTTTGGCAGTCTCAACTACTTTCTCGATGGGCACATCCTTACCCAGATCCACTATGTCATATCCATAATTTTCCATAAGAACCTTCACGATATTCTTGCCGATATCGTGAATATCCCCCTGAACAGTGGCCAGAATGATCCTGCCGTAGGAGGTCATTCCTCCGCTGGACTTCATTGCTTCCTTGAGAACAGTGAAGGCTGCTTTTACCGTATCTGCAGACTTGATCAGCTGAGGAAGAAAACTGACACCGCTTTCATAGTCCCTGCCGACAATTTCAAGCGCGGGAATAATCTTCTGCTCCACGATTTCAAGGGGTTTCATGGTTTTTAGCAGTTCTACTGTGACAGCGGCGGCCCGTTCATCATAGCCTTCAATAATTATTTCTTCCAGCGTAAAAGTTTCCGCGGCGCCCTGCGCCGTTTTCTTTTCAGCAGGCTTCTGGGAATCGATCTGCCCTCCGTAGAGCCGGATATAGTCTTTGGACTCAAGGTCCTTGCAGCTTAACGCTTCAAAGGCGTGGATGGTGTCGATATATTCCGGTACCAGGGGATCGGTAATGGGCGCATCTAGACCGGCCTCTAAGGCCATGGCGAGAAACGTCCGATTCAGCAGCTTTCTCTCCGGAAGGCCGAAGGAAACATTGCTGGCGCCGAGGGTTGTCTTCACACCGAATTCTCTTTTCACTCTGCGAATTGCTTCCAGCGTATCCCTTCCGGCATTTTGCTGAGCCGAAACAGTCAGCGTAAGGCAGTCCACCAGAATACGATCTCTGCCGATGCCATAGCGTTCCGCAGTTTTAATAATCCGTTCTGCTATGGCGAGGCGTTCTTCCGTATCTTTCGGCAGGCCCTTTTCATCCAGTGTCAGAGCAATGACACAAGCCCCGTATTTTTTAACGATGGGGAAGATTTCTTCCATATTTTTCATTTTTCCGTTGACGGAATTGATAATGGGTTTTCCGTTATAATACCGAACTGCGGCTTCCAGGACCTCTGGATTGGCACTGTCGATCTGCAAAGGAACCTTTACAGAGGAGGAAACCCGTTTCACTGCGGCTAGCATCATTTGAAGTTCATCGATTTCCGGCAGACCCACATTGATGTCGAGAATCTCTGCACCTGCCTTTACCTGATCGATTGCTTCCTTTTCAATATAACTTAAATCTCCTGCTTTCAACGCTTCCTTCAAAAGCTTTTTTCCTGTGGGATTAATTCTTTCTCCGATGATTCTAATCCTGTCATCAAGAACCACAGTCATGGTGGAAGAGCTGACAGCAGTGACAGCTTTTGCTTTTCTTTCGGCCTCTGCCTCAGCACTAAGTGCAGGATAGCGCACCCCTTGAATTTTCTTTGTGAGGGCAGCAATATACTCCGGATTAGTTCCGCAGCAGCCGCCTGCAACGGCAATGCCTGCCTGAAGCATTTCCTCCATGGCCTCAAGATATTCGGGAATATCCACTTCAAATGCAGTTGCCCCATTTACAATGACGGGGAGGCCGGCATTCGGCTGAACCAGAACAGGAAGTTTGGAGTGCTTCAGAATTTCCCGAACAATGGGCACGATCTGTTTTGGTCCAAGAGAACAGTTCACACCGATGGCGTCGATTCCCATGTCCTGAAGAATGTTGACAGCGGTCTGCGGATCTGTTCCCATAAGCATTCTGCCGTCCTCCTGGAAGGTGACAGAGCAGAATACCGGCAGACTGCTGTTTTCTTTCGCTGCCAGCACCGCCGCTTTCGTCTCGTATACGTCTGTCTGAGTTTCTATGATGATCAGATCAGCACCGGCTTTTTCACCGGCCTCCACCTGCTCTTTATAAATGTCATATGCTTCGTCAAAGGTTAATTCGCCCACAGGTTCCATCAATTTTCCGATGGGTCCCAGATCCAGTGCAACAAACTTTTGTGCAGAAAGGGCTCCCAATTCTTGCTGATGGCCCAGGCCATCTCCTGCTGCTTCTGTTTGATCCGTGGCTTCCTTTGCGGTTGTTTGGTCCATGACTTCCTTCGCAGCTTCTTTTGCAAGCTTGACGGCCCGTTCCACGATTTGGGCAACCGTATAGTCTGTTCCCTCAAACTTCGGCCGGTTGCAGCCAAAAGTATTCGTTGTAACAAAATCACTGCCGGCAAGATAATATGCCTTGTGAATTTCCTTGATGGTCTCCGGATGCGTGAAATTGAGAAGCTCAGGCAATTCCCCGGCTTTCAGTCCATGATGCTGCAGCATCGTTCCCATGGCACCGTCACATATTATTATTTTCTTTCCGAGTAAATCCTTTATTTTCATAAACTTCTCTTTCACCTCTCTTAAATTTGATCCTGATTACTCATCTGTCTCTTTGCAGTATCACGTCAGAAACATCTCATCCTGTTGTCTGCGTGCATAACTCCCGCGGCTTAACCCTGCAGTTTTCTGATATTTTCAATATTTCCTATGATTCTCTGTGCCGTGTCTGGTTTATTCATAGTATAAAGATGAATTCCCCGGACACCCCAAGCCATCAGATCTATGATCTGTTCGATGGCGTATGCTTCGCCCGCCTCCTTCAATGCTGCCGGATTGTCCTCATACCGGTCCAGGATTCTGACGAACTTCGGCGGCAGCTGGCATCCCGCAAGCTTTGAGATTCTGACGATCTGGTTTTTGTTCAGCACCGGCATGATGCCGGCAGAAACAGGAAGATCAATTCCCGCCAGATCAATTTCCTCCATAAAGCGATAAAACAACTCGTTATCAAAAAACAATTGAGAGATCAGAAAATCCGCTCCCATGGCAACCTTATCCCGGAGATATTTAATATCCTGAATCTTGCTTTCACAATCCACATGTCCTTCCGGATAGCAGGCAGCCCCGATGCAGAAGTCCCCCTCTCCTTTTACCTGGCGGATCAGATCAGCTGCATATTCATAATGCAGTGGATCTGGAAATTCAAAGTCCGGATCTTCCGG
>JARBUO010000235.1 GCA_029239605.1 Bacillota bacterium | reverse complement strand
TGGATTCCATCTCCAGCGCGTATCAGAAAACAAGACTGCTGGAACGCCTCGTGAGTGACCTCTTTGAGCTTGCTCAGTTTGAAAGCAGCCAGTTTACCTTTAACTTCTCACTGCTCTCTTTTAACGAGAGCTTTCTCCCGATCTTTCAGAAGTTTGCCCACGATGCAGAGCAGGCTGGATATTCGTTCATACTGAACCTTTCCGAGGAACTGAAAAAGGAAAATCCTGAGTTTATCCTGGACCTTGAAAGGATTGATCAGGTAATGTATAATCTTGTGAATAATGCAATGAAGAATACCAAGAAGGGCGGAACCATTACCGTGGATTGCGGTATGTTAGGCAGCGGATCGATTTCAATTCGGATTCAGGACAGCGGCCATGGTATTTCGGAGCAGGATCTGCCTTACATCTTTGACATGTTCTACACCTCCCAAAGCACCGGGGGAAGCAGGGGAACCGGCCTTGGCCTTGCAACGATTTCCCATCGCATTGGTTGATCAAGTATAACACCGCCAGCTTTAAATTTCATTTCACCAGGCGTGCAGTGCCTTGCCGGGCGATGCTCTGGCATTTATGATCATTCATTATGATCATTCATATAGTAGAATTGCTGTGAAAATTAAATGATGGAAAATCAATTCGTAAAAATCATCAATAATTTATGATGTTCTCAATAATTTGTGATTGAAATCGGACAGGCATTATAGTATAATTCACATTACGGGGTTAAAGCAGACACCTCGTCCAGCAATGAATTAAGTTGAAATGTTGTCCTGAAATTGTTGGAATTTCAATCATTTGGGCGGTTAGCTCAGTTGGCTAGAGCGCCTGCTCGACAAGCAGGAGGTCGTTGGTTCGAGCCCAATACTGCCCACCACACGAAAGGTAGACTACGGTCTATCTTTTTTTATTGCCCATTCAGTCGGTCTGTGATACGGTATGGGTATCAATTCTAAATTAGAAAAGGATGTGCATTCGTATGACCGGTGAAGAAAGAAGAAATGAAATCATTGATATTCTGCAAAACAGCAGTGATGCGATTTCCGGTGCAGAGCTTGCAAAGCGTCTGGGGGTCAGCAGGCAGGTTGTCGTCCAGGATATTGCCTTGCTCCGGGCAGTCAACCGCAATATTTTGTCCACCACGAAGGGGTACCTTCTCTATTATCAGGAAGATCAGAAGGTAAACCGCTGCTTTATGGTGAAGCATAGCGACGAGCAGATCGAGGATGAACTTTGTACCATTGTGGATAACGGCGGCAAGATTCTCGATGTCATCGTCATGCATGATATCTACGGAGAAATCTCAACGGGATTAATTATCAAAAATCGTCAGGACGTCTATGATTTTGTGGAAAAAGTAAAGAAGTATAAGACCGTATCTTTGAAGGGGCTCACCGGAGATGTCCATCTTCATACAGTGGAAGCGGACTCGGAAGCCATTCTCGATGCCATCGAAAGAAGGCTGCGGGAAAAGAATTATCTGGTGGAGGAAAAGGGTACCGCGAAATGAAGGGCTGTGATTGGTGCTCAATGAAAGATTTTGACTGGTGTTCAATGAAGGATTTTGATTGGGGTTCAGCGAGATGAGTCATTTTGATGTCCTGATGATAGGAGCCGGTGCAATTGGAAACGCAATTGCACGGGAAATTTCAAAAAAACAAAACATCTCTGTTGCAGTTCTTGAGAAAGAGCCGGATGCGGCGTTTGGAATCAGCGGCAGAAACAGTGGTGTGCTCCACGCCGGGTTTAATAATAAGCCCGGTTCTTTGATGGCTCGATTGTGTGTTCAGGGCGCGGAAGGATTTGCCCTGGAAGCGGAGAAAATGAAGCTTCCGTTCAAGAGAACAGGAAAACTTGTCATCGCAAGATTCGAAGAGGACAGAAGCCAGCTTCTTCGGCTGAAAGAACAGGGAGAAGCCAATGGCGTCCGGGAACTGCGAATCCTTGAGAAAGAGGAGCTGGAGCAGCTAGCCGGATACCCTGCAGGTGAAGCCGCATTGTGGTCTGGAATGTCAGGGGTTTTTGATCCCTTCGCATATACCATTGGGCTTGCAGAGGCAGCGGCGGATCAAGGCACAGAATTCTTCTTTGGAAGAAAGGTTACCGCCATTGCAAAGGATCAGGATTTTACCATAACAGCGCAGAATCTGCAGGGCGGCAGAACCGAGTTTTATTCCTGCAGGATTCTGATTAACTGTGCAGGACTTTATGCTGATGAAATCTGCAAAATGGCAGGAATCGATGCATATACCATTTACCCCTGCCGCGGAGAATACCATATTTTGGATCGGAAAGATTCGGGGCTTCCCACTCTCCCGATTTATCCCATTCCCAATGAGAAAGAAGGCGGTCTGGGGGTTCATCTGACTCCCACTGTGGATGGGAATCTCATGATCGGGCCGAGTGCGGAATATTTGCCGGAAGCTTGGGAACGGGAGGATTACAGCACCACCGACGATGTAATGGGAAAACTGAAATGTGAGGGGGCAGGTCTGCTGCCGTCTTTGGAAAAAGCTGACCGCATCCGGAGCTTTGCAGGTGTCAGACCAAAGCTGTCCCCTGAGAAGCAGGGAGGGTACGCTGATTTCGTCATCGAGGAGAGCGAAATGGTACCCGGACTGATCAATCTGATCGGAATTGAGTCACCCGGGCTAACCGCTTCCATTCCCATTGGGAGGATGGTTGCGCAGATGGCAGACGAAATCCGCATCCGGTCAGGTTCAGAATCATCATTTGTATCAGTATCAGAAACAACAGTCTGGCCTGATTCAAACAAGCAAAATCATTTTGATCTTGCAGGAACCAATTTTATGGAGCATGATAAGGCTGCCGGGAAAGAAGACTGTCAGGGAGACCAAAAGATGCTCTGTCGATGTGAGGGAATCACGGAAGCGGCAGTCCTTGCCGCTTATGACAGGATTCTGAAAATCGGAGCAATTCCCACGGTCAAAGGATTGAAAAACAGAACCCGGGTTACCATGGGCAACTGTCAGGGCAGCTTTTGTACGGGGAATATCATAGAAGTTCTTAAAGAGAAACGAGGTGTTGATCCGCTCACGCTTCTTTGGAGTGGATTTGGAAGCACGATGCTTACGGGGTGTATGAGAAAATGAGAATCAAAAAGGATGTAATCATTATTGGAGGAGGGCCTGCCGGAATGGCGGCAGCGGTCTCTCTGATGGAGCGGGGAATTGAAAATATTCTATTGCTGGAAAAAGAAAACCGCTTGGGTGGTGTCCTCTCTCAGTGCATTCATGACGGATTCGGATTAACTTATTATCGCAAGAACTATACCGGTCCAGAGTATTCTGCCATTTATGAGCAGAAGATGAAGGAGAACAGTGTTCCTTTTCTGACGGAGGCCACAGTTCTGTCGGTACAGTCTCTGCAGGAGGCTTGTAAGGCGCAAAACCCTTACCGGTCTCTGGTAACGGTGCAGACTGCAGAGGGAGAGATCTGCTATGAGGCGGAGGCAGTTATCGCTGCTTCCGGATGCAGGGAAAGAGGAAGAGGTCTTGCCGGGATCCCGGGCTCG
>JARBUO010000087.1 GCA_029239605.1 Bacillota bacterium | reverse complement strand
CCATTCCAGATCTGTCTCGTTGTAAACTCTGACTCCGTTACTGTCTCTGGACACGTGGGGCAGCAGTCCTTCTTTTTCATAATAGCGCAAAGTATAGGGGGAAAGCTGAAAACGCTCTGAAACCTCCTTGATGGAATAACTCATCTTCTCTCTCTTTCCGCTGAATACAGTATCTGCCTCCCAGTTGGTTGACTAGTTATCACTGATCCTGCTCCAGCTCCAGCTCTTGTGTTGGTTCTCTGTCATTATACTGCCCGAGAGAATGGAAATCAACTGTCGCAAATTTTCTCTTGACTTAGAGTATACTATAAGGATGATACTATGAACTATGTGCCTCTGGGGAAAACCGGTCTGAATGTATCAAGATTTGGGATGGGCTGCATGAGATTTTCCAAAGATGAGAAAGAAGCGGTGCGTATGGTTCGATATGCCATAGATGCGGGGGTCAATTACCTTGATACCGCGTATGTTTATGGTGACAGCGAAGTCATTACGGGAAAGGCATTGAAAGACGGTTATCGAAAGAAAACCTTCCTGGCGACAAAGAACCCTACATGGAATATAAGTACCATGGAACAGCTGCAGGATAATTTGCGCATCTTTGAACAGGCAGAATCCAGAGTTATGTCACCAGCGGATCAGAACCTGATCCGCAGCATACGGGAAGTTTATGAATCCAAACAAAGCATAGGATGCACGGGTTGCGGCTATTGTATCCCATGCCCTAGAAATATTGCAATTCCGGAGATTTTCAAACTATACAACAGCTATCAGATGATGAAAACCCACCCCATTGATAAAGTCGTATACCGGGACGCACTCCTGCCCGGGGGAAAGGGTGCAGACCAGTGTGTTTACTGCGGTGCCTGCACCTCACACTGTCCTCAGGATCTGCCAATCCCAAAATTGTTAAATCAGGTACATGAGGAATTCGTAAAAAGTTCATAAGCGAATCGTCTTTTTAAGAACATGTTATTCGTTGATCGCCAGCTGATCAAAAACCTGCAGATCTGTTTTTTGAACGGAGCCGCAGGTTTTTTTCTTGACAAAAATGGGGCAACATCTTAATATATGCATATACATATAAATAAAATAATCATAATCATCCATAAGAAGAAAGGGTATCTCATGAAGATTGATAGGAAAAGCGAAGGCGTTTCAAACACTGCAATTGAAGCGCTTATTCAAAAGAAAGCCTATGAACTTGGCTTTGAAAAATGCGGGATTGTTCCCCTTGATCAGCTGACCGGGTATGGGGAAATGATGGGGGAACGAATAACGAATGTACCGGAATCAGCAGCGTTTTACAGAAGGCAGCGGCGTCTTGCGGATCCATCCGCAGAATTCCCCTGGGCAAAGTCAGTACTTGTTGCAGCAGTTCCTTATGGAAAATACCAAGTTCCGGAAGAAGTGAAAAGCCGTATCGGGAAATCCTATCTTTTTGATATTCGAGTCGATGAAAACGCTAGGGAATTCCAAAACAACCGCAAGATGGAGGCCTTTTTGGAAGAACTGGGAATTCGGGCAGAAACCAACCGAAAGTTCGGCGTTGTGGGTCTGCGCTGGGCTGCGCAAATTGCAGGTCTCGGTGTGATTCGGAGAAACAATTTTTTATATACCGAATCCGGCTCATGGGTACATCTCGAAGGATGGCTGATTGACATAGCAGCAGAGCAAAAGGAGCGCAGTGAAATCCGTCAATGCCCGGAAGGCTGCAAAAGGTGCATGGAGGCCTGTCCCACGGGTTCGTTATCCCAGCCTTACACAATGTCGCCCACTTCCTGTATTTCTTTTCTTACCACCTTTGGCGGCCGGGATATCCCAAGCCTGTTTCAGGCGAGCAAAGACTTTGGGAACTGTATCTACGGGTGTGATATCTGTCAGGATGTTTGTCCCATGAATCGAGGAACATGGAACGGAAAAGAAGAATTTCCCGGTCTGGATAAGCTTGCATCATCACTTCTTCCCGAAAACATCATTAAAATGGAGGAGGCGTTTTATCTAACAAACGTACAGCCGAAATTTTTCTACCTGCAGCCCGATGAACTTTGGAAATGGAAGGTTGACACACTTTGCTACATGAGGAATAATTATCGTGAGGAATACCGTCCCATCATTAAAGAAGCCTGCAATGATGTACATGAAAAGGTCAGGGAGATGGCAGCTCTGATTTGTGATGAACTGTTAGCGGTGCGCTAGTCTGCTGGCGGAAGTACACGAAAGCCAGGCGTTCTGAACGATGAATGGGCTGTTGGAAAAACGAAAGTGGAAAGTGGGGAAGTATGAAGAAAGAGCCTGGATTGAGGGACTGCGCCTGCAGAAATCTGCGCATGACCACAAGAGTGATTACCCAGTATTATGATGCAGCATTGCGGCCGGCAGGGTTAAGCGCAGCGCAATTCGCTTTGCTGTCTGCCGTTTCGGCAGCAGGAGGAAGGACCATTGGAGAACTGGCAGAAGCACAGCTTATGGATCAGACAACAGCCACCCGAAGCATCGAGTTATTAAAGAAGAATGGTTTCTTGGAAGCGCGTAACGGTGAAATGGATTCCAGGAAGAGGCATGTTTGGATCACAGAGTTGGGAGCGGAAACACTAGAGAAAGCGATTCCGTTATGGGAACAAGCACAAAGGACAATTGAGCAGGGGATTGGTACGGAAAAATATGAAGATTTTTTAATGACTCTTGCTGCACTTCAACGGATTGTATAAAAACAACGCGAACCTGTCAGATCGGAGATGTTTATTTCATACCTAAAAATGTTTCGCACCTGGTTATATTCATGCAGGATATGCAGATGTGACTTTTTTTAACGAGAAGGATAGATGCACTTCCAAGGACCCTGTTTGATTTTAAACATAACCTCTGTTATAATTATGTCAATAAAATAGGCGGCATCAATTTGTTGGCCTGATTTTGACTTGAATTTGCTTTACAGTGGTTTCGGAGAGGGTTATGGAAAAATCACAGAATGCTGAGATTCAGAAGGAATATAATCGCATCCATAAAAGCTGGCTTGACCTGCACTATAAGACATCGGCTGCATTATTCCTATTGTCTCTGGCGGTGGAAGCGATCCTCGGATGGATGATCTGTAATTCGGATCTATTGAATACAACGATTCCTATTTTTGTCCTGAAGTTTTTTATAGCACCTGCTTCGTTCAATCTTGTGCTAATTTTGATCAGCTTCACTGTTATGAAGTCGGAGCGTTTTTCACAAGAGGCAAAAGTTTATACTGTGTCAATTGTCTTTGTGCTTATGTGTTTTGTCCTGTTCACCGTGCATATCGCGTTCCCTTCATTGTACTTTTTCTTTGCGATACCAATTGTTATGACCACGGTTTACGCTGATTACAGGCTTACTTCCATTACTTCCGTAGCATGCCTTTCAGCAGTGGTAATTTCACAGCTGCTGATTAAGTGGGATATTGATAAAGTAAGTATTTTTGATAGTTTTAACCATCTCGGTGATTTTATCATATCAATCGTAATTCTATTGGCCTTTTCTGCAGCTTGTATGGTTGTGATTCGGTTTGAACGGGCGAAGAATGAAGCCAGTGTTCTCAAAGAATTGGATCGGAATCAATTGTGGCAGAAACTCCAGATGGATGAGCTCACCGGAATTTATAATCGGAAAGCTTTACATAATGCACTACGTGATATGGAAGAGGACGAAACGGGCAATACATATGTATTTGTCATGATAGATCTGGATCACTTTAAGGTACTGAATGACAGCCATGGACATCTGATGGGAGATCAATGCCTGATTGAATTCGGGAATATATTAAAGGATTGTTGTGTTGATGCGATGCCTTGCCGGTACGGCGGAGATGAATTCAGTATATTATTCTGCAATTACAATATAGAGGAAGTCCTTGGAATCTGCAGCAGAATTCAAAAGAACATGGAAGTTCTCTGTGTGGGAGACTATGGAGAACTGCCGGTAACAGCCAGTTTCGGCATCGCAGAATATGAGAAACAAATGGATATGGCACAGTTGATTTTCTGTGCGGATCAAGCATTGTACGAGGCGAAAATATCCAAGAATGCAATCAGTACCTATCACAACAATGGAATAGGGCAGATGCAAATGGGGACAAGCATGAACTCCTAATGGAATCTGTGTATCCTTAGCAGGCTTTTGTTTCACAGGAACCAAAACAAAGCTTCTGAATATTGTATTAAGGGGAAGTGTCGGTGTAAGTGATGGGCTGTCTTAGCGGATAAAATGAAAGTATTATAATGTTCAGGCAGTCCCTAACATCCTTGATCCAGACCTTTCCTGAACTCCTGTGGGAGTAATCTATTGAAAGGCGTGATCCTATGGCGATTATTCATGTGTCGCCTTCCGATAACCTCACCGAGCTGATCGCATCGGACTCCGTTTCAGCGGGAGATGTACTGCTGCTTGCCGACGGACTTTATCTCCAAACGGTAGTGATTGAAAAGAACTTTATCAGAATCATATCCCGCAGTGGAAAAGCAGTTTTTTCAGGGTTCAGTTTATTGCTGAACGGTTTTGTCCTGGCCGGAGTAACCGGAGTTGAAATCTACGGTGTAACAGTAAGGAACTATACCCAAAATGGGTTTGTGATTACCGGTGGTTTAGCAAATCGTATTGTAAACAATACAGTTCACGATGTGGGGGGCAGCGGCGTTCGTATCTTCAGCTCCGGGGGGAACCTGGTATGGAAGAATAATATCAGGGACGTTGGCATTGATGGTATCCTCATGATCAGCGGAAGCACATCAAACTGGGTCATTTGCAACGAAGTAAAGCGATGCGGTGATGACGGTATTGAAACCTTCCTGAGTAATGATGCAAACAATGGGTTGATCGAAAACCGCATCTGTGACTGCGGTGACAACGGTATTGAAGCATTTGGTGTGAACACTCTGATTCTAAGAAATAAAGCCGCAAAGGCAGAAGGCAGCGCCTACTATATCTCAAGTGGCAGCAATTCGATCTGTATAGAGAACGAGGGCGTAACCAGTAATCAGGGAGCTTTTGTTAACACGCTCAATGTGTTTGCTGCATGCAACAATTTAAGTAATAACAGCGGTACAGGACTGCGTTCTGTAGCGGACTTTGGAATTTATCAGGGCAACTTCATTTCGAGAAATCGTGACTCTGGTCTGGTTTTCACAGAGGGTGCAGACAACAACTTTATCTATTTAAACAAAATCGTATGCAATGAGCCAGCGGATATCCTCGATAACGGAACCGGAAACAATTATCTTAAGAATATTACCGGTTAGCTAGCTGAGAAGAGATAGAAAGGTGGTATTACGATGAACGATTCGGAACGAATCAGCAAAATGATCGAAGAGCAGAAGGAGCTTATTGCCAAAGCAGAGGCGAAAATGAGCGAGGTCCCGGCTGAAAATCTCAAAACACAGAATATATCTTTGGAATTGATGAAACAAGAGCTGGAATATTTCGAACAGAGATTGGCTGAACTGGTATAGCAGGCCAATAAAAAGAGAGAATCAATCCGGATCGCCTCTGCTGCGATCCGGTTTCAATATAAAGAAAGGCGTGGTTTTATGGCGATTATCAATGTATCGCCTGCCAACAATCTCACAGAACTCATCGCATCGGATGCCGTGTCTCAAGGGGACGTATTGCTCCTTGCCGACGGCATTTACACCCAGTCTGTTGTGATTGGAAAGAATGATATCAGAATTATATCCCTAAGTGGAAAAGCTGTTTTTTCAGGTTTCTTCATTTTGCTTGATGGCTTTGTTCTCAATGAGGTAACAGGAACTCTGATCCACGGAGTAGAAATCAGAAACTATCTTAGAAATGGAATTTTGGTGACTAGAGGCTCGGCCAACCGCATTGTAAGTAACAGCATCACAGAGGTGGGCGGCACTGGAGTCTTAATCACCAATTCAGCCGAAAATCTGGTCTGGAAAAACAAAATCTCAGAGGTGGGGTCTGATGGAATCCTTATGATTAGCGGGAGCACCGGTAATCGGATCATCGAAAATCATGTTTCTGACTGTGCATTTGATGGAATTGAAACCTTCCTCAGTGTGGATGCGAGTAATCTGATTGTGGAAAACAATGTCAGAGGTTGCGGAGACAACTGTCTGGAAATCTTCGGGACCAATTGCTTTGTTTATGGGAATAAAGCTGCTGAGGCAGCGCAAAACGCATATCTCGTTGTGTCCGGAGCCCATACTGCCCTTTTGGAAAATAAAGGGTTGATAAGCGGAAGAGGCTTAAATGTGAATATCAGAAACATCTTTGCAGCCTGCAACAGCATGATCAGCAATGGCGGAACGGGTGTGCTTGCATTTAATGACTATGGAATTTATCAGGAAAATCTGATTGAAAACAATGGGAACTCCGGTCTGCTGCTCAGCAGTACGGCGGACTTTAATTTTATCTTTGAGAATCGGATTGTAGGAAACGATCCGGCAGATATCGTAGACAACGGAACTGGGAACACGTTCCTGAAGAATCAAACCGGGCCGATTTTTCCGCCCATCGACTGTGACAAAAAATAAGGAAAATAGATTACAGGTGAATAAAGGGATGTAGCAATTAAAGGCAACCCTGCATGAGTTTCATTCCGGTCTGAGCAAACGGGCAGCTATTGTGCTTGCTTGCATTACAGAA
This sequence comes from Bacillota bacterium, assembly GCA_029239605.1. Lineage (GTDB taxonomy): Bacteria > Bacillota > Clostridia > Peptostreptococcales > Anaerovoracaceae > Anoxybacterium. The sequence continues at coordinate 6,668 of JARBUO010000087.1, read as the reverse complement.
GGGCGGCTGTTTTGCCGCCCTTCTGACATTTTTGCAAACTAACGGATACATTGGGGAAAGTGAAATACATTGCACGGGTCATAACGATATTTTACAGCTCGCAGCGCATTGGCATTTCCGCCATAGTATGCATTCATATAGTTGGTCGTACCAAGGTAAGGGAAGTTGATATAGGAGCCCTGCGTGACTGATTCCACATAAGGAAATCTTCGGGCAAGCCATTGCCGGTTCCCTTCTGCATATTGGTCCTCTTCCCACACGGTCTGTATTGCAAGGATATACTCGGCGTTTCGATAGAAAAATGCAGTAGTCCGGGGACTTAACGCCTTGATTTTCCCACCCAGGGAGTAGAGATTTAAAGCGCTATATACAGAACCCTGGGGTACTTCCCGAATCAGGGATGCAGCTCTTTCAATTTCCAGGTCCGTCAGAGGCTGAGTTACAAATCGTCCTGCTGTCTGAAATTTCTCAGAAGAAGGATACTGAGAGCCGATGAGCTTGATGGCTTCATAGAAAGACAAGACTTTAAAGTCGGTTTGGACGCCGCCAAGACTGAGGATGGGGCGAAGCAGCCTTCTTGCTTCTTCCTCTGTTCCGTAGAATAAGCCCCTGCCGTAGATCGCATAGCCGTCGGTCACATGCCAGTAAACATTCGCCTGAAGAGACATGCGGATATCCAGTCCGGGAAGCCAGTTTTGCCATACCTTCATGAAAGAGGCTTGCTTTTCAAGATCGGTATTGGGGTAATAAAACTCAAAGTAAGTGACCCTTTCCACTTTTTCTGGAAGCCGGAAGACCATGGATGCCACGATTCCAAAATTCCCTCCCCCTGCGCCGCGGCAGGCCCAAAAGAGGTCCGGATTTTCCCGGGCGTTTGCTCTAATGATTCGCCCGTCTTTATCGACCAGTTCCAGTTCCACAAGGCTGTCGCAGCCCAGTCCGAATAGCCGGCAGGACAGACCCCAGCCACCTCCCGTGAAATACCCGCTTACACCCACCGTGGGGCAGGTTCCTCCCGGAAAGGGATATCCCAGGGGGCCGATGAAATCATATAGTTGTTCATTTTTCACACCGCCGTCCAGAAAGAGGAATCCTTTTTGAATCCCAATGCGATTCATCCTGCTGATGTCGATTACCAATACGCCGTTTCCCGTTGAAAATCCTTCATAATTATGCCCGCCGCTTCTGATTCTTATGGGAATGCAGCGCTTCCTTGCCCAGATCACGGCATGAGAAACATCAAACTTGTTGTAACAGTAGACAATTGCCAGCGGAAAACGCTCGATTGCGCGGTTCCATTCCTGCCTGGCGCTATGATATAAAGGATTGTCCGGGGTGATAACCTCCCCGGTCAGCCCGTAAAAATACTGGTTCACAGAAACACCTTCCTATTAATTGGATGCAAAGATACAAATCCATTCTCCTACCCATAATATTACAGGCTGGAAGAGAAGGTGAAGACGAGGTTTCTTCGGAGCCCTGCTGCTGCATCTCTCATTCACTGAGCCGACGCAGCGGCAGCCCTGATTCGCTGAACCTTAGCAACGGCACATGCGGTTCACCGTTAAGCCTTGATTTTCTTCGGACTGATCTGCGGTGAGAACCACCAGATAATCCCCGGGAAGCAGCTTTGTGCTGCCTTTTGGAATAATTTCTTTTACACCCCGCTTAATTCCCACAATCAGCATACCTTTGGGCCATTCAACTTCACTGATCAGCTTTCCGGAAACCGGGCTGCCAAGCTCCACGGGAACTTCCAGCAGTGCGCTCTTTTCCATCTCTCTATTGGTGTAATTGCCCCGGGAAAAAATTCGTTCCAACAGGGATTCGTATAACGGATCAGTCTTCAGCACATCGGAAAACAGCAGGGCAATGAAAGAACATGCCGCTACAGGCAGAAGGTAGCCGAAGGAACCGGTCATTTCTGCGGCCAGCATAATACCTGTAAGAGGCGCCTTCACGGAACCCGATAACGCGCCCGCCATGGCGCAAACGGCAAAGAAAGGGATATACTCTGAGGAAAGACCTAGCTTTACGGCTCCCAGTCCAAGGCAGCTGCCGGTCAAAGCACCGACAGAAAGAATGGGCATGAAGATACCTCCGGGAACACCGCTTCCGAAGCTCAGGGCAGTAAAGAGTATTTTCCCCAGCAGGCAGAGAAGAACAAGAAAAACTCCGCTGCCCGGATTTTCCGAGAGCTTGATCAAATTCTGGCCGCCCCCCAGAACCTGAGGGAGAAATAACCCGAAGGGCAAAGCAATCAAAAACGCTGTTGCCGGACGCAAATACCATGGCAGTTTAAAATAAGCGCTTTGGAACAGCAGCAATGTCCTGTTCATAATGGCCCCAGACAATCCCGAGAAAATACCGATGGGAATCAGCCATAAATAAAGCTTTACGGGAAGCTGTTCGATTACTGAAAAGCGCAGGATTGGCTCGAGGCCAAAGACAAATTTAGAAATCACATCCGCAGTCAATGCCGAAGTGGTGGCTGCGATCAAAATAAGGGGTGAAAAGCTGCGGTGTACCTCCTCCAAAGCAAACAGCATTCCGGAAATCGGTGCATTAAATGCGGCGGCAAGCCCGGCAGCCGCGCCTCCTGTGATCAGATAGTTTTCCTCCAGCTTGTTTTTGCTAATTCGCTTCGCCAGTGATTGAGCGCCTGCCGCGCCGATTTGTATGGATGGACCTTCTCTTCCCAAAGACAGACCAAGAACGGAAGACAGAAGTCCTCCGAAAAATCGGACCGCCAGAATGGTGTTCCATTTCATTTTCAGCCCATAAAGCAGAACGCCTTCCACCTGAGGAATTCCGCTTCCTGAAGCCATAGGCTCCATCTTTAACAGCCATGCAACCAGTAGGCCGATCATGGCAGCCACACCTAGCCAGGGTAAAATTGCTACAGGATGGGATCTCAAATATCCGTAGATTTTTAATGATGATTCCGTACCATATTCATAAGACAGACGATATATAACAGACAATGACCCTGCCAGTGCTCCGCAGAGCAGTCCCTTTACCGTCAGACTCCATTTCAACTCATTCATACCGGATAATAATTTATGTATTTTTGTTTTACTCATAGTAGTTCCTGTTAAATCTTTCTCTTATTTCTCGTTATTGGCGACCTTTATGATTTTATTTTAACCTTTTGTTTCTTCCTCCGATTTTTGCCGGAACAATTGGTGAGATACCAATGCAAATATAATGGCATACCCAGTCAATTAGTATATACCTGTTCACAAGCTGAAGTCAAATTCTGAGGAAGATGAATCCTATGGTACGGCTTGCATAAAAAAAAGATTCTGTGTTAGAATGAACAAAACGATGGATCAGTACTGGAATTAAAAGTATCAAAGCGCAGCGCAAACGTACAGGGAGGTATCGAATGAGCAAATTATTGGTAGTTGTGGATTATCAGAACGATTTTGTTGACGGAAGCCTTGGCTTTCCAGGTGCCGAGAAGCTGGATGAAGGAATTGCGGCAAAGGTCATGAATCATGACGGACCTGTGATCTATACGCTGGACACCCACCCTGACAACTATCTTGATACAAGAGAAGGCAGAGCTTTGCCGGTTGATCACTGCATTAAGGGAACGGAAGGCTGGGAGGTATTTGGGAAGACGAAAAAGGCACTGGGACAAGTCGGTGCAAAGGGTCTTGAAAAACGAAGCTTTGGTCTGTCACCTCAAGAGCTTGCTGTTTTGAAGGATGAGTTCTTTACGAATGAGTGCTTTGCGGAGATCGAACTGGTTGGACTTGTGACAAACATCTGCGTTATCAGCAATGCCGTAATCTTTCAGGCAGCTTATCCCGAAGCGCAGATCGTTGTAGATGGGTCGCTGTGTGCCAGCTTTGACCGTGAACTTCATGAAAAGACGCTGGATGTTTTGGCGGGTCTTCAGGTTCGGGTTATAAACCGAGCCACCGATTTTCAATAATCAAGTCGAAATTAGAATCGCATAAATCCATTGGATTTTTATCTTAATTGAAATATATTAAAAATAAAAACAACACCATGTTCTGCAGCGTAAACCGCAGAATTCGGTGTTGTATTATTTTGCTTAGATCCCAGGCAGACGAGTATGCTTTAGAGTCAAGACTACCTTTTTTAAACGGGGCAGTGCATTCTTTTAGAACCAGGGCGGCACGTTTGCCCAAACGCAGGTACACAGTTTATCACTTTCGTTCCTTTTGGAATGAGGATCGGTGGCATTAAAGGTGATGCTGTCTCCCTCTTTCAACACGTATATTTCCTGATTGATCTGTACCACAAGCTCGCCGGAAAGAATCAACCCGCATTCGCAGCCGGGATGGGTATATAGGTCCGGCCCCGTTGTGCTTCCCGGGTCATATTCGTTATAGATAAATTCGATGGGGCCAGTCAGGTTTGGGTTGAGCAAGTAAAAGCGAATTCCTTTTCCCGGGGACAGAAACTTTCGCTCCTCCCGATGAACCACCGGTGATCTGCTGTTTAGATTCAGCGGGGGCAGCTGGCTGAAAAAGACATCCATATTACCCAGCTGGGCGATGGGGGGCGGTGATGCCGGGGCAGTAACCTCCGCATCTTCAAAGAGAACACTGAGTGGAATTTGCAATGCGTTGCAGATTTTCTTAAGCGTTTCGATGGAAGGAGAAATAATGGATCGTTCCACCTGACTGATCATGCTGGCTGTGAGACCGGTTGCATCAGCTAGTTTTGTGATTGTCATCTTTCTGGTTTTTCTCATATCCCGGATTCGTTGTCCCAGCAAGAGAGAGATTGCATCCGAGTTGGTCTGGTTCATCATAATATACCTCATTTACCTCTAAAATTTCTTACAAATAAAAATGGCTGATCAGCCGGGAATCTCAAACCTAAGAATCGCCAAGTCTTATATGAATAGTAACTGAAAAAATTAATTATTATTTAAATGCTGTCTTTTATTAAAACATGAATCCCTTTGAATGTCAACATCGAAATCGTTTGCGTTCACCGGGAATAGCTTGAAAACAGCATATTAATTTAAGTGTGTATTAAAAATTTTAGAAATACATACGAATTTGATAAAAAATTAATTTTTAATAAAATATAATTGACACTTATAAAATATGAGTTATAATTCAAATATAATTAAAATTTAATTGAGAATGAAAACCGTAGCGAAAAGCAAGAAAAGAAAACACAACAGGCAAAATAAGAAACACAAGCTGAAAAATGTAAAAAATACAACGGATAGTGATAACAGCAAAGTCGAAGGAGGATACGTACTTATGACGAACTGGAAATTTGCATTATCCACTGCTGATGAAGCAGACGGATCAGCTCCCATTTTGCTCCGGGGCGACATAACCGACAATCTGATTCAAGCTGCTAAGCTTGGATATCATGCAATTGAGATACATACAAGAGAGACCGTACGGTGGGATTATTCTGCCCTCGCAAAAACTATGGCGGAACACAGTGTAAAAATATCCGCAATTGTCACCGGCAGGCTCTGTACAGAAGGAAAAGTAAACCTGATCGATGATATTCCCTATGTGACCCAATCTGCGGTGGAGGGAATGAAAAAATACATCGACATGGCGCAGCGTATGAAGACCGACATCGTAGTGGGTTGGGTGAAAGGCAGACTTCCCGAGAAAACCTCCGCCGGGAGATATCTGGATCGTTTGGCATATCATCTTGGAATTCTCAATGAATATGCCGGAGAGCGAAATGTAAAGATTCATCTTGAGGTAATCAACCGATATGAAACCAATCTCTTCAATACCGCTGCAGAGACCGTTGCATTCATTCAAAAAAATCATCTGGACAACTGTTATGTCCATCTTGACACCTTCCATATGGGGATTGATGAAACTGACCCTGCTCACGCCATCCGATGCTGCGGAGACAAATTAGGATACATGCACTTTGCCGATAATTCCAGAGGTTATCCCGGAAGCGGCCAGTTCAATTTCAGGACCATTCTAAACGCGCTGAAAGACATTGAGTATCAGGGATATCTTTCTGTTGAATGCCTTCCAAAGCCAGATGGAATAACGGCAGCCCGCATGGCAATCAGTCACCTGACAGATTGTATGAATACACCTATTTTCTAAAACGATTCTGGAACCTGTAAAAAAAACAAACTGCTTATTAAAAATGACTCCGAACCTATTTCCTGAAAAATGATTCCATTTCAAACAAGTACCTGGAAAAAAACGTACAACTGAATACGTGCTCTCAATGAAATGCTGCAAAAGGAGGATGAACAATGAGAGGATTTTATGTTAACGCCGACTGGGAGCCCAAAGCAGGCTATAAGCTGTCTGAAAGGGAGGCTTCTACCAGGCGTTCCGCACGGGGAAATTCCATCTGGAGAAATATTCGGGGCGCAGTGACCGACCGTCCCGTTCCTGCTCCGGCTGAGGACGAAGTATTGCTGAAGGTAGGGGCCGCAGGCATTTGCGGAACTGACGCGCATTTGCTTCTTAAGGACGAGGATGGCTACACGAAATACGATGGGCACTCCAAGTATCCGATCATCATCGGACATGAGTTTTCCGGCGAGATTGTCGAGATCGGCAAGGACGTGAAGCAGAGGCTCAAGATCGGGGATCTGGTAAGTGTTGAGTCCATGAATTGGTGCGGGGAATGTGATGCCTGCCGCATGGGGATGTTCAATCAATGTAAGAACCTTG
>JARBUO010000086.1 GCA_029239605.1 Bacillota bacterium | reverse complement strand
ATTACTTCGGTGAGCATGGAGCAGGCGCAAAAGGTGGCGGAACATGCCATGAGCCTGCACAGCGCCGCAGAAATTGAAGCATATTTAAAAGAAGAACTGGCAAATAGAAATTTAAGTTATCTGCTGGAATACTAATGCTATCAAGCACTTCTAAATTCATCTTTTCATTCTTGGAATGAAGTTCATGAAGAATTTTGCATTACCGATGTTTCGTTGAACTTTACAATGGGGTAATATTATTATATACTCATTGCAACAAAGGGTATGATAGCAAGTCTGCTGCTGAAAAGGCGGCAGACTGCTGTTAAGCGAGAGGGAAGCGGCAGCAGAAGAACAAGAGCAGATTCCTGCCGTATGAAATTCATGAATGAAAGGTGGCTGATAGGATGGATATCACAAAGGTTAACATGGATTTGTTCTGCGAGACATGCAATGAGGAAACCGTCCATGTCGTCACGTACGCCGGACAGAAGATCATCAAAATTAACTGCACAAACTGCCACAGAGAATTCCATGCAAGTAAGGAAACAGCATTTGCCGCATATACGGACGAAGTGATGCACAGAATTAGAACCAAACCTGAACGAGTAAAGGAAGAAATTAAAAGCGCACCGGTCAAGTCGGTGATGTCAATGCCGGGAAGATTGATCACAAAGTTTTTCCGGATCGAGAAAGAATACAAAAGTATCAAAAAAGAACTGGATCAACGCTAAAAAATACTGATTCGTTTCGGGACACCTCCCATCGATTAATGTTTCGCTTTGGCGGTGTCAAAACCTTCGAGATAGGATATACCGCTTGGGAGGGATCTTATGTATCAACAGGAAGTCGTAATCATGAATCGATCAGGGCTTCACGCCAGACCTGCTGCGGAATTTGCAAGAGCTGCTGCTCTTTTTCGATCTGACGTGCAGCTTCTTCATAAAGAACAAATCATCAATGCAAAGAGCATCATCAACATTCTAGCCGGTGGGTTGATTAAAGGAACCGAAATTATCATCCGGGCCGAAGGTCCTGACGAAATCATGGCAGTGGAAATCTTAAAACAGATGATCGAATGCGGGATCGGGGAAGCAGAAGAATCATAAAAGGGATTCAGAAAGAAAAACATGAATTAGAAATATTTGGAAAGAAAAACATAAAAGATAAGATAGAGCAAGAACAAGGATTGAGAAGCAACAGTGCAAGTATCACTGTTGCTTTTTTCGTGCGCCAATTCCAATATTTTGGTTTCTTACCGGTGAACGAACCGGTGTAGAAATTGTGAGCGCCAGTTCTACCAAAAAAACAGGTACCACGAAATATACATTCGAAGAATTGTATTTATTGTGGATTGCCGAGCTGGAACCATTGCATTGCAGTGCATCTACAATTAATACAACTGTTGGCACAGTAGTTGCAAATATAAAAAGTGTAAACAATTTGTTTAATCCAGATAATACAGAGTAGCAAAACATAGGGGGGATGCAAGTGGAAGGATTAACAAACTATATTTCCGAAGATCTGGTATTGATCCATATTGATGCAGAGGACGAATTTCAATGTATTGATCAACTGGGAGAACTTCTGTTAAAAAAAGGATTTGTAAAGGATACTTACACCCAGGCGGTGAAGGACCGTGAAAAAATATATCCTACAGGATTATCCACAAACGGTGTGGGAGTAGCAATTCCACATACCGATGCAGTGCATGTCAATGCGCCTGCAGTAGCAATCGGTACCTTGAAACAACCGGTTCTGTTTCATCTCATGGGAGATGATGAATTAAAAGTGGAAGTTCAGCTTATTTTCCAACTGGCCATCAACGATCCGTCTGAGCAGCTGGAAATGCTGCAGAGCCTTGTCGGTTTATTCTCTGACGGAGAGCTGCTGAAGAATATCCAGCAGTCGGAAGACCCGAAAAAGACAATTTCCCTGATCAGGGAAGCTGTATCGGCAGGACAGTGCTGATACTATTCAGGTAAAAGGAAGGAATTGCGGACTGAACTGCAATCATCCTTTTCAAAATAATAATTAAGGAGGAAAAAGTATGTCAATTATTAAAACTGTTGTAGACTTCATCCTGGACCTTGGCGTATCGGTTATGATGCCGGTCATCATTACGATTTTCGGGCTCGTTCTGGGGCAAGGCTTCAAAAAATCTTTTCGGGCAGGTATCACCATCGGTGTTGGATTTGTAGCAATCAATCTGGTTGTAGGACTCCTGCTTGGTTCCGTAGGACCCGCCACAACGGCACTGGTCGAAAACCTGGGCTTCAAACTTGATATCGTAGATGTAGGCTGGCCAATCGGTGCGGCAATTTCATTCGGTACTCCGGTAGCCCCGCTATTAATTCCCATCATACTTATCATGAACCTGATTTTGCTGGCTGTAAACTTTACAAAGACTATGGACGTGGATATCTGGAACTACTGGCATTTCATTTTCGCAGGATCGGTTGCTTATTACTCCACCAACAACATGCTCCTTGGAATTATCGCCGGTTGTCTGACGGCCGCAATCACCTTTAAGCTCGCTGACTGGACCGCACCGGTTCTGGAACACCATTTTGGTCTTCCCGGCGTTTCTCTTCCACATAGTGAAACGGTAAACTTTGCGCCCATCATGTACTTAATGAACAAAATTGAAGATAAAATACCCGGATTAAACAAACTGCAGGCTGACCCTGAATCCATCAGAAAGAGATTCGGACTCATGGGAGAACCCATGATGATGGGACTTCTGCTGGGTATCCTGATGGCTGTTTTGGGCGGATTTGATCTGAAAGGTGTGCTCACCCTTGGTATTCAGATCTCTGCTGGTCTGACCATCATGCCCAAAATGGTTGCACTTCTCATGGAAGGATTGATTCCGTTCTCTGAAGGAGCCAGAGAGTTTATTCAGAGAAAGTTTCCCGGAAAAGATGTTTATATTGGTCTTGATGCAGCCATCGTTATCGGGCACCCAGCAAATATGGCTGTAGCGCTCCTGATGGTTCCCATCGCCATCGGTCTTGCTATGATCCTTCCTTATAATAGAATGCTTCCTCTGGCTGACCTTTCCGTGCTGCCGTTCACAATGGTTTGGGCGGTAGCCGCATCCAGAGGCAACATTATCCGCGGTCTGATCAACGGCGTTGCTACCATGTGTATTGTCTTCTTCCTGGCGACAAACCTTGCAGAACTTTCAACGGTTATGGGCCATGCGGTTGGATTTGACTTCCCGGAAGGTGCCACCATGATCTCCGGTATTGACTCCGGTTCTCATATCATTCCATGGATTATCATTCACCTGATGGACTTCAAGAACCCTGCGATGATTGCTGTCGGTGCAGGCGTTGCAGTTGTATACGGTCTGATTTGGTACTACGTCAGAAATGATATCAAAAAGCAGTATGCTAAAGAAATCACAGAAGCAGAAGCTTACAGATAAAAAATACGAGTAAGAAATACAAGGCATGTCAAGACGCAGCGGTTGAATATCCTCAGCGCATTAAGACAGATACCCTCCTTTGACAAGGTCCAACACGGTTTGCAAAGGCAAATTTATCCACTGTCGTTGCCTTTTTTCCCTGGCTTTAGCCAGAAGGAAAAACGGACAGCGTAGCAAGCACAGCTTGCGTAGGAGGCAAAGCCGTTGTTAGCCTTTCGTTAGCATAGGACCACTATGCCAGCGAAAAGGCTGCCTAGTCATTGAACAAATTTGCCGTCTGCAAACTTATTCAGTTGGCTTCAGGCGTGTTGTACTTTGTCAAAGGAGGGTACTCTGGCCTCATTGATAACTTAGCAATTTGTTAATGCCGGCCTGCAGCGTTTATGCAGGCCGGCTGAATCATCAATTACTGATGAGTGAAGAAGGGAGAAAACAAAATGGCAAAGAAAAAAGTTTTGGTTGCCTGCGGCACCGGGATTGCTACCTCTACTGTAGTTGTGAATAAAGTAAAGGAAAGTCTTGCTGCAAAAGGCCTTGATGTTTCGGTAGATCAGTGTAAGGCTTCCGAGGTTCCAAGCAAGGCAGCATCTTATGATCTGATTATTGCAACCACTCCAATTACAGGAGCAGGAGATACCCCTGTGATCAGAACCCTTTCCTTTTTAACCGGCGTGGGAATCGACAAAGATATTGAGAACATCGTCGAGAAATTAAAATAACGGAGCGGGGGTATCAAGAAAGGAGCGGGTTATGAAAGTTGCGGCTTATTATAACATCGATGATATCAGAACAGAAGACCGGGACCTGCCGGAACTGACAGACGGAGAAGCTCTGATTAAAATGCATTCCTGCGGACTATGCGGTACTGACATTCATAAGGCGGTTCATGGAACCGTAAAACCCGGAACTGTGCTGGGACATGAAGTAGGCGGAGAAATCGTGAAACTTGGGAAGGGCGTCGAGGATTTTCAGGTTGGAGACTGGGTATTTCTGGCCCATCATGTCCCGTGTTTTACCTGTCATTCCTGTCAGAGGGGGCATCATACCGTTTGCAGGCAATGGAAGGAAACCAATATTGAGCCTGGAGGCTTTTCAGAGTACATACGGCTTTCCCCTCTGCATGTAAAGCACTCCATGGTGAAACTGCCGGACGATATGACTTTTGAGCAGGCGGCCATGATGGAACCGACGGCCTGTGCATTGCGGGCCATCGAAAGAGCTGGGATTCGACCTGGAGACAGCGTTATGATTATCGGAACCGGTCAGGTAGGGGCAATTCTGCTTCAGCTTGCAAAAGCATGGAGGGCAGGAACTGTAATTGCAAACGATGTTTCTGAATTTCGTCTGGAAATGTCAGCAAAGCTCGGTGCGGATCAGATCATCAATGGTGCTCGTGAGAATATGAAGCAGAGGGTCATGGAAATCACGGAAGGCAGAGGCGCAGATGTGATCTTTGTCGCTGCTGCTGTGCCTGCACTGCTCTCACAGGCGGTGGAGTGTGCAGCAAAAGGCGGGACCGTACTCTCTTTTGCAATTTTTAATGAAGGAACTACGGTTCCGGTTGAGGCGAATCGCATTTGTATGGATGAAGTCAGCCTCATCGGAAGTTACTCTTCCACGCCCTTTGAATATCCCACGGTACTGGAGTTGATCCATAGAAAAGTCATTGATGTGGAAAGTATGATTACCCATCGATTCTCCCTGGATCAACTGGATCAGGCGATAAAAACGGCGACGGATCCCGGGGAGAAATGCCTTAAGGTTATGATTTCACCGGCTTGATGGAGGAGGCAGAACAGATGAATCAAATTGAATTAAACGGGCTGACTGCATTGGTAACCGGCTGTGACAGGGAGGATGCAAGAAGGATTGCAGAGCTCCTTGCCTCGTCCGGTGCGGATGTGGCAATGCAATATGAGTTTGCGGAAGAGGAGGTAAGCGCACTGACTGAGAGAATCCGTCAGGCTGGCGGCAAAGCAGCTTCTTACCGCAAAAACCTAGATGTGTATGAAGATGCTGAGGCGCTTGCCAAGGAACTCATTCTTCAAAATGGAACAGTAAATATTTTAATTAATGATCTGAAGCTACATAGGAATGTGCCCATCCGGGATCTGACGCTTGAAGAATGGAATGAGTCCCTGAAACACAACCTGTACAGCGTATTTCATATCTCAAAATGTATCAGCAGCGAGATGGCGAAACAGGGATCTGGCTCCATCGTAAATATCACTTCATCAGTTCCTTTATCAGGAACGGGAGGAGGAACGGATTTTTCTGCTTCCGAAGCGGCGGTTCATGGAATGACACTGGCAATGGCCGGAGAGCTTGCAGGAAGCGGTATCCGTGTCAATGCCATTGCACCCAACGGAGCGCTCTTTCAGGAAAGCAGCAGTGCAGCGCATCTTGCTGTATTTCTGGCTTCACCCATGTCCGGCGGGATCAGCGGTGAAATCTTTCGACTGGATGGTGTAGCGTGCGGGAAAGGAGCAGTCTGATGGGACAATTTGATTTAACAGAAAAGACCGCATTAATTACCGGGTCGGGCAAAGGAATCGGCAGGGAAATCGCCTTGAAAATGGCAGCGGCAGGCGCCAGGATTGCAGTTACGGATATCTCGGAAGAGGCTGGAGAAGACGCTTGCAGAGAAATTCGAAATCTGGGAAGGGAAGCAATCTTCATTCCTATGAACATCGGGAATCCGGACGATGTAGAAACGGCAAGAAATATCGTTCTGAATGCATTCGGAAGACTTGACATCGTCGTGTGCAATGCAGGAATTACATTCCGAAGAGGGTTTGCGGATCTGACGGCTGAGGAATTTGATAAGACCATAAAAGTCAACCTGACCGGAACCTTCAACACGATAAAGGGGTTGCTGGAACCGCTGATTGAGGCCAAGGGAAGGATCGTAGTAATCTCCTCGGCCTCTGCATATACAGGAACCGGAGGCGGTGCCCATTATTCTGCCACAAAAGCGGGGCAGATCGGAATGACAAGAACCCTTGCCAAAGAGCTTGGACCCCTTGGTGTCAACGTGAACTGCGTCGCGCCGAGAACCATCGTCACCGAGATTTTGGATCACTTATATCCACCGGGGTCCGCCAGGGATGCGCTGATTGAACAGATTCCCCTGAGACGGATCGGACTTCCGGCGGATATTGCAAATGCAACAGTCTATCTGGCATCGGATGAAGCCGGATATGTAAGCGGTCAAACCCTGCTGGTAGATGGAGCAAGGACATAGGGAAACACTGATCCTCGACCATCTGCGCACACTCCGTTAAATCAGTGATTCCATAGGAGGGGAAACTATATGGCTAAGAAAGTATTGGTGGCATCAGGAACGTCCACCAACAAAATGAAATTTGCGGTAGATACCATAAAAAGCATCTGCAGCAGCAAGGGCGTTGATGTTGAAGTAAAAGCGGAAAACATCTATGACCTCAAACTGGAAAATGAAAATCCCGATGTTTTGGTTACCATTGGACCGGCTAACTTTAAGACTGAGATTCCCATTGTCAGCGGGATGGCCTTTATCACAAAGATGGGCATGGAAAAAACGGTGGACGAAATTATCGCAAAGCTGAAATGAGTAGGAAGCAGCATAAGGAATTGAGGGGATAAGATGTCAAAGATGATCGTTCTCGGCGCCGGTGTCATGGGAAGTGCGTTTTGCTTTCCTCCTGCTGACGGCGGGCAGGAAGTTCATTTGGTGGGTACGCCGTTGGACATTGAAATTATGAAAGAACTGAAACGGAGCAGGATCCATCCAAAATTAAAAATGGAGCTGCCAAAACAAGTACAGTTTTATGATTTTGAAGAATTGGGGAATATTATCAGTGATTTGCCGGATCTCATCGTAATTGGTGTGAGTTCTGCAGGCGTCGATTGGGCACTGGAACTCCTTGGCACATTGCTGAAACAGCCCGTTCCGCTGCTCATGCTCACAAAAGGGCTTACGGTAACGGAACAGGGCCTTTCTATTCTTCCTGTTTATGCAGCAGAACGGCTTAAGCAAATGGGAGCGGGAGTGTTTTCTGTGGGAGCTGTCGGCGGCCCCTGTATCGCGGGAGAACTTGCTGCAAGGCGTGAGACAAGAGTTACCTTTGGATCTCCCGATGCAAAACAGTTTCCCTGGCTTGACGCAATGTTCAGATCGAATTATTATCATATCAATTTCACGACAGATTTGACTGGATTGGAACTCTGTGCGGCGATGAAAAATTTCTATGCTCTTGGCGTAGGTGTTCCCTCAGGGCAGCTGGCGGTTGCGGAAACCGCAGCCAACGCAGCCCAAATGCACAATCCCTCCGCTGGTCTCTTTACAGAGGCCGTCAGGGAGATGGGCCTTCTGGTGGATTTTATGAAGGGCGACCAGACGAATGTTTATGGTCTTGCCGGAGTGGGAGACCTATATGTGACCTGCCAGGCAGGGCGAAACAGCAGAATGGGAAGACTGTTGGGAGAGGGAATGCTCTATTGTGAAGCCAAGAATGAGAAAATGCGGGATGAGACAGTGGAAGGTGCAGAGCTGGCACTGGCCATTGGACCGCATCTGGAGCGCCTGTTTGACAATGGAACACTGGATGAAACACAATTTCCTCTTACCAGGGCAATTATTCGTTCGATCTGTTACAATCAAAGGATGGAAATTCCTTGGGCTTCGTTCTGACGAGCGGCCTAAGCTACTTTTTAAAAGGGGGTAATGGGTATGTTTGATAAAATCATAGAATGTATTGAAAAAGAAGATAAAAAAAATCCCCTTACGGACGAGCAGATTGCTGCGCTTCTTGGAATGAAACGCGAGCAGGTGACTGCGCTGCGTTTGAAACGCAATATTCCAGATTCCAGAGAGAGAAGAAAACCTCATCTGATGAGGTTTATGGAGGAGCTGTTTGCGCTCAATCCAAATATTAAGGAGAGCGCAATTAAGGATGAAATCAACAGTAGTGGATTTGAGGTTTCCAGATTTCTCATTCGGCAATACATGGAGGAAATCCGTGTGAAATATGGCATGGCCGGCAGGAAATCTGCACTGCAGAGAAAAGAGCAACTGCAGCAGGGAAGAGAAAAGCAGCAATTGCAACAGACTGTTTCGAGCGCCGCAAGTGTGATGGAAGGTAAAAAGTCTGGAAACGATATCACAGATACCGGAGAAAAACCGAAAGCGGATTTTCAGGATCAAACCGATCCGTTCATTCATATTATCGGCTACGATAAAAGCCTGAAATCTGTTATCATGCAGGCAAAAGCATCGGTTTTGTATCCTCCCAGAGGACTTCATACCATGATTTACGGAGAACCCGGTGTCGGAAAAAGCGATCTTGCTGAATCGATGTACAATTTTTCAAGGGTTTCCGGCATGATCTCTGAGCATGCGCCGTTCGTTACATTTAATTGTGCAGATTATGCCAACAACCATCAGCTGCTTATGGCGCAGCTCTTTGGATATGTGAAGGGAGCCTTTACCGGAGCGGACAAAGATAAGGAAGGGCTCGTGGAAAAGGCAAACGGAGGGGTTCTGTTTCTTGATGAGGTCCATAGACTGGGTCCTGAAGGACAGGAACAGCTGTTTTATTTAATTGACAAGGGAAGTTTCCGTCGGCTGGGAGAGACCAGCAGCAGCAGAAAGGCCTCTTTGCAGATTCTTATGGCTACGACGGAAAACCCTGATTCTACCCTGTTGCTTACGTTCCGCAGACGGATTCCCATGATGATTGAGGTGCCGTCTCTTGCCGCCCGGCCTCTAAAGGAGCGCTTCAAGCTCATTGCCAACTTCTTTTCAAGAGAATCAACAAGGACCAATACTCCTGTAATAGTGGACTCTGAGGTTGTCAGAGCGCTGCTGCTCTACGACTGCCCCGGAAATGTGGGCCAATTATGGAGTGATATTCAGGTTTCCTGCGCCAAGGGTTTTCTGGAACGGATTGTAAATCAGACGGATTCTATTCGAATTACAGCAGATGATCTTCCTCAGCATACGAGGAAGGGACTTTTGAAAATACAAAACAGAGGAGAAGTGGAAAGCCTCACCCACGGATGTCTGGAGATTTCTCCCGGATCTTCTGTTGACAAACCACTCTTCAAAGAGGATCTTTATTCCCTTTCTTCAGAGATATACCCCTATATTGAACGGCGGTACAATCAGCTTCAGGAGCAGGGGATGACAGACGAAACCATCAACGCCTATATCGGTGGAGAACTGGACAGTAGATTTAAAAAAATGATTCAGAATCTGAGGAAAAACTCCAGGTCCATGGTGAAGACCGATCTGATCAACATTGTCGGAAATGAGATTGTTGACTTGGTGGAGCAGATGCTGAAAATTGCGGAGAAACGGCTTGCAGTAGCCAGTGATACTCTTTTTTACAGCATTGCCATCCACCTGAAAACCACCGTGGATCGAATCAAACAGGGAAAGCCGATTCTAAATCCCAGAACCCTTCAATTGAAGGAAGAGCACAGAGAGGAGTTTGAAACTGCAGAGCTCATGGTAGCCCTTGCGGAGGAATCTCTGAATATTAAATTCTCGGAGGGCGAAGTTGGATTTCTTGCCATGTGTATTCTGTCGCTCTCCGATCAAGAGGAAATAGAGGACGAGGGGCGCGTGGGAATTGTACTCATTTCCCATGGACATGTGGCCAGCGGAATGAGCGAGGTCGCAAACCGCCTTCTTGGTGTAACCCATGCAAAAAGTGTGGAAATGTCTCTGGATGAAAGTCCCGAGGATGCCCTGGACAGAGTGATTGATGCTGTTGTCAGCGCAGATGAGGGAAAAGGTGTCGTCCTCCTCGTAGATATGGGATCACTTGTTACCTTCGGAGAAATCGTGACCCAAAAGACAGGAATTGTTACCCGGGTGATTGTCAGGACTGATACAGTGCTTGTCATCGATGCCGTCCGTCGGGCAATTATACCGGGCATGGATATTGATCAGCTTGTCAGCGTTCTTGAGGAGAATCCCAAATATGTTACCAGGTTGTCCCAAAAGAGCAGTACAAATCATTCGGCTAAGCCAAAAGCTATACTCACAGCCTGTATTACAGGGGAAGGCTCTGCGTTAAAAGTAAAAGAACTTTTGGAAAACCTGCTGCCGGATCTCAGCGAAAAACTGGAGATCATACCCATTGGAGCAATCCATGGAAACACGAAGGAAATAATAGCAGGAATCAGAAAAACCAAAGACGTTATCGCTGTTGTAGGTACTATTAATCCGAACATTCACGATCTTCCCTTTATCTTTATCGAAAGCATTCTGAATGGTGCCGGCACGAATCAACTGAGGCATCTTGTGGACTTCACCCTTTCTTCGGAGGTAAGTGAGCAAGCCTTGAGCGGAACTGCCGCTTTAGATGGAGGCCCCGCCGCTGCTTTGGGGGAAAGTGCTGCCGCTTCTTTTGATGATACGGCCGCCACTGCCCTGGACGGAGGTTCCACCGCTCCTTTGGATGGCACCGCTGCCGCTTCCCATGCTCGCCTTGAGGAACTGTTCTCAGCTGATCTTACGATGTTCGATCTTGAAGCCGATACCAAGGAGGAAGCAATTCGAAAGGTCGCTGCGCTGATGCAGGAAAAGGGCGTTGTAAAGATCGGTTTTGCAGAAAATGTATTGGAACGAGAGCAGATGGCCCCAACGTTTATTGGATATGGCTCCGCAATCCCTCATGCCGATCCGAGATTTGTCAGTAAGCCGTCCATTGCATTTGCGCGGCTGCGCGCAGAACTCTTATGGGATGGAAATCCGGTCAGAAACCTCTATATGCTGGCACTGCCGGAGGATGGACAGGGAATTGTAACTCAATTTTATCGAATTTTATCTTCCCCGGGATTTGAAGAGGAAATTGCAAAGGCTGAGACGGGCCAGGACTTGATCACATTGATCCACGAAAAAAATGGATAGTATAAACAGAATACCATTAGGAAATATCGGCATCAAGCGGATGATTCGCCTTACCTTTGCCCAATCTGTGGCTTGATAGTTCAAGGAGAGACGTTATGAAAGAGTACAGTTATCAGAGAGGTTATTATCTGGTTTCCATTTTGGGACCCAATATCATGATGGCAGGGGCCCTTGCCTGGGCAGTTTATGATCGTCTGCAAGGGAATGCGGGTATGATCAATCAGTTAATCCTCGTGGTTGTTCCAATTCTGCTTTTGAGTTCTCTGGTTGCAATGAATCAGCCCAGGCGAATCACTGACGACGGTGAAACAATAACCTTCTACGGTTTTTTTCAGAAGCATGATTACCACTGGGATGAGATTACGTTCCTCCGAATACGGAGATTCATTATGACGGATCGTGTCTATATCAGGATCGGCAATGATCGTTTCTGGAGAGGAAGATATTGGCTGGATACGGATTCCCTTTCCGGAAGCGGAGAACTTCTAGAGAAGATGATTCCCTATGATCCTCAGTATGATTTGAACAACAAAGGAAAGGCAAAGAGAAAGACGAGATAATATGTATAAAATGATAGCAATCGACCTGGATGATACGCTGCTGAACGATCACTTCGAGATCTCCAGGGAGAATAAGGAAGCACTGAATCGGGCAAAATTCGCAGGAGTAAAGCTTTGCATGGTAACAGGGCGCAATTACACAGGGGCGAAAGTCTTTCTAAAGGAGGCTGGCTTTCAAGATCTGATGAGCTGTGTAAACGGCGCCTATATCGTTGATCCGCAAACAGACAATATTTTAAATCAATTTACGATTCCGGGTACGGTTTGTTCTGGAATATTAGAAGACATAGAATCCATGGGTATCCATGTTAATTTATATCACGAGCATAGAGCGGTCAGTTCAGAATTAAATCATTATACGGACTATTACCGGGATCTTACCGGTGTAGCGCTGGAAGCTGTGGGAAAACTGTCCGACTATGCGCGAAAGGTAAGTGTCGGGAAGCTTTTGCTGATGGATGAGCAGGAAAAGCTGAAGGAAATACAGACAGTACTTCGAACGAAATACCGTAACATCATCAGCCTTACCTTTTCAAAACCCAAACACCTTGAAGTGAACAGCGTCAGTGCCTCGAAAGGAGCAGCGGTAAAGAGCATCGCAGAGTTCTATGGGATAGCCAGAGAGGCAATCATCTCCATCGGAAATGACGAAAACGATGTTTCCATGCTGCAGTATGCCGGTCTTGGCGCTGCAATGGGGAACGCGCCGGAATCGGTGAAGAAAGAGGCGGATATCGTTACGCTAACCAATGACGAAAATGGAGTGGCTCATATAATCAATACATATTTGTAAAGGAGTTGCGTTGTATGGAGCATGTCAACTATAAAGTGGCAATCGACTGTGACCCTGCGGCCACAGACTTAAAACAGGTGATTTTCGAACATCTGAAGGAAAAGGGTGTACATATTACAGACTTGAATTACATGGGAGAAGGATTTTATTTGTATCCGGACATCGGTTATCATCTGGCAAAAAAAATAAAAGACCGGGAATTTGACCGAGGAATTCTGCTTTGCGGAACAGGACTTGGAATGGCAATTGTCGCCAACAAGGTGGAAGGCGTTTATGCAGGTGTTTGCCATGATGTCTACTCGGCTGAAAGGCTCTGCAAGAGTAACAATGCCCAGGTCATAACTCTTGGTGCAAGAGTGGTGGGGCCGGAATTGGCAAAGAAAATTGTGGACGCATGGCTTCTGTCTGAGTTTGAAGGAAAGGGCTCATTGCCAAAGGTAAATCGCATGCATGAGCTGGAGCACGAATCCTTCCATACAGAAGAGCAAACCTGTGAATCGATATAAAAATGATCGCTGCTGTTTAGACAGGAGGTATTAAAATGGCGAAAGAGAAAATGGTAGAAAATAAAAAAGCAACAATGCAAACAACGGGCCAGTGCCTTGTTGGGCAGGATCTTACAGGTAAGGAACCGCTC
>JARBUO010000234.1 GCA_029239605.1 Bacillota bacterium | reverse complement strand
CCGTAATATTTATTCACTTGATTCATGATGATACAATCTGTTTTGTCTATCATTTTGAATCCTTTCATTTTAGCCATTCTCGTTTCCGTATGATCCTCCGGCAGCTGCTTACAGCCGTGACATACAGCGCTGAGGCCCTGGAAACAGAACGGGATAAAATAATAATTGTGCACGACAACGTGTTGTTTTATACTCTCATTATACTGAGTGAAATTCTGAAAATAAATCAACAATATTATGTGAAATGTCGGGGTAAAAATGCACAAAACCAGTGTACCGGAGGAATGTGAAATGAATCAAGATTCTCAAAGAGTGACGGAAACAAAGGACCGCATCAAGGAAGCGTTCTTTGATCTGTATGAGACAAAGAAAATAGAAAAGATCAGTATCAAGGAAATTACTGAGAAAGCAAACTTAAATAGAGGAACCTTTTACGTGTATTATAAGGATATTTATGATCTGCTTGAAAAAGCAGAAGACGAGTTTCTGGAAGAATTGGTGAACAAGATAAAAGGCGTTGCCATTATGATTTTACGGGGAGGGGATATTCATGACTTTATGCCGCCCCTGTCTTTCTATGAAAAGTATGGCAGATATCTAAAGGTGCTGCTGGGAAACAATGGTGATCCCAATTTCGTATACAAAATTAAAAATATTGTCAAGAAAACGCTGCATCACTTAATGCAGCAAGAAAACCTGCCCATTGTTCCTCGGACAGAGTATGTGATGGAATATATGGCATCCGCCCAAATTGGTCTGATTACCTTTTGGATTCAAAGAGATCTTGAAGTTCCCATTGAGGAGATGGGAGAATTGATCCGTGAGATTTCTCTTCATGGTCCTGTTGGATATATCAGAGGGTGCGCTGGCAAGGAATCAATTGAGTAGGGAATGGTTTATCTTGGCATGGGACATTTCCCATCGTAGACGACCTCTCTGTAACCTGCAGGATCGGTATCGCCCTCGGTGCTGATCAGAAGAACGACAGAATTTTCATCGAGTCCCATTTGTGTACGCATCACCGCAAGCTCGCTTCGCTCCATGAGAAGCGTCAGCAGGCCCAATCCAACCGCACCCGATTCTCCGGAAATGATCTTAGGATCATCACCAAGCGGATTTGCAAGGGTTCGCATTCCTTTTGCCGACACGTAATCCGGACAGGAAGTGAAGAACGATGACCAATCTCTTAGAATGCTCCATGTTGTAAGGCAGGGTTCTCCGCAATTGAGACCTGCCATGATGGTTTCCTGAAGACCAGAAACCCCATGGGGCTTCCCATCGCCTGCCAAAGCGGATTCCAGAATACAGGCTACATTGGTGG
The DNA here is from genome assembly GCA_029239605.1 of Bacillota bacterium. Lineage (GTDB taxonomy): Bacteria > Bacillota > Clostridia > Peptostreptococcales > Anaerovoracaceae > Anoxybacterium. The sequence continues at coordinate 1,759 of JARBUO010000234.1, read as the reverse complement.
GCTCCACAATGGCGGTTATGGGAGGGTTTCCTGCAAAACGGCAGGCATAATATCCGAGAATTCCGCCTGCGAAGGAGCCTACTCCCGCTTGAAGAAACAGATGCGTTGGTTTTTGAACTCCTTCCAGTCTGAGCTGTTCCAGAATTTCTGCACCCATTGTGGTATAGCCCTGGGTGATCCAGGCTGGAATCTCTTCATAACCTTCCCAGGCAGTATCCTGAACCAGCGTCCAGCCGTTTTCTTCCGCACGCTTTGCGGCCAGCTTTACGGTCTCATCGTAGCTGACTTCGGTTACGATGACTTCTTCGGCACCTGCGGCATAAACGGCATCTACACGGCTTTGGGCTGTGCCCTTGGTCATATAAATATAGGAGCGGCAGCCATATCTGGAAGCGGCCCAGGCAACCCCTCTGCCATGATTTCCATCGGTGGCTGTAATAAAAACCATATGACGGATTCGCTCTTTTATTTCAGGAGCCTGTAAATCATCAAACGTAACCTGCCGAATATCCAGATTCAATTTCTGGCAAATGATACGAGTTACCGCATATAAGCCGCCCAGGCTTTTAAATGCGTTTAGTCCAAATCGTTTGGATTCGTCTTTTATGTAAATTGCCCTTACACCGAGTTGACTGGACAGGGCCTTTAACTTTATGAGGGGAGTCGCCTGATAATCTGCTGCCGTTTCATGAAATCTGCGGATATGGCATACCTCTGCTTCCGATAGAAATTCCGGAAGGGCAGCCCCACCATAGTGAGCGTTTCTCAAAATACGAATGTTCAGCTTTGAATCCGTTGTCATTTCCGTTCTCCTTTTCATTTAGAGACTTTGAAGGATCAAATATTATTCTTAACGTAGCTCTTATCAAAGGTAATCACTACGTAATATGTCTTGTCCAAAAGCTGCAGCTGTTCCTGAACATACGCCCTGATGTAACTTTCAGCCAGTTTACACTCCGGTGAGATGACGATGTCAAATATGATATTGCTGTGGGTGTAACCTGCAACCACTCTCAGGTCATGATACCCGATGACGCCATCCAAACCATCAAGAATTTCTCCAATCCTTCCGTTGAGGTCTTTTGTCAGAGGATCCTGGGTTTCCAGCGGGTCCATATGAACCACCAAATGGATTCTGAGATCATTGCTGATGGTCCTTTCTATATTGTCAATGACATCGTGGCTTTGAATCAAATCTCCATAGGCATCCACCTCTACATGAACAGAGGCGAAAATTCTACCGGGACCGTAATCGTGAACGACGAGATCGTGAATTCCGAGAACGTCTTCGCAGGAGCAGATTCTTTCTTCAATTTCACTTACCAGCTCAGGGTCCGGGGCTTTTCCCAGTAGAGGGCTGGAGGTTTCTCGAATCAGCTGAATGCCTGAAAACATAATGAACAGCGCCACAATGCAGCCCATGTACCCGTCCAGTTGAAGCCCTGTGAATTTACCGACAAGAATGCTCAGCAGCACTGCACTTGTGGCAATGACGTCGTTTCTGCTGTCAGTAGCGGTTGCTTTGAGTGTGGTGGAGTGAATCTCTTCCCCGATGGCCGCATTGAATCTGGTTTGCCAGAGCTTCACAACAATGGCAATAATGAGAACCAACACGATGATGGGGCTGAACTGAAGAGGGTCCGGATTCAGCACCTTATCGAATGAAGTCGTCAGGAGTTTTCCTCCCAGCAGAATAATCAGGAGGGATATGGCCATACCGGTCAGATACTCAAACCGGGCATGCCCATAGGGATGCTCT